>CAZQZX010000350.1:0-4387 GCA_964597885.1 uncultured Planctomycetota bacterium
GTTCGTCACCGTTTCGGTCGCGGTAGCGCACGTACGTACGGACATTGAGCTCGGGAAATCGGGACACGCCGGGGAGCGCGGGGGCGAGTCGTGGCGCCACGTCGCACATCTCGAAGGGGACGACACCGATCCAGGCCCGCCCTTCGAACGTGTCCACTTCGAGCTCGGGTGGAACGAGCGACCGCACGGCCTCGACCGAGATCGGCCGGTGCAAGAAGAGCAGATCGCGCCGCGTCATCCGGAGCACCCAGGGGCGGCTCGGGACCGGCCACGGACGGTGATCCGTCGTGCGCAGCAAGGCGGAGCGGGGGATGTCGTGCGTTGCGGTCATCGGCTTTCCTCTACGGTCGAGGATAGCTCATGCCCGGTGGGCCGAGGCGCGCTGGATCGCCGCTTCCAGATCGCGGGGCTCGTCGGTGCCGATGCGGAATCGCTTGCCGTTCTTCAGTGCGAGCTCGACCGCTTCGAGTCCGGCGACGTTGTACATCCAGCCGTGGGGCGTGAGCCGGATGCCCCATCCCCAGTACCAACGGTTCTGGACGCACGTGACGCTTTCGATCTCGGCGAGCTCGAATCGCTTGCGGATCCATCCGGGTCCGAAGCGCGCGATCACGTGCTCGGAGGTCACCTCGACGGTCAGGGCGCCGAAGCACACGAGCAGGAAGCCCATGAACAGCCCGAATCCGATGGGAAGCAGGATCAGGAGCGGCGGCTCGATCTCGACCAGGACCGTCACGACGATCGTCAGCAAGACGATCGTGGAGATCATGGCGATGGTCAGCCGTCCGAACTGCGTGTGGCGGTAACTCATGGTTCGCGCTCCTGGCCGGTGGCCGGCCCGCTCCCAGGTCCGAGCGTCCATGGAAAAACCCCCGTGCGGGACTGCCCGCACGGGGGTTCGTTATACCAGCTCGATGCGCAACGAGGTGCGCGAGATCAGCCTTACTGCGGCTCGGTCACCTGGAAGAACAGGTCGTCCGCGTAGTCGATCTGATCCGGGAACGTGCCGACGTACGTGACCAGGCGGTAGCCGAGGCCCGGCGGCGTCGAAGCCGGAATGCGGATGCGGATGTTCGTCTTGGTCTTCGTCTCGCCGGCGTTCAGGTTGAACGCCTTCGGCCCGATGCGCGGGTTCGTGGTGAGCGGGCTGCCGTCGGGACGGTAGATGTCGATCCACGCGGTGCCGTTCTGCGACGTCGTGAGCAGGCTCGTGACGGACGCGTCGAACGGGAGGGTGTTGCCCGCGCGCACGGCCGAGACCCGCGGCGTCAGCTGGACGCTGGCGCTCGGCTCGGAGATCCGCACGTCGTCGACGAAGAAGAAGTCGCCGCTCTGATCCACTTCGGAGCGGAACTTCAGACGCAGAAGATCGTGCGACGCGTTCGAGTTCAGCGCGTGGAAGTAGACCGAGAAGTTACTGGTCGTCGCCGAGTTCGAGATGATCGTGTTCAGCGGCTGCCAGTCTCCGAAGCGATCGAGGTACTCGACCCTCAGGAAGTCACCGGGTTCGGTGTTCTTCTCCTCGACCCAGTAGCTCACGAACGGTTCGCGGTCGGCCTGCGAGCCGAACAGCGAGATGTTCGAGCGCGCTTCGCTGCTCACCGTCAGACGCATCGAGCGCGGCGGCGACGGCTCGTTGTCCGCGCCCGTGTCCGAGATCGCGCCCTCGACACCGAGCCACAGGAGCGGATCGATCGTCGAGTTGGCGAAGGTGTCCATGAACGGGGGCGCGACCGGCGGCACCAGCGGATCGAGCTCGAGGCACGTCCGGCTGTTGCGGTGGTTGATGATGCTCGTCTTGGCGAACTCGCCGAAGCGCGAGAGGTCGCCCGAGCATCCGCCGAGGCCGGGGCACATGATGCGGCAGTCGTTGCCGCTGCAGTGCGGCGAGGCCCAGTTGTGGCCGAGCTCGTGGGCGGTCAGGCCGACGCGTGCCGAGAAGTTGCTCGTGAAACGGGATTCCGACAGGCCGTAGCCCGGCACGCAGATCACCGCGAGGCTCGCGATGCCGATGACTCCGCCGTCGATGTTCTTGCCGGTGAACAGGTGCGCGATGTCGCGCTGGATGTCCTGGTGGTTGTTCTGCCACTGCGTGGCGAACTGACCGAGCAGCGTGCTCGGGTTCGTCGAGCTGTACGGATCCGGCTCGGACGTGCGCACGAGGATCGTCGTGATCTCGTAGACGACGTCCACGTCGCGGTCGTAGATGCTGTCGCAGGCGTTCAGCACGGCCTCGATGTCGTTCATCGTCTGGCCGACGTTGCTGCCGTTCTGCTGGTAAAACTCGCGGTCGGCGTCGCAGGCGATCTCGCAGATCCAGTTGCCGATCGGCTTCTCACCGAACGCGCCGTCGATCCCCTTCTTGTGGAAGTCGTCTTCGGGGATATCCTCGACGCCGCACACGTGGTCGGTGGGGAGGACATTTCCCGTCCGGTAGGCCGCGTGCACGTTGCCGGTGCGCAGACCGCCGTACTGGGACGGGATCGGCTGCACGTTCCACTCGGTCTCGGTGTCGAGCACGAGGACGGCGTTGAGAGCTCCGTTGTGGTCGAGGTTCGCGCGCACATGGGAGTCCGGCAGACCGTCGATCGAACCGCGGTACGTGCGGACGGGCGGGGCCTCGACCTCGACCAGCGACCCGTCCTCTTCCGTGGTGAGCAGTCGGAACTCGGGCGAACGCAGCGAGTGGCGCTCGAGGTTCACGTGATGGTCGGCGTCGCCGAGGCGAATCCAGAAGCCGAACGAGTCCAGCGGTTCGGCCGGCAGATCCAGCCAGACGACCTGAAGCTCGGAAACGCCGAGATCCTCTTCGATCTGGGTGCGGACCACGCCCGGCACGCCTTCCTGCGGTTCAGGAGCGGCCAGGAGCCAGCTCGTCGCGGGGAGCGCCACGAAGGCGGCCGCGACCAGGAGCAGGGCCAATGATCTTCCACGTACAGTCATCTGTTTCCTCCGAATGGTCTTGCATCGACGGGACAGGTCTCCGGGGCCACGGTATGTGGCAGCCCGTCCGCGTCCGGAAGCCTCGTCGTTCGCGTGTCGCGACGTCGAGAGGGGGATTCGTCGGGTGGATCGAGTTCTGGTGGCTCGGGTGGAGCAGTGCGGGACAGGACGGACCGTCATCGGTGAAGGACGGACCGGCCGTCGGTGTGGTTCCCTGATCGGACCCGTATTCTAGCCATGGAAGGGCATTTCACGCAAGACTTTGCCGAATCTGGAGAAACGCGCGCCATGCCGCGTGCGGGAGACCCTTGCTTCGGCGGTGCGTTCCGGCGATGCTCTTGCGGTGGATCGGGAATCACGGGCAGAGGTGGAGGAATCACGGGCGTGGCCGAATCGAGCCATCGGCGGATCTGGGCGTTTCGCGCGGTCCTGATCGTCCTGATCGGGATCGGGGCGGAGGCCGCGGCGTTCGCCACGCTGAGCGTGCTGCGCGGCGGGCTCGCGACTCCCCGGCAGGTGTCGATCGAGCGTCGCAGCATCCGCAAAGGTCTCGAAGGGGCGGGAGCGGAGGGGTCCGAGGCTCGTGAGGGGGCCGACAGCGGCGCGGCCCCCCGAACCCCGCAGCTTCTCCCGGACGTGGTCATCCATCCCTACCTCGGGTACACGTTCGATCCGGCGCGTTCGAGCGAGGAGATGACGTCGTACTGGAAGCGCGGACGCCGGATCAATCGTCACGGCTTCATCGGAACCGACGAGCCGCTCGCGCGGGCGCCGGGCGAGCGATTCGTCGTCGCGGTCCTCGGGGGCTCGGTGGCGCTCGAGCTCACGATCGACGGCACCGATCGCATCGCCGACAAGATTCGCCGGTCGCCACGCGTCGCCGGACGCGAGGTCGAGATCGTCACGCTGGCCGTGAACGGGTACAAGCAGCCGCAGCAGTTGATGGCGCTCGCCTACTATCTCTCGCTTGGCGCGCACTTCGATCTCGTCGTGAACCTCGACGGCTTCAACGAGATCGTGCTCCCGCAGGTCGAGCACGAGCGCTTCGAGGTGTTCCCGTTCTATCCGCGCAGCTGGTACTGGCGCGTGCAAGAGGTGCCGGACCCGGCGTTGCGGCGCGCGATGGGGGCGGTGAGCTACCTGGAGGATCAGCGGCGCGTCCGCGCGAAACAGTTCTCGCGCCGACCGTGGCGTTACAGCTCGGTGTGGAATCTCGCCTGGAAGGTGATCGATCGAAGGCTCCAGGATCGGATCGCGTCGGCGCGCGAGGTGCTGTTCGGATCCGCCAGCGGAGGCGATCGCAGCGCGGCGGCGCAGGGTCCTCCGTTCACGGCGTACGAAGATCGCGAGGCGATGCTCGCGGAGCTCGCCGATCACTGGGCGCGCTGCTCGATCGCGATGCACGATCTGTGCGAGGCACGCGGCATTCCCTATGTTCACTTCC
>CAZQZX010000351.1:0-4355 GCA_964597885.1 uncultured Planctomycetota bacterium
ATGATCGCCGAGGATCCGGAGCTGTTCCCGGGCGTCCACGTGGATCTCGAGGCACGCCGCCATTACACCGACGGCAAGCTGCTGTCCCACGTCCTGGGCTGGACCGGCCGCATCTCCGGTCCGGAATACGAGGCGTTGCGCGACGACGGCCTTCAGGCAATCGGCGATCTGCGCGCAGATGCCGGTCTGGATATCCGCCGGGAAGGCGCTGACGACGCGGTGGAGCGCTTCGGCGACATTCGCGGAATGGACCGTCGCGAGGACGAGGTGCCCGGTCTCCGCCGCGTTCAGCGTGAGTCGCATCGTCTCGGGGTCGCGCATCTCACCGACGAGGATGACGTCCGGATCCTCGCGCATCGCGTCGAGCAGGCCGCGCGAGAACGAGGGCGTGTCGCGGCCCACCTCTCGCTGGCGGATGTAGCACTTGCGCGGCCGGAAGGCGAACTCGATCGGATCTTCCAGCGTGAGCACGTTCCACGCCTGCGTCGTGTTGATCTCGTGGACGAGCGCGGCGAGCGTCGAGGACTTTCCGGATCCGGTGGGGCCGCTCACGAGGACCAGTCCGTGCGAACCCCTCACGAGGCCGCGCAGGTCGGGGTGCAGGTTCAGGCGCTCGATCGTCGGCTGGAACGACGACAGCAGGCGGATCGCGATTCCGATGCCTCGACTCGTGCTCATCACGTTGAGTCGGCAGCGAACGCCCGCGATCGTGCGCGATCCGTCGTACGAGCGGCGCCGCGAGAGTCGTGCGAAGCCTTCTTCGCCGATCAGCGCACGGATGGCCCGGGCGAGGTCCTTGGCCGGGATCGGATCGCCCTGGATCTTGATGTCTCCGCGAACGCGGACCGCGGGCGGGAGCCCCGCCTCGAGGTGGACGTCGCTCGCGTGGCGTGTCGCTGCCGATTGGACGAGGGCTTCGATCATCGATTCTTGCTTTCCGTCTCGCGTGCTGCGGCGGCACGAGCTCCGACCGCGCACGGACCTTCCGCCGGACCATGGCTCGGATCAGACACCGAGCGCCGCTCGATTATTCCCGGAACGTCCGCGGAAAACCAGATGGAGCGGAGACTTCCGATCTCGTTCGTCGGCGCGGGGGCCCGCGGCGTCCCCCCGGCGGGCCGAACGCTTTTCGCCGAAGGTAGGATGAGCCGCATGAGTCAGGAAGTCGTCGGTTTCATCTTGCAGCCAACCTACCGGATCGAATCCGGCCGGGCCGTGGTGTGCCTGTACGGGACGCTCGAGGGAGGGGGCTCGTTCCTGGTGCGGGATCGTCGCCACGTGCCGGGGTTCTACGTGCGCCTGGTCGACGCCGGCCGGGCGCGGGACCTCGGGGCGCGGCCGCTCGACCCGTCGCCGATGACCACGCTCGCCGGCGAGCCGGTGGCCCGGATCGACGTCGCGGTGCCGGGGGACACGCCGAGCTTGCGCACGCGACTCGTCGAGGCCGGAATCCCGTGCTACGAGGCGGATATCCGCTTCGCGATGGGCTTCCTCATGGACCGCGGGATCCGCGGTGCGATCCGGATCCGCGGCGATTCGAAGCCCGGTCATGGCATCGATCACGTCTTCGAGGATCCGATCCTCGAGCCTGCGGAGTTCGCGCCGGCCCTCTCGGTGCTCTCCTTCGACATCGAGACGGACCCGAAGGCGAGCGAGCTCCTCGCGGTGTCGCTCGACGGATGCGGCGCGTCGGAAGTGATGCTCCGGTGCGACGAGGGGCTCGAGTGCCCGGAGGGCGCGATCGGTTTCCCGGACGAGCGTTCGCTGATCCGCGCGTTCGCCAAGCGCGTGCGCGAGCTCGATCCCGATGTCCTCACGGGCTGGAATATCGTCGACTTCGACCTTCCCGTGCTCAAGGGAGTCGCCCGTCGACTCGGCGTCCCGTTCGAGATCGGGCGGGGAGCCGGCGAGGTACGGATCCTCACGCCACGCTCGTCGCGAGAAGCGACGCGCGCCTCGGTCCCGGGGCGTTCCGTGCTGGACGGCCTGATGCTCGTCCGCGGTGCCTTCGTTCGATTCGAGGAGTACTCCCTCGACTTCGTCGCCAACGAGGTGCTCGGGACCGGCAAGGTCGTATCGGGGGGCGATCGCGGGGCCGAGATCCTGCGCATGTTCCACGAGGATCGGGCGCGGTTCGTCGAGTACAGCGCGACCGATGCGAGGCTCGTCACGCAGATCCTGGAGAAGCTCCGGCTGGTCGAGCTCGCGGTCGAGCGGAGCCTCCTGACGGGGCTTCCGCCCGAGCGCGTGTCGGCTTCGGTGGCGGCATTCGACTTCCTCTACCTCTCGGAGCTGCACCGTCGCGGAGTCGTCGCGCCGACCGTCGACTGGAGCGATGGCCCGAGCGAGCCGAACGCCGGTGGGGCGGTGCTCGAGCCCGTGCCCGGGCTGCATGATCGCGTCCTGGTGTTCGACTTCAAGAGCCTGTACCCGAGCGTCGTGCGTACCTTCCAGATTGACCCCCTCGGATACATCGACCAGGCGGATGCGCCGGAGGACGCGATCGTCGCTCCCAACGGCGCGGCGTTCCGTCGAGGGACCGGCATCCTCACCGGGATGCTCGACGAGCTGTTCCCGCGGCGCGACGCGGCCAAGCGCGAGGGGAATCCCGTGCGAAGCCAGGCGATCAAGATCCTGATGAACTCGTTCTACGGCGTGCTCGGCACACCGGCGAGTCGCTTTCACAGCGGTCCGCTCTCCAACGCGATCACGAGCTTCGGACGAGAGATCCTGCGGTGGTCCCGAACGCGCATCGAGTCCCTCGGGCATCGCGTGCTCTACGGCGATACCGACAGCCTCTTCGTGCAGCCGTCCTCCGAGAGCGCCGAGGACGCGCGCGCCATCGGAGAACGCCTCGCCGCGCGACTGAACGCCGAGCTCGCCGAGCACGTGCGGCGGACCTGGAATGTCGAGAGTCGTCTGGAGCTCGAGTTCGAGACGCTCTATCTGCGCTTGCTGTTGCCGACGATGCGGCACGCGTCGACCGGCGCGCGCAAGCGCTACGCGGGGCTCGTCGAGCGAGACGGCGGCACCGAGGTCGTCTTCACCGGGCTCGAGGTAGTGCGACGCGATTGGACCGACCTCGCCAAGAACGTGCAGCGGGAGCTCTACGATCGGTTGTTCCACGATCGACCCATCGGCGAGTTCCTGCGGGACATCGTGCGCGATTTGCGGGCCGGGCGGCTCGACGAGCAGCTCGTCTATCGCAAGGGCCTCCGGAAGGATCCCGCGGACTACGTGCGCTCGACGCCGCCGCACGTGGTGGCAGCGCGCAAGATGTCGGGGCCGCCGGGAAGGATCGTCTCGTACGTCGTGACGCAGAACGGTCCGGAGCCGGCCGACGAGAGAAAGAGCCCGTACGACTACGATCACTACGTGCGTCGACAGATCCAGCCGGTGACCGAGCCCGTGATCCAGCAGCTCGATCTCGAGTTCGACGTGATCGCCGGGCTCGATCGCCAAATGCGGCTGTTCTAGCAGCGCGGCTGTTCTAGGGCAGCGCGGCTGTTCCAGGGCAGCGCGGCTGTTCGGCGACTACTCGAGCAGGATGCGCACGCCGTTCGTCACCGCGACCTGTCCCGAGGGCGAGGCCGGGTCGACGATGATGCCCTGCAGGAAGAGCTCCGGGAAGCTGCCCGACAGGTCGCCGAGCCAGTAGCTCATCTGCGCCGGGGCGGGCGACGCGGGCTGCGTACCTTCCCCGAGGCCGTCGAAGCTCGAGAACGTGATCCAGCGAGCGATCGATTTCGGCAGGCCGGACGTCAGCGGCGTCGGCATGCAGATCGAGCCGATCTCGGCGGGAAGAGCCTCGAGCGTCGCGTGGCGCGGATCCCCCGGCCACAGGTAGAGGGCGTAGTCCGCCGTGCTCTCACCGAGCGAGGGCGGCGAGTCGATCGCGATCGAAAGTCCGTTCGACGCGTCCGCGACGACGCTGCGATCGCGTCCCTTGCCGGTCGTGCCGTTGACACGCAGGACGGGGACGCCGGATTCGGCGAGCAGCGGCGTCGAGCCGTTGCCGTCGTCGGCGGCGAGGTTCACGTTGCCGCGGCGGCAATCGAACGCCGCGTACGACTCGTTCATCAGGATGAAGAGCTCGTCGGCGACGCCGTTCGTGACCGCGAGGTCCGGACGTCCGTTCTGGTCGAAGTCGCCGGCGGCGAGGCTTCGCGGTTCCATCCGCACGCCGAGGCGTCGGACTTCTTCGAAGTCGCCGGTGCCGTCGCCGAGCAGGATCGAGATCGAGTCCGCGCGGTAGTTCGTGACGCCGAGGTCGTCGATGCCGTCGTGGTTCCAGTCCGCAAACACGAACGCCTTGGGCTGGCGACCGACGCGGATTCCCTCGTCGATCACGTACT
>CAZQZX010000352.1:0-4309 GCA_964597885.1 uncultured Planctomycetota bacterium
ACGCTCTGGCGGGGGTGCCGCTTTCCTGCTCCGCGGTCGCCGCGGTGGCCGCCTATCCGAAAGCCGAGACCGAGAAGCCGCGTAGTCGGGAACAGCGACTGCTCGACATCCTGCTCGAGCGGCAGATCATCACGCAGGCCGAGCACGCCGAGCTGAGCGCCATCTCCCTCGAATCCGACGCGCCCGACCCCCGCCGCTCGGACCTCGAGTCCCGCGTCGAGGAAGTCCTCGAGCGAGGATACGTCGACGACGAGGAGCAGGCGCGAGCCGGGTTCGACGAGGGCTTCTACATCGAGTCCGCGGACGGTCTGTACTCGCTGCGGTTCCGCGGCTGGGTCCAGGTTCGCTACACCTACAGCGACTTCGACAGCGGCCGCGACAAGAGCGACGAGAGCTCGTTCAGCACGCCGCAGGTTCGCGTCGACTTCCTCGGCCACGTCTACGATCCGAACCTCACCTACCGAATCTTCGCCGACTTCGACGACGACTCGGACGACGGCAAGACCGCGCTCCAGGACGCGTGGGTCCAGTGGTTCAACCCGAATCACCACTACGGTATCCGTGCCGGTCAGTACATCGTCCCGTACGGCCGGCAGCAGATGACGCCGGCGGCCGATCTCCAGCTCATGGACCGAGCCGAGTCGTCTGTCTTCTTCACGCCGTTTCGAGATGTCGGCGTGATGTTCTTCGGGGATGCGGCGGAAGGCAAGTTCCAGTACTGGGCGGGCGTGTACAACGGCGAGGGTGAAGACCTCGAGAACAACGACAACGATCACCTCTGGGCGGCGCGCATCCAGGCCAATCCGTTCGGGCCGTACGGTCTTTACGAGGGCGATGTGAACTACTCGGACGAGCTCGCGCTGTCGTTCGGTGCGAACTACGCGTACCTCGGCCTCGGCGACGACGATTCGGAGGAGATCTTCGGGACGGCGACCGACGGCGACCAGCACCGATTCGCGTTCGACGCGGCGATGCGCCTGATGGGACTCTCGCTGACCGGCGAGTACTACACGATGCGTTCGGACGACGACGGCGGCGGCAGTGCCGACTTGCGCACCGTGGACGACCACGGCTATTTCGTCCAGAGCGGCTACTTCCTGCTCCCGAACCAGCTCGAGGTCGCGGCGCGATATTCCTGGCGCAACAGCGACAACGACAACCTCGGCGCCGACGACGACACCGAGGAGATCGGGCTCGGCCTCAACTACTACTTCAACAAGCACAACCACAAGCTGCAGCTCGACTGGCGCCGGCTCGACTTCGATGCCCAGTCGGGTGACGATCTCACGGACCACTTCGTCCGCCTGCAGTGGCAGCTGCGCTGGTAGAAGGAAGAGTCGGGCGAAACGTCGGGCAGGGAGCGCGGACTTCGCGCGCTACATCCAGGAGCCCGCGTTCTGGTCGAGCGTCGCGCCGGTGATCGAGCGCGCGTCCGGCGACAGCAGGAACGCGACCAGCCCCGCGATCTCATCCGGTTCGCTGATCTTCTTCAGCGGCACGAGGTCGAGCGCTCCACGACGCGCCTCTTCGTACGTCGTGTCGATCGCCTCGGCGATCTTGCGCATCCCCTCGCGGGCCATCTCGGTCTCGACCCATCCCGGGCAGATCGCGTTGACGAGGACGTTGCGATCCGCGAGCTCGTGGGCGAAGGCTCGCACCATCCCGAGCACGCCGGCCTTGGACGCGCAGTATGCGGTGTAGCCGGGCACGCCGAAGCGAGCGAGGCAGGACGAGATCACGATGGCGTGGCGCGCGTCGTCACCCTCCGCAAGCCGGGCCTCGAGAGCTCGGATCGTATGGTACGCGCCGTCGAGATTCGTGCGAACGACTTCCGACCAGCGATCCGAATCGCCGGGCTCGTTGGGTCCGCCGATTCCGGCGTTGGCGACGACGGCATGGAGGGGGCCGAACGCGTCGACGATGCGGTCGAAGGCGGCGTCGACGGCGCCGCGATCCGAGACGTCCGCCGTCGCGACGAGGGTCTCGCCCGGACAAGCTTCGCGCGTTTCTTCGAGAGGCGCTTCACGACGGCCGACGAGCGCGACCTTGGCCCCGTCCGAGGACAGCCGAACGGCGATCGCGCGCCCGATTCCCGTGCCCGCTCCCGTCACGACGATGTTCTTTCCGGTCAGGTCCATCCGATGTCTCCTCCTGTGGGGCTCGATATCTTGTCAGCTCGACGCGTCGCCCCAGACGAACTCGACGGGGATCTCGACGTCGGGGTGAATCGACCGGTGGACGGGGCACGCGTGGGCCGCGGCCTCGAGCCGCTTGCGCATCTCGGGGCCCGGATCGTGCGGGACGCCGATGCGCACGACCAGCTTCCCGATCCGGCGAACCGGTTCGGTCGCCATGTGCTTCTGGACGTCGATGGTCATTCCCTCGAGCGACACGTCATGGCGCTCTGCAGCGATCCCCATGATGGTCGCCATGCAGGCTCCGAGCGCCGTCGCGACGAGGTCGGTGGGGGAGAAGCTTTCGCCCTTGCCGTAGTTGTCGACGGGGGCATCGGTGTGCAGCGTCGTTCCGGACGGCCCATGCGTCGCTTCCACGCGCAGGCTGCCGGCGTACGTCATGCGGATCTCGACCATCGGGTTCCTTCCTCCTCGATTCTCGTGTCGGGCGCGGCCTCGCGCGGCGGGAATCAGTTGTCGTGCGGGCGGCGGCTCACCATCGTCTCGGGTCCGGACGATCGTTCGCGTCGGAAGCCGAGGAGATGGAAGACCTCTCCGACGAGCCAGCGCGCGATCTTCGGGTTCACGAGAAGGGTCTCGGGCCGAGAGGGGTGACGTCGCACGCCGGGAAGCCAGGTCGCGAGCCGATAGAGCTGGCATCGCCTCAGGACCGCTGACAGACGCAGCCAGAATCGCGCGACGCGACGAGCCAGGAAGTAGCCGTCGTCGCCTTGATTCTGGTAGAGCGGCATGAAGAGGCGGCTGCGTTCGCTCGCCCGGAGCTCACCGCTCGAGTCGCGCGCGAGCAGGGCTCCTCGCTCGACGCGGTCGAAGTTCTTGAAGCCGGGCTCCATCCGGAAGCCGTCGCCCTTCGAGATCTCCTTGCGATAGCGAATCTCGAGGACGCGGGGCAGTCCCTTGGACGCGCGTTCGAGGTCCTGCTGGGCACGATCAGCCTGAGCGACGTCGCCGCGATTCAGGCAACCGGCAGCGAGCAGCGCGGTCCACAGCGCCGCCTCGTGCATGTCGACCGAAGCCGGGTCGTCATGCTGTCCGCCCTCGAACCCGAACGTGATGTGACCCTTTCGTCCGAGGAAGCTCTCGAGCGAGCCTTCGATCTGCTCCTCGAATCCGAGGATGATCGGCACCGGGAACTGGAACGCGAACTCGCGATTCGGAAGCGTGTCGGCGAGGACCCCGAACGGGGCACTCGGGGACGAAGTCGTGTGCAGGTCGAGGAAGATGCCGCGCGAGACTCCTTCGAAGGCCTCGTCGAGGCATTCCGCGAGCTCGACGAGCTCGTTCTCCTCGGCGTTGCGCTCTTGCCTCGGCATCTCGACGAGGCGCTCGAGGCGCCCGTATTTCCAGGCGCGATTCAGGTCCTCTTCGAGGAAGCGCTCGCCGGTTTGCAAGGCCTGCAAGTTGCCGCTCAGCGCGAGGAACGATCCTCGGAACGGCGGCTTCTCTTCGCGAAGGACCTCGAGCACTCGTTCGATCGCGAGGATGCCGGCAGGCTCGTTTCCATGGAGGCCTCCCACGCAGACGACCCGGGGCCCGTCCGCCGCACCTTCGTATCTTCCGATGACTCGTTCGTATCTAGGAGCTGCCTTCTCGGGGGTACGGGTCATCACCATCGTGTCAGATTATTCCTCGCCAAGGCGGTCCTCGAGGATCGATGCTGCGAGCTCGAGGAAGTCGCGCTCCGTCACGATGCCGACGAGCCGGTCGTCCTTGACGACGGGCAGGCAGGCGATCCGGTGGGAGCGCATCAGGTCGATGGCCTTGCGCGTTGAGTCTTCGGGATCCACGGTGAGGATGTCTCGCTGCATGATCTCGCTCACCGGGAGCGTCTTGTTCCTACCTTCGAGCATACCTCGTCCCAGCACGCGAAGCAGGGATCGGTGCGACACGAGCCCGACGAGGCGATGCTGCGAATCCTCGACCGGAACGTGCCGGATGTGCTGCCAGTCCATCACGTTGGCCACGAGGTCGATCAGCTCGTTCTCGGTGACCGTGAAGAGATCGGTCGTCATGATCTCCTCGACCTTCTTGAAGCGCGACGGGATCCCCGTCGTGCCGATCGCCGCATCCTCCCAGGCGTGGACGGGCTTTCCGCTCTTCTCCTGGCTGACCAT
>CAZQZX010000353.1:0-4280 GCA_964597885.1 uncultured Planctomycetota bacterium
GCGAGCGAGTCGCTGGCGACCGGCGTGGCGACGAGGATACGACCGGCCTGATCCAGACCGACCGCGACCTGACCGTTTCCGCCACGGAACGGAACCTGGCTGACGTGGTGCACGAACTCACCGATCGCGCCGAAGCCCGGGAAGATGAAGCTGTCGTTGTTGTCCGTGATCGTCGCCGGCGGGTCGAGCTGCAGCGTGCCGTTGACGTTTCCGTTCTGGTCGACGCCCCACAGCAGGATACGGCGCGTGAGGTCCGCGCCGTCCTTGCCGAACATCGCGGCGGTGCCGACGCGACGGAAGAGGCCAGCGCCTCCACCGAATCCGACGTCGCTGAACGAGACGTTACCGCGCTGGTCCGTGGAACCGGCTCGGTGGGCAGCGGTGTTCGTGAGGACACCGGCGCTCGTCTCGGCGACGAACTCGGCGTTGAAGTTCGAGCCGATCAGGACCGGACGACCGGCGAGGTCTTCCGGGATGCAGGTCGCCGTGCTGTGCGTCGTGCCCGATTCGACGAGCAGGTGATCGGTCGCTCCGCCGTCCGTGGCGCCCGAGGCGTCGAGGACGTTCAGCGACGCGCCGCCGCGGGCGGTCGTCGTGACGCGGAACAGGTTGTTGCCGGTCATCGGGTTCGGACCGCTGGTGCCGAAGCCGTCGGCGCGGAAGTAGATGCTTCCACGCGAGTCGACGCCACCGAAGCCGATCTGCGAACGGTTCTCGGTGTCGTTGTTTCCGTTGATACCCGCGTTGACGCGCGAGACGTACAGGCGACCCGGACGGTTCGGCAGGAAGTTGACCGTACCACCGATGACCGCGTTCTCGTTGCCACCGAACTCGGTGAACGCGACGGCGAACTGGTTGCCGACGAAACCGGTCGTGTTGATGGCCGTACCCGGGTCGTTCAGCGTCGTGTTGTTGTTGATGCCGAAGCCCTGGGCGTTCCAGAACGAGTAGCTGTTGCGGGCGAACGGCGCGCGCGTGTAGAGCGTGCGGCTGATGCTCTGTCCGCTGACGAGGCCGCTGAAGAAACCGGCTTCGACCTTCGACGACTTCATGATCGGGGCGATACCGAACTTCGTGCCCCACGACGTGGTGAACGGCGCGAGGTCCACGATGTAGTCGTTTCGCTGCTCGCTGGTGTCGTACGCGCCGACTCCATCGCCCGGAAGGCCCTGCGCCTTCGAGACCGAGTCCTGCGCCTGTGCCGCGGCCGCCAGCATCGCGATGGCGAGCGCTACGAAAACCGCCTTCTTCATACCGTGGTCTCCTGCTTCATCAGTTCCGATTTTGGGGATCCGACAGTGTTTGCTTCGAGTGATGCGTACTGCTTCGAGTGTCTTCCACCGCTTCCGCCTCCCCGTCATCGCGGGATCCCGTCCGTGTGGCGCGATTCCTTGGGAGCGGCGAACGTATTGTTCTGCGTAATTTCCTCATGCGGGCGAAGTTGGACCCGTGAAGGTAGCTTCGACCCGTGAGAGCGCGGTTCGTCGATTGTGAGAATATCGTGAGGGGATTCGCGCTCGGTTCCTTCGAGCCGTGGAGTCTAACGCAAGACGGCCGAAAAAAGCAATCCGTGCGACGATCCGCCGCGCACTTTCTAGCCGGCGACGATCGCCTTGGCGCGCTCGAGGGTCCGATCCTGCTCGGGGACCGCCAGGAGCCGCTCCACGCTCTTGTGAACGTGGGCCTCGTGCTCGGACACCGACAACCCCTTTTCGCGCGAGAGCTTGTCGATGACCGACCCGTAGAAGAAGCCCGCGAAACGCCTCTTTCGCGCCGCTTCGTAGCAGAACAGGTAGTCGCAGGCACCCGCGAGCGCGTCCCTCTTCCCCTGGAAGTCCGGGTTCACGAACGCCCGGATCGCCCATAAGTTCTGGTGGGATTCGAGGATCGACTCGAGCTTCGAGCCGACCAGGGCGTCGTCGGCGCAGTCCTTGAGCGGCCGCAGCGCCCCGTTCCAGAAGACGAGGATCTCGGCGGATTTCATCGCCATGCGGTGGTGGGCGCAGTGCAGGATGAGATCGCCCGGATCCATCTCGAGAAGTCCGCCGATCCGGTCCTCGAGCGCGGTGCGTCCGCCCATGTCCGTGTGGTAGGTGCGCATGATCTCGTCGAGCACGTCGCGATCGCGCGTCGACTGCTGCTCGGCGCGGATCTCGCCGCGATCGCGCATGTAGACCTGCTTCCAAAGGCGGCGCGAGCCGAGATTCTCGACGAGCTTTCGAACTTCCGGGAGCTTCGACTGCCCGAGCCGCCACAGGAGCACGTCGTCTCCCATCTCGCACAGATCATCCGCGGTGAGCTCACCGGCGATCGAAGCGCGCGACACGGCACCGGCCAGCATCGCGCCGGTGACGATCTTCGTGTGATGGAAGTACGCGCGCTCGCTCATCAGGTAGCGATTGTCGAGCAGGCGAATGAGCTCGTTGAGCACGTCGCGGCGCGGCGTCGACTTCCCTTCCTTCCACAGCTTGATCACCATGCGACGTCGCCCCTCGTGCGTACGAATCGCGAGGTGACGCAGGAAGCGGTAGTCCGAATCGAGGCTGATGCTGCAGAAGTACGCGTCGCGCCTCAGGTAGTCGAGAAGGTCGGCGCAGACGGTGTTGGTGATGATGTCGAGGATGAAGTAGTCGTCGTCGATCGCGTCGAGGGCTTCCGGGACGCCGGCACCGGCACGGAACAGCGTCATCAGCCGCTGGTAGAGATCGTGGCCGAGCCCCTCGAGAAGGATGCCGCCGACCTCGCTGCCCTCGCCGAGAAAGCGTTCGATGCGCTCGTGGTTCTCGTCGTGCCGCGGGAAGATGCGGAACTCGTCCTCGATCGTGTGGCCGAACGGCACGTGGGTGATGTCGTGAAGCAGCGCGTACAGCCGGATCAGCTGTTCCTGCTCCGCCGAAATCTCGCGCTCATCGCGCTGCGCCTTGCGATTGTCGCGAATGACGCGGATCATCCGATCGGCCATCGCGAGGACGCCGAGGGAGTGATCGAAGCGCGTGTGCACCGCCGTCGGGTAGACGAGGTACACGGTGCCGAGCTGCTTGATGCCGCGCAGCCGCTGGAAGTCGATGGTATCGATGCATCGCGTCTCGAGACGGTTCAGGTTCACGTCACCGGAGACGGCGATCCGTAGGGTCTTGTGCGGAGCGAGATCGATGCCGCTCAGAAAGCCGGGCAGGCTACGCTGCGAGCTTTCCCTCGGCGCGGTCGACGTGCTCGTTTTCGTGCTTCTCGAGGCCATGTCGGATGATCCTACCTCACCAGCCTCGGATTCGCACCACGACGGGATCGTGGTCGCTCGCCCCTCGGGGCCCGTCGTCGACGTGATCGGCCGGCCAGTCGCAGTTGATGTGCGCGGCGCGCGCCTCCGTCACGCGCTCGAGGAGCCCCTTCGAGACGAAGAGCTGATCGAGTGTCTGGGCCTGCCCCTCGTACACGTACGTATAGGCACCGGCGGGCTCCAGCTCGAGCATCCGGTCGTAGAGGTTCGTGAGACCGGCATCGTAGATCCCCGCCAGCTGATCGCTCGGGTGACCCGGCTGACCGGGGACGAACGGATCATCGGGACGCGGATACACATTCATGTCCCCGCCGACCGCCACGAGGGCACCGGAATCCGCGTCCAGGATCGAGCGCGCGATCGCACCCGCGACCTTCGCCTGCAACCGGCGCTGCTCGACGCGATCCGCCGGACGGCTGCTCAGGTGGTTGTTCACGAGATAGAGCCGCACCGGCGTCCCCTTCCCGATCTCCTCGCGGAAGACCTCGAAGAGCCCCACCTGCGCCGCTCGCGAGAAAACGTAGCTGCCCCGCCCCTCGCGATCCTCGTCCACGACCGCCGATCGAGCCAGGTTCACGGCCTTCGGGTTCGACACGTCGCGATTCATCGGATGCGGGGCGAGCTTCAGCCCGAGGGCCGGCGTCGCGCCGAGCACCGGATCGTCGCGCCGAGGCTCCGCGAGCCGCACGCGATCCGCTCGGTAGAGGAACCCCTGGACGATCCCCCGGATGTCGGCTCCGTCGCGATCGTACGCGGCGCGGTACGGCGGCCCGCCAGCGGCTTCGATGGCAAGCGCCAGGTCCTGCGCCGTATCCGGCCCGCCATCACCGGCGCTCGGCGCGCCGACGAGCTTGCCCTTCTGCATCGCGAGCAGATCCTGGTCCTCGATCTCCTGCAACATCACGACCTCGGGCGCATGGAGATCCGCCACGATCTGCTGCGCGAGCTCGCGGACTCGCTCGCGATACTCCGCCTCGTTCGAGGGGAGGTAGTTGAACGGCTT
>CAZQZX010000354.1:0-1546 GCA_964597885.1 uncultured Planctomycetota bacterium
CCAGGATCACATTGGCGAAAATAGGTCCTTTCTTGACCTCAAACTCTGCTTTCTTTTGATTGTAGATCATGGTACCGATCAAATCGGCCGGCAGCAGGTCTGGGGTAAACTGGATGCGTTGAAAATCCAGGTGCAGCACATCGGCCAGGGTGTTCACCGTAAGGGTTTTGGCAATTCCCGGAACCCCTTCCAGCAAAATGTGTCCATTGGTAAACAGGCCAATCATCAAGCGGTTGACCATGTATTCCTGGCCTACCACGATCTTGCCCACCTCCTGGGCTACCCTGCTTATCTTTTCCTGATGTACTCTTTTAAGGTCTTCCGAAACGGCTTCCTCCATGATCCTCTGATTTATGAGCGCGCTAAAATAAAGATTTTGATGAAAATCTATGAATAATACTGATGTGAACGCATAAGGTTTTGCCAGCCTTACACGAGCGGCATCAAATATCTGGCTTTTAGCAGGATAAGCACAGTTGACAGAATCAGATTTAACATTTATTAACGCGAAAAAAATTTTCGGCTTTTTTTCAGATAATAATCCTGAATGGGTCTAAGAATCACCTGTAATTCTTCAAGATGACTCATCGGCAGAAAACTGCCGTATACAATCTCTATGCTGAGGATCATGTGAATTTAATAGCATTCTATAATAAAATCCCGCTTACAATTTCGCCTGAGAAATTGTACTTTTCACAGTATGCTTTAGGTTAAGGAGATTTGATATTCTCACAAATTAGATGTTTTTTAGAGTCTGGGTGATTGAAATTCTGGTAATTCAAACACCGTTAAAATGCTATCCACCTCAACCAAAAGGCATTTTTTACGGATATTACTGGTCTTGATTTCGGTAATATCTGCGCGGAATCAGGTTTTTTCTTCTGAAGTTTCAGAGGAGGAGGCTAATCCCGTGATCGCATCTGTTGAAATCAACAGTTGCATTGGCTCCATCACCATCAGCGTGACCTCGGGGGTTGCTCCCTATACCTACCAATGGGAGGACAGCGGAGGCACCATTCTTCCCTTCACTTCTTTTATTGCTTCCGGCCTTGCGCCCGACAATTACACGGTTACCGTTACAGATTTTAATGGTGATTCTATTACTGCCACTTATACGGTGACGAATCCTCCGGACCTTACCGGTACTGTGGTGGTGAATGACGTGACCTGCCGGGGAGATTCCGATGCCCAGGTGATTGTGACCATGAACAATGGTAACCCGGATTATGACTGGGTATTGAATAACAGTGCCAGTGCTCAGGTAGGCAGTGGCACTGTTCCCTTCCCCAACAATATCATTACCATCACCGGCCTTGGGGTTGACAGCTATGAGCTCATTGTGACCGATGATGATGGCTGTACCGGCACCATCAACTTTGTAATTACTGAACCGGCTCAATTCCTGGGTGCCAACCTGGTGGACCAAACCAATGCTACCTGTAGCAATTCTACCGATGGTAGCCTGGAAGTAGTCGGCACAGTATGCTGGGTAGGCTATACTTATCAGTGGTTCAATGATATGGGAGCACTGATCGGCACGACATCC
>CAZQZX010000354.1:1646-4269 GCA_964597885.1 uncultured Planctomycetota bacterium
AGGCTATACTTATCAGTGGTTCAATGATATGGGAGCACTGATCGGCACGACATCCACCATTACCGGCCTGACAGTGGGCACCTACGACCTCATCATTACCGATGCCAATGGCTGTATGGTAAACCCTTCTTATACCATTACCGGTCCTGATCCTATTGCCATGACCTCTTCGCTCACCCATGTCACCTGTAACGGGGCCACCGATGGTGAAATCGACATTACACCCTCAGGGGGCAATGGTGCCTTTACTTATAGCTGGAGTAATGGAGCTACTTCTCAGGACATCAGTGGCCTGGCCGCAGGTGATTTTACCGTGACCATTACCGATGGCGCTGGCTGTACCTATATGGAAACGGTGACCATCACAGAACCCGCGGTGCTCACTATTAATGAAGTGATCAATGATGTGGATTGCCGTGGCAACAGCACCGGAGACATCAGCAGCAATGTAAGTGGCGGTACGGCTCCTTATACCTATGTATGGTCTACCGGATCGGGAGCAGCCGATGTATCGGGTCTGGCGGCAGGCAGTTATTCACTCACGGTTACCGATGCCAATGGCTGTAGCACCTTGGAAAACTTCACGGTCACTGAGCCGGCACAAGCACTTACGGTGACCAGTATCAGCGCCACCCTGCCTACCTGTTTCAATGGTGCTGACGGAGAGCTGCAGGCCAATGTAACCGGGGGTACTGCCCCTTATACCTACAGCTGGTCAAGCGGGGGAACAGGTGCTACGGAATCCGGGCTTACGGCTGGTCTTTATACAGTCACCGTTACCGATGCCAATGGTTGTGTTGTCGTAGAGAACCAGACCTTGAACGATCCACCACAGATAGCGGTAGCTGCTTCCATTAACATTCCTTCTTGTAATGGCGGCACCGATGGCAGCATCACCGCCTCGGCCAGCAATGGCACTGCCCCTTATACCTATAACTGGAATACCGGAGATGTGGGCCCTACGATCAACGGGCTGGCAGCCGGCACCTATACCGTTACCGTGGAAGATGCCTTGGGTTGTACCAGGGTGGAAAACATTGTTTTGGGTGAACCCACTGTGATCCAATCTAACTCAGTGGTGAATGCTATTAGCTGCAACGGTCTCACGGATGGTAGCATTTTTCTTGCGGCTTCCGGGGGAACCGGGCCTTATACCTATGCCTGGGGCCACGGTCCTACTACAGCCAACGTTGGCGGGCTTGCGGCAGGCAATTATTCCGTTACCATCACCGATGACAATGGCTGTACTCTGGTAGAGAATTATACGGTAATTGAGCCGGCTGCCATTGGAGCTGCCTTCACCAAGGTCGATGTGGTATGCCGGGGTAACTCCACGGGCTCTATCGACATTACACCTTCTGGTGGCACCTTGCCTTACAGCTACCTATGGTCCACCGGTGCAGTAACTGAAGATGTTTCAGGTCTGGCTGCCGGCAGCTACAGCGTTACGGTGCGCGATGCCTCCAATTGTACCACGGTGCTCAATGTAACCATAGACGAACCGGCCACGGTACTCACCCTGAGTGGAGTGGAAACGCATGTTACCTGCAATGGCTCAACCAATGGCTCAATTGACCTGACCGTGACGGGAGGTGTAGCGCCATATACCTATAGCTGGAATACCGGACCAACCACAGAAGACATTACAGGCCTGGCAGCCGGAGCCTACTCTGTACAGGTTACTGATGCTAATGGCTGTGTAAAAAGCATTGGCTTCACCATCACCCAGCCTTCTCCCTTCCTGGTGACCCCAACCGGCTCGGACATCAGCTGTAATGGGGCCGATGATGGCAGCATTAGCCTGACGGTTTCCGGAGGCACTGCCCCTTATACTTACGCCTGGGCCGATGGGCCTACTACCCAAAACCGCTCAGGCCTCGCTCCGGGCAGCTATACTGTTACCGTCACCGATGACAATGGCTGCATGAATGTACAGGCGGTGACCATTTCAGAACCCACAGTGCTATCCTCTTCTTTTGTACAGCAGAACGTGAACTGCTTTGGAGAAAGCACTGGTATCATTAACCTCTCAGTTACCGGAGGAACTGCCCCTTACAGCTACAGCTGGAGCAATGGCGTCATCACAGAAGATCTGACGAACATAGCGGCTGGCACTTATACGGTGACTGTTACGGATGATAATGGTTGTACGGTAGGAGAGACCGTAACCATTACCGAGCCCTCAGCTGCCCTGGCTGTCTCTGATGTAACACAGCAGATCAGCTGTAATGGAGCCGCTGATGGCAACATTAACCTGACCGTTACCGGAGGAACTGCCCCTTACACTTACAACTGGTCCAATGGGAGTACCTCCCAGGACCTCAGTTCCTTGCCTGCTGCCACCTATACCGTCACGGTGACCGATGCCCTGGGCTGTACGGTAGGAGGCAGCTATACTATTACGGACCCAACACCATTATCAGTGACAGGCAGCACCGATGACATCAGCTGTTTTGGAGCCGCAGATGGTTCCATTGACCTGACAGTGTCGGGTGGTGAAGCCCCTTACAGCTACATCTGGGCCCATGGGCCAACTACTGAAGACGTGACGGGTTTGGGTCCGGGCACCCATTCCGTGCAGGTCACCGATAACCGAGGCTGTACCCAGCTGGAAGCTTTTACC
>CAZQZX010000355.1:0-4241 GCA_964597885.1 uncultured Planctomycetota bacterium
GGTTGTCGAACTCCCGCGTGGCGTCCCTCAGGCCACCCACGAGGCTGCCGGCAATGCCGCCGCCGAGCGTCTCAAGGCGTCGGTTCGAGCCGATCTCTTCGAGCTTCCGTCGGGCGCCTTCGAGGCGCTTTTCGAGCTCCTCGCCCGAGACCCCCGCTTCACGGAGGGCAACCTCGATCGCGAGGAGCGAAGCATCGACATCCGAGCGCCCGATCTCGAAGAGTTCGCGGTTGAGGTCCGTGAAGATCTCGGTGACGCGAGCGGATCGCTGGAGGTCGTCGAAGGCGTTCAGCTGCCGCTCGATCGACTTGACCGCCTCGCCATTCGCCACGACGAAGGCGTCAATATCCTGGAGCCCCTGCTGCCGGGCAATCGCCGCGACTTCCTCGATCGCAAGGAGCCGGTTCCGCTCGTCCCCGAGGGCCTTCTCCGCGCGAAGCTCGCGGTCGAGGGACCCGACGAGGGCTTCAACGTCCGTGATCGCCTGCTTACGGAAGCGCGCCCGAACCGAGTCCTCGGCCTCGTTTTGGATGTCTGCCAGGCGCGTCGTACTGCGGACCTGATCCCCGATCGCCTTAGCGAGCGCCGTGCTCCGCGCCTCGACCACGGCGAGCTCTTCCGCGGAGCGCCCCACCTCTCGGACTTCCTGGTTCAAGTCGACGAGGAAACGGAGGATCCCGGAATTCGCAGAGGTCGGGTCCGCCTGGAAGGCATCCTTGAGCCCCTTCGCGCGCTCCTCAGTCCGTTCGAGCGTGCGGTCGATGATCTCGACCGCCTTCTCGATGGGGACCTCCCGAAGCGTCAGGAACTCCAAGAGTTCCGAGAAGTCGAGGGCCTGGAGGTTCCCGCCCGCCTGCGCCAGGAGCTCCGGGAACCGCTCGAAGAACCCAGACGCACCGAGCTCAACGGCATCCCGACCGATGATCTGGGTATTGAACTCCTGCCCCTGGATATCGAAGAGGCCCGAGAGGGCATCAGCAACCTGTCTCGCCGATGCACCGTCGTTCAGGCTGCTCACGATGTCACGAACCGCCGTGTCCGTGAACCGCTCCACGGCCCGGCTATCGATTTGTGCGAGGTCCGCCGCGCGGAAGGCGTCCAGTCCCCGCCCTCGAAGGGTGGCGATGCCGTCCAGCTGTTCCCGGAGGTCCGAGATCGCTCCGTTCAAGAGCCGGATCTTCTGCTCGTCGCCCGTCGCGTTCTCCAGGGCTCCGCGCACATCACCGATTCGGCGCGCCGCGTCAAAGAGATCCTCGCTCTCGAGGCGGAGTTCCCTCTGCTCCTTCGTGACGCCGCGGAGCGAGTCCGCGAGCTTCCGAAGCTGCGGGCCAAGGAGTACCGCGGCCGTGCCTACGGTCGTGAGGACACCGGGGATTCCGCCGAGAGCCGAAAGCGCCCCCGACGCCGCCGCTCTGACGGCGTTCAGTCCGGCACTCCGGCTAAGGTTCGCCTCTGCCGCGGCGGATGCGTTCGTCGCCGCCGCAAGCCCCGAGCGAGACGCCGCGAGCGCCTGCGTACGAGCCGCCAGCCGCGTCTCCGCAGCCTCCGCCGCCCGCACAAGGACGAGCCGCTCCGCCTCGCTGTCCGCCGTCTGCGCGAGGAGCCGAAGGTTCAGGGCCTGGGTACGGGAACGGTTCTGCTCCGCGATGGCCACGCGGATCGACGACTTCGCCGCAGCCTCGTCCGCCCGGGCCTTGGCCAGGGTCTCGACCTGTACGTCCCGCGTAGACGCAGCAGACTCCCGGATCGCCGCGATCCGCCGCTGTCCGAACGCAACCGCGAAGCCCGCACCCGTCGCAGCAGTGAGCGCAACCACGGTCTCGAGGTTGTTCGCGACGAGGTCAATGCCGCCGGCAACCGCCTGCGTGCCGCCGAGGGTTCGGTCCGCGTTGCCGAGGAGCTCCGTGAATGCGTTGCCCGCGTTCTGGAGCGATGTCGACACGGTCTTCGTCGCGCCGTCGACATCCTGAAGAAGGACGTCCCTGGCTTCGAGGAAGGCGTCGATGATCGTGTTCGCGGTTAGCTGGCCTTCGCGGCTTAGCTTGCGAAGCTCGCTCTGGGAGACGCCGAGCGACTGCCGGATAATCTGCTCGACGATCGGGAGGTTTTCGGAGATTGACCGGAACTCATCGCCCTGCAAGCGGTTCGCGGAAATCGCCTGCCCCAGCTGGCGGATACCCGCGGCGCTCTCCGACGCCGACGGCCCCTGAACCCGGATCGCCGCGCCCAAGGCTTCCGTAAACTGGAGGAGCTCACCTTGGGACCGCCCGAGCTCGTCCGCGTTGCGCGCGACCCTCGCGTAGAGATCTGCGTTCGCCGCGAACTCTGTGCGCGTGTTCCGCGAGATACGGAAGAGCCGCTCCGTGACCGAAACAAGCTCGTCCTCGCTCCGCGTCACCAGACGGATTCGGTTCTGGAGCGTCGCGAAGCTGTCCGCGGTTCTCAGGACGTTGCGGGCGACGTTCAGGCCAACGAAGCCCGCAGCAAGCTGCTTGACCCGCGTACCGAGCCGCCCGGCCTGCTTCTCGGCCTTGCCGGTGTCCTGGTCGAAGCGACGAATGTCCTTCGCCGCACCGTCCGCCGCCGCCGACAACTGCCGCAGGTCGCGAACGCCATCGCGAGCGTCGACACGGATCCTTAGGGAGGCAATCTCCGTCATGCGCTACGCTGCCGCCTCCATCTCTCGCAAGCCCCGTCTAGCGTGCCGATGCCCCGCCAAAGGCGTCGCCGCTGCCACCCCTCGCGAATCCCCTCGAGCCGACACCACGACTCGAACCGCTCTTCTGTTACTGGACCCGGCACCCGGTTCCGAAAACCTGTCCACGCCGTCCACGTGAACTCAAGGTCCGCCCGCAGGTCCGGCATATCGTCGAGCGGGGAAGGCTTCCCCGCCTTCTTCCACTTCGCGTACATCTTGAAGACGCCGGGCTTGGTACCTCCGTCCGTCGCGCCGAGGTACCAATCGGCGTACCTCAGGAGTTTCCCGCTTCGGCCTCGTCACCCTTCCGCAGCATCTCGCCGCAAGCGTTAGCCTCCAGCCGAATCCGAAAGGCGATGTGCTTGTAGCCGGGGTCGGACATGATCCGCTCCAGCCACTCCACGTTCTCCCCGATCGGCTCACCATCTACCTCGAGCCCCTCCGGGATCTCCATGAGCACCGTCCCGCCTTCCGCGCGGTTCGAAACCTCGGCCCGCCACTCGGCATCGTCCTCCCACCGCTGCGGGTCCTGCCGCGCGAGCTCCCCGACCTTCATCAGGTACTCGGGATTCTCCGCGGGACGGATCCTGGCCTTGAACTGAATGCCGTACCCCGGGAGGGCGATGTCGACGACCTTGCCGAGCTTCTCCAGATCGACGTTGATTGCTGCGCTACGAATGTCCATCGTTCTTCGTCTCCGGTACAAAGAGCGGTCGACAAGTGGCGGGCAGTGTTACCCACTGCCGGAGCCCCGCCACTCGTCGACCTTGATACCCCTAGATCCTTCCCGGGCCATCCGGTGGCCCGGTTGATTTGTGGATTACGCCGCGAAGCGCGCGATACGGAACGTCACACCGTCGACCGCGACATCGCCGTCCGAGCCACCCGTACCGCCGTGGTGGTTCGTCTCGCTCGAATCCCTCGACGCGGTGAACTGGAAGGTCTTGATGACGTCCGTATTGATCCCCTCGTTCAGCGTCGGCGCGGCCGTCAGCTTCACCTCGGGGAAGTCGAAGATCAGCGTATTCCCCGCTGCGTCCTCGAGCGGATACGAGAGGCTCGTGGACGTGTGGTTGATGAAGTCATTGATGTCCGTACCCGCCTCGAAGTAGGCCCGGATCGTCCCCGTAAGCGTCACCGAGCCCTTTCCGATCGAGAGCGCGCCAAGCGTTCCCGCCTGGAGCCTCGTTCGGAGGTTGTTGTTGAGCTCCCAATCGATGCCGATCACACTGATCTCGTTCGAGCCGAGCCTCACCGTCTGGAGGTGGTCGATCGAGTTATAGGAGTCCGTCGACGGGACCGCGTTGTTTCCACTCGCGCCCGTGCTGGTCGCGATCGTCTGCGACTTGCCGAGGAGCCCGAACGAGCCCGTAACGAGCGTGTCCGCGTCAAAACTCGATGACATCGTGTTGAGCGCGATGCCGCCGAACTTGTGGAAGCGGCTCGTACCGCTGACCACGTCCGACGTCCACTCCTTCTCCATCGTGATCGTGTTGAGGCTCGTACCGTTGTGGAGGTACGTCCCCTGCTTGATCGTGATCGA
>CAZQZX010000356.1:0-4234 GCA_964597885.1 uncultured Planctomycetota bacterium
ACGCCCGGCATTTTTTCGCCCCTTCGCTCCCGAACCCGGAGAGAAACCATGAAGAAAAAAAGCCTGAGCGTCCATTGGGACGAAGCGAAACGAATCATTCGTATTCGCGTTTCATCGCATGATGCCGATTTCGCCGACATTTTGAGCGTAATTCGCTCATTTCCCAGGCGCAGCTGGAACCAATCGGAGAAGGTCTGGGAAATTCCCTGGACTTACGCGAACGAATTAAAGCTGAACGACGAATTCGGGACGCCGTCGCCCACGCTGAAACGCTTTCTCGAACCACTGCGCCTCGAACTCAGACGACGCCGGTATTCCAGGCGCACGATTGGCACTTACCTGGCTTTCAATCGCCGCTTTCTGAAGTTCATTCGCAAAGCACCCGGCGATGTGATCGCCGCCGATGTTCGTGCCTTTCTCGACGATCTGAGCGAACGCGATGTCTCCGCGGCCACTCTCAACCTGGCCATCAGCGGCCTGAAAATCTTCTACGAAGAGCTTCTAAACAAGCACGTTTTCAAAGACATCGTGCGACCCCGGCGCTCGCGAGCACTCCCGCTGGTGCTCTCCCTCGCGGAAGTCCGCGCTCTGATCGACGCCCCCGCGAACGCCAAACACCGCGCTCTGCTCGCTGTCGCTTACTCCGCCGGCCTGCGCGTCAGCGAAGCCGTGGCCCTGCGCTGGAGCGACCTCGATCGCCAGCGCACGATGATCTTCATTCGCCAGGCCAAAGGACAAAAGGATCGCTATTCCCTGCTTTCCCGTCTGGCGATCGACTACCTCGATGCCTATGCCAGCCAGAGCAAACAACGCCCCTCCTCCGCCGGATGGATCTTCCCCGGACAGGATCCCGGCCGCCACCTGAGTGCACGCTCAGCCGAGAAAATTTTCGAAAACGCCGCCCGCATCGCCGGCATTCGTAAAAAAGTCTCCTTTCACTCATTGCGACACGCTTTCGCCACGCACTTACTGGAATCCGGCGTCGATATCCGCTATATCCAGAAACTCCTCGGCCATCGCAGCACCCGTACGACCCAAATCTATACCCACGTCAGCCGCACCAAATTGTTCGAGATCCCAAGCCCCCTGGATGGACTTGCACTCCCACCCAAACCCGGATCCATAGAGGAAGAACAATAGTTGCGGATATCTGGAGTATTCGTTACTTAACGCGTCCCTCATACGGAAACCCTCGCGAGAACAGGTAGCTTCCCGTAAGTTCTATCTATTCGACGATCCTGAGGGATTTTGTGATATGGGGGAGTGTGCGGGTAATTGGCGTTGTCCGCCAGCCTTAAGAGCTGAATAAATAGTTTCACAAAGATAAAGTCACGACCACCTGGAATAAAAGCTAACGAAGCTACCTTCATCGGAAACGTAAACACTCAGAATCTCGGAACCATTGGGTCATGGTATAAACACCGAATTGGGTTTCTTCCCCCGGGAATGCTCCGCCGGCATTCGCCGGTCTTCATTCTTGAAAGGTTACAATGCGCTTCACGCTACGCTCAAATTGTTACTCGGAAATAATCATTGCCATGGCCAAGTGCTCGTAATTCGGTAGAATATGGGGCTTCATTCCCCGGGGACTCCCCGCCGGCATTCGCCGGTCTTCATTATTGAAAAGCTCGAATTCGAATCAGGGGCCAAGCTTTAATTGAGAGTAACACTACCAAATTCTCATCGTGGATCTTCGCAACAGACCTATTTCAGAGCCAGCTTGTATACGGGGCTAATCATCGCTTTTTTAGGTCTTGAAAAGTTCTCTATTTCGCTACCTTCCGGTCGACGGAATTTAGAAGAATCCAAGCTACCATATTGCTGAGAATTGCCTGATTGAGGCTTTTTTCTCAATACCCCCGTATTGATCGTATTTTTGAAGAAATTTCGCGCAGTAGAGATTCTGTTTACGAAACAGGCCAACTGCCGGCGGACAACATAGCCGCTCCCCGCTTCGGCAGGGATCCTGTCGGACCCTGCCTCCGGTCCCTTCACTCAAAATCCCTTCAGGATTTTGCCCCGCGAACGCTATTTGCGGAGCTTTATAATGCGTTCGCGGGGCCGTTCTCGGGACACATCTGAGGCTCCACTGGAGCCTCAGACGTCGGGGAGCGCGGCGTTATGCGGCATTTTGCTATTGACGCTGAACAAACTCCTCACACGAATCGGAAGATGCGGTATGTAATACTATTTTGTTTCTTTCTTAGTCTTTCTTGCTCCGAAAAATCCCAAAGTACAAGTCCTCTCCCACCAACAATACTCAAAGTAATTGTGAAACCTGGAGTTACTTTAAGAGAATCTCCTACAACTAAATCTGAAAGTTTACAAGTCATCCCCTTTGGTAAAAGGATTGAGCAATTATCAGAGTTATTTCCCGGGGAAGAGTTGCTGGGTTTGAAAGGAACCTGGAAAAAAATCAAATATGAGAATCAGATTGGTTGGGTCTTTGGCCCATTAGTTTCAGAGATAGATACGGACCGAGTCTTATTTGTGAACAAAGATTGGAAAGCCGTTCCA
Organism: uncultured Planctomycetota bacterium; assembly: GCA_964597885.1. Lineage (GTDB taxonomy): Bacteria > Planctomycetota > JACOTG01 > JACOTG01 > JAUIME01 > CAZQZX01. The sequence goes on from CAZQZX010000356.1 coordinate 2,518, forward strand.
GAAACGAATTCATCCTTAGCAATCGAAGAAATCCGAGAATCAGGAGGTAAACTACTTCTGAAAACAGAATATGATGGTTGTCCAAGCTCAGAACAGGGTTCGGAAAGTTGCGAAGCAAAAATCGAATTACTCGAACTAAATCGGGAAGATCAAAACGTTTTTTTAGAAAATGAATACATAGATATTTCATGGAGCCCCGCAGCTAGTGTGAAATTCTTTTCTAAACATAATTGGACAATCTCATACCCTGAATGGCACGATGGTCCGGTTATTTCAATTGATGGAGAAGTAAATACCGCAGTGACCTGTAAAAGTGAAGAGTGTATGCGAGAAGATTGGGATACTAAGGAGAGGAAGTATCTATATATTATTCCCCACCGTATGCAGGGAGATATATACCCAGCCACATACGGTCTTAAGGACCATTTCGCGAACAGGGAATAAGAACGCCGCATAACATAGCCGCTTCCCGCTGCGGCAGGGATCCTGTCGGACCCTGCCTTCGGTCCCTTCACTCAAAATTCCTCCGGAATTTTGCCCCGCGAACGCTATTTGCGGAGCTTTATAATGCATTCGCGGGGCCGTTCTCGGGACACATCTGAGGCTCCACCGGAGCCTCAGACGTCGGGGAGCGCGGCGTTATGTGCCATGCGGGAACGTCTCGACTATTTGAACTTCCATCAGTATCTTGTCATCATACTGCTGGATGAAAACGCCCACAGAATTCACGCTTATTGAACCCGTTCCAAAGATTGTCATTTTTGGAATAATCATTCCGCTCTTCTGTGCATACTATTTTTGGAAGTATACAAACTCCATTGTCATAGGAATGTCTCAGGGAACAGGCATCAACCCTGAGGATGCTCTATTTCTTCTCATTTCCACTTTTTTCCTTTGCTATGCCTTTATTGTTTTGCGTTGGAAAGTAAGCGTTAAGAATGGAAATTTAGAGTTAAGGAGAATAGGAACCAAGCGAATCAAATTTTCAAGCATATCAGGATTCAGGTTGTTTGGCTACAGAAAGGGGCGGATCTTCTTAAAGGTTGTTGAGAACGAAAGCTTTTGGAGAAGAAAAGTTATTACCATTCGCAGAGTGTATTACTGGGATTCCGAATATGAGAGATTTTGTCGTTTCATGACTGAAAATTATCGGAATCTAGATTTTGAAACAGGCACTGGTCAAATGACTCCTTCCGGAGACTACACTTATAGATTTCGGCTCTATCAGTACTTCATAGTACTTATCAGAAATTTTGTCGATTATAGAGTATTTCTAATATTGCCTGTTATTATTCTGGGATTGCTTTCGCGCTCGGAGATCTTTTTTCAATTTGCTCTGTTTCTATTCATTCTCATTTTAGTATTCCCACTTTATCATTTGTTCCAAATGGCTTTTCTGCGTATAAGAATCGGGGAAGATAAAATTGCTGTATGGAAATTTTTACAGAAAAGAGAAATCCGATCGAGGGAGATCTCAAGCTTTACATTTGATCATATCCGAAACTCTTTGGAAGTAGACATAGAAGGATCAGAAGATTTTTCATTTCCACTGGGTTTCTTTGGAACAGATCATTTCTTGAAAACTTTTCAGAAGTTTGTCTCGAAGTAAGAAAAAAAGCACGGCACATAACAAAGCCGCTTCCTGCTTCGGCAGGGATCCTGTCGGACCCTGCCTCCGGTCCCCTCCGCTCTCGTCACTGCGTTCCTCCTCCGGACA
>CAZQZX010000357.1:0-4230 GCA_964597885.1 uncultured Planctomycetota bacterium
GAACCCGCCCCCCGATCCGATCCCGCCCCTCGAGCACCGTCACCCGATACCCGCGATCCGAAAGCTCCCGCGCCGCCGAAAGCCCCGCCACGCCCGCACCGATGACCAGGATCGACTCGTTCGCGGCTGCCGCCGACGCGCGCCGCGCCCGTCCGATGAGCGGGAGGGTCGAGAGCGCTGCGGCCGCGGCGCCGAGGAAGTCTCGGCGGCGGAGGTTGTCGTTGCTGCTGCTATGGGGGTTGTCGCTGGTGCTGCTGCGATGCCTGGCGGTCATGATCGGTCGGCCCTCCTTCGAGGCCGACTCCAAGCATACCGGAAAGCGGGGGGAGTGTCGCGAGGGGAGGGAGGGGGCGCTAGGCGTTCGTGTCGCTGCCGCCGCCGGGGGCCGTGGCGCATTCGTACAGGAACTCGGGGGCGAAGTCGGCGCCAGTTTTCGGCCAGCTCGTCGGCGTGGCGGCTGTGCCACTCCATGACGAGGCCGAGAGCGCGAGGCGGCAGATGCCCTTCCACACTACCGGCGTCGATCTGCACTTTGATTTCAAGCCGTAACCGCCAGCCGTATGGATCGTCTGGGTGTTCACGTATGTCGGCGTGTGGCTGAGCGCGAGAGTCGTTTCACGTGAGGAGGTGTCGCGATACGATCGGAAGGTCCTACATGGATGTCGGAGCTTCGGAACCGGTTTCATTGCGCCTGTCGCTCGCGGCACGTGAGTCCGCGTACCGAGCGAAGCTATCGGGCGTGGGTTCGTCGCTACCTGATCTATCACGGTAACCAGAATCCCGCGGATCTCGAAGCCGAGCATGCCACCGCATTCCTCAACCATCTCGCCGTCGATCGCGACGTGGCGGCCTCGACGCAGAACCAGGCGCTCTGCGCGATCTTGTTCCTGTATCGGCGGGTGCTCGGGAAAGAGCTGCCATGGCTCGATGACCTCGTCCGCGCGCGGCGTTCGAGGCACCTTCCCGTCGTGCTCACGCGGGAGGAGGTTCGTGCGGTCCTCGATGCGATGGACGGCACGCCTGCGATCATGGCACGCATTCACTACGGAGCGGGCCTCCGTCTGCTCGAGTGTGCCTGCCTACGCGTGAAGGATGTCGACCTGCGAGCGAGCGTGCTGACGATCCGCGCGCCCAAGAGCCGAAGGGATCGACCGGCCGTCCTCCCCGAGTCGCTGGAGTCCCGAATCGGCCTGCAGGTTCAGCGGGTCTCCGAGCAGCACACTCGTGACCTCTCAGCGGGAGCCGGATGGGTCGAGCTTCCGCATGCTTTCGCTCGGAAGTCCCCCGGCGCCGCGCGCTCACTCGAATGGCAGTGGCTCTTTCCGGCCACCCGGACGTATCGTCACCGAGATACCGGGCAATGCCGAAGACATCACCTTCATGAGACGGTCGTCCAGCGCGCCGTGCGCAGCGCCGCCTCCCGTGCCGGCATGACCAAGCGGGTCACCTGCCACACATTTCGCCACTCGTTCGCGACCCACCTCCTCGAAGACGGTCACGACATTCGTACCGTCCAGGAGCTCCTTGGCCATAGGAGCGTCAAGACCACCATGATCTACACCCACGTTCTCAACCGAGGCCCTTCCGGCATCCGGAGCCCGCTTGACCGCCTTTGACCTTGCGCGCCAATATCCTAGCGGTGTCTACACAGGTCCGCCTATCCGACGACGATTTCCTGGCCCTTCCCGTAAGCCCGGCCGGTCCGGTAGACTGAAGCCCAAGGGGAACCCCAATAGCAGACTATACGGACCCGTCCATCGTCCCCACGGGCAACTACCCAGGTCTGTACATGTATTAGTTATGCCGCGAGATGTGACATGGATTCGGAATCCTTCTTAGAGGAGCTGCTTCGCGGCCCGTTAAAGTCACGCGGGTTCACTAAGGCTCGCCTTGCTTGGCACCGCCAACTCGAAGAGGTGGTTCACGTTCTCAGCTTTCAGAGGTCAGCGTGGGGTGGCGACAACTATTACGTCAACGTGGGAGTCTACCTGCGTGACCTTGGCGATGAGCCTCGACCCGCCGAGAACCGCTGTCACGTTCGCGCACGCGTTGAATCGATGCCGAACGCGCTCTCGTACGCGTACGCACTCGACTTCGAGGAACAGCTAGAGCAACGCGTACGCGAGGAGGCACTCCTATCCCTTATCATGAAGGCCGCGGTGCCGTGGTTCGAATCGATGACGGATGCGCGACAGGTCCGAGCCAGGGTCGTGTCGGACCCCGGCGTGGCATCACGCACATCAGTTCACGCGAAGAAGTTCTTTGGGCTGGCGCTGGATGAGTAGGCATGGCGGACGTCCGGCATAACCAGCGCCTGCAACGGACGGACCGCTGCGCGGCCCGCCGCTGAGCCGCAACAACGTTAGACGTCAGTGGAATGAAACTCCCGGACTTAGCTTCCTTTGAGACGCTACTCTCGGTCGAACTCGCTGCGATCGAGTCACCTGCAGCGCGATCATTCGCGAAATCGATCCTGATTGAGCCATGGCAGAGAACGTTGCGCTGGGAGTACGGGAGCGGTGAGCCATTCGAAGCTTGGGTGTTTGCCGACTTCAAGGAACGCGACGCCTTCGCCGCTTACTGCCTTGGCGGTCACGGCGCACGCGGATTACCATGGGGCCTTGTCTCCACCGACGACGATTCATTCGGGATGGACTGTGGCTGGTATCCGACGCTGCACGACCTCATCGAGGAATGGGTTCTGGAGGCGTGACGTCTAACTTTCGTTTGCAGCTGGCGCCGAGTCGCGTCACTCGTGCCAGCTGAGAGTCAATGCGGCGCAGCTAAATCGAATCACGTTATCTGGGCAGAGAACGAGCCATGGATGATCTGACGCATCTGCGCTACGATCACAACGCGCGGCCGCGCGAGCTCGACGTCGCATGCCCGAGATGCACTGCGTCATGTCGTGCCCTCAAGCCGTCAGAAAGGGGTCGTCCGGTGGTCGTTATGGACATGGACCCCACTTGGAACAAACCTGACTGGCGCTTTGGCTGCTCCGAGTGCGGCCTTTCGAAGGAAGGTATCGCCTACAAGGATCTGCCGCCGCTCTACTACCAAGTCGAAGTCGCGGGCGTCCGATTGTGGGCATGGAACCGTGAGCACCTGGCACTGCTCGCGATGGTCTTGAATAGCGAATCTGTCGATGGCCACCCTTACGAGTGGTTCGCGACTTATGCCAAGCGCGAGTGGCTCCAAGGAAGTGCCAGAGCAGCGCTCCTCCGAGCGGTTCGCAAGAAACTGCTGACCAGCTAACTCGCGTTTGCTGCTGGCCGGTCAGAAATACTAGGTGCCGCCGAAGCGATCATCGCGTCCGCGCGGTACGCTCCGGCAGCAGAAACGCAACAACGTTAGACGGACATCGTGACCGACGAGACCAAGGAATTCACAATCGATGCGTGTCGGTGGCACGTAGACGGGGAGCCTCCCGAGTACAAGCAACGTGCGTTTGACCACTTTCGTGATCGGTACACTGTGCTTCTCGAATTCCTCCGGGAGAACGACCTTCTTGCCGACCCCGAGTTCGGTCTTTCGGTGAAGGACTGGTACCAGTTCGAGATCCACACAACCGATCTCACGCCGGAAGGGCTCGCACTCTTCCGGCTGTCGTTCGATTCGTGGGGAGCGGCGTTCGGCCAAGGACACACGAAGCGTCACTTGGTTCAGTGGAAGCGTCGCCTGAAAGAGATGCGGGAGCTCGCCTAACTAGCGTTTGCAGTGGACGGTCCGCTGCGCGTCCCGCAACTTAAACGCAACAACGTTAGACGGAGAGAGCGTGTCCGAGGTAGTTATTACCGGTTGGAGGCCTGGCTTGCTCAAGGTGTCGATGACGACGACAATCAGGGAGCACACGGAGCTGGGCTTGGCGGAGTCCAAGCGGATGACTGATCGAGTTCTCGACGGCGAGGCAGTTGTCCTTTCGGCGTTAAGCGCGGACGTCGCCGAGGTCCTCGTGGCAAAATTTATGAGGCTTGGCGCGATTGCTGAGGTGAGGGATGGTCCCGCCTAACTAGGTCCAGGAGCTGCCGGTGCTTCACGCCGCAGCTCAGGACCCAACAACGTTAGCTGGACTACGAGGCGATGAGTTCACGATTTCAATTGCAATGGAAGCAGACTGCGGCGCGCCTTGGGCTTCAGGTTGATTGCCCATTCTCGTTGAGTGTTGGGGATGGGCACGTCACGGTGCCGGTCAGGCTCAAGCACTTCGGCGGCCAACACGGAATGTTGCTC
>CAZQZX010000358.1:0-4225 GCA_964597885.1 uncultured Planctomycetota bacterium
CGGTCGACGTGGTGGTCGACATCCCGATCGACGAGACGGTGCCGGTCAACACCGACGTGCCGATCAAGGTCGATGTGCCGATCTCGATCGACATCTCCGAGACCGAGCTCTCGACGCTCGCGCAGTCGCTCGCCGACGGTCTGCGTCAGCTCCAAGAGGTGTTGAACGGGCTCGAGACCAGCGTCAGCTGATCGTCGTCACGCCCCGGCGAGGGCGGCGCGGACGAAGTCGCAGATCTCGGCCATCGACGCTCGGGCCTCCGGGAGCTCCCGGTAGAACTCGAAGACGTGCCACATGCCCTCCCACACCCGGAGGGTCACGTCGACGCCGTCGGCTGCCATCCCGGTGCGGACCCGCACACAGTCCGACAGCAGCAGATCGCGGGTGCCCGTGGTGATGAGCGTGGGCGGGAAGCCGGTGAAGTCGGCATGGATCGGCGAGACGAGCGGATCGTCGTCGTCGGCGTTGCCACGGTAGAGCTCGGCCATGAAGCGCAGTTCGCCGTTGCCGAGCGGCAGCGTCGGGTCGCGGGCGATCTCGTGGCTGTCGCCGCTGAACGCGAGGTCGCTCCACGGCGACAGCAGCGCGAGCGCGGTCGGGAGCCGCAGACCGGCGGCCCGGGCCCGTTGGGTGAGGGCGAGGGCCAGATTGCCGCCGGCGGATTCGCCGGCGACGACGAGCGGCGCGTCGCCGAGATCGTCGAGTACCTGGCGATACACGGTCTCTGCGGCGTCGAGCGCAGCCGGGTACGGGTGCTCGGGAGCCAGCGGGTACCGCACGGCGATGACGCGGGCGCCGGCATCGACCGCGAGCGGAGCGGTGATGACGATGTCCTCCTCCGGAGACCCGGTGGTGTGGCCGCCGCCGTAGAAGTAGATGACCGTCCCCGCCGTGGTCGGACCGGTCACCTCGGAACACGGCACACCCCCGACGTCGATGTCGACCTCGTTCGCCCCGAACTCGGCGCGGGCCGCCTTCATCGACGGGGCCCAGCCCCAGCGGATCGCGGCACGGACCTTCTCGGCGTTGTCGGCGTCGATCAGCATGCGTTCCGACGGCGGATTCGCCTCGAGCCAGGCGACGGCCTCGTCGCTGATACCGGTCCGGGGAATCGCTGGGCGGGAGTCCATGCCCCTACAGCTACCATCCACGGCCATGCGGCCGCAGAAGATGGTGACCCTCGACGTCGAAGGCGTGTTGATCCCCGAGGTGTGGGTCAATCTCGCCGTCCGCACCGGGATCGACGATCTGAAGCGCACGACCCGCGACGAACCCAACTACGACAAGCTGATGACGTACCGGCTCGAGATCCTCGACCGCGAGGGCGTCACGATGGGCGATCTGCGAGCCGTGCTCGCCGAGATGGGCCCGCTCGACGGGGCGAAGGACTTTCTCGACGGGCTCCGCGATCAGTACCAGGTGATCTTGCTGAGCGACACGTTCCAGCAGTTCGCGTCGCCGCTGATGAAGCAGCTCGGCTGCCCCACGATCCTGTGCCACCAGCTCCGGGTGAAGGACGACCACATCGTCGACTATGTGCTGCGGATCGACGACCACAAGCGCCGCTCCGTCGAGGCGTTCCGGTCGCTCAACTACCAGGTCGTCGCCGCCGGCGACTCCTACAACGACCTCTCGATGATCCGCGCCGCCAACGCCGGAGCGCTCTTCCATGCGCCCCAGAACGTCATCGACGAGAACCCCGATCTGCCGGCGTTCGAGTCCTACGACGACCTGCGCGCCTGGATCGACAGCGCCGATCCCGCCCCCGGCGTCTGACGCCTGGCGTCTCGCTCAGTCGTTGAGCGGAAGGATCGTGCGCTCGTCGGTGTGGCCGGCGAGCACCGTGTCGACATAGTCGTGCGCCGCGACCTCGATCGCGACGTCGGCGCCCGCGGCGTCGTTCATCGCCCAGTTGTGTTCGAGGATCTCGTGGTACAGCTCAGCTTCCTCGAGCCGGCCCCGCAGCGACTCGGGCACGAGATCGATGGTGGGCCGATAGCGCTCGGTGAGCCAGCGGTAGGCGACGACCGCTTCGGGCAGGACCTCGCCTTCGGTCTGGCTCAGCCACGCACCGAAGCCGCGCAGCGCCGAGAGCAGGCGGCGGGCCTGGTTCTCGTGGGCGACGACACCGGTGAGCCGTTGCAGGGTCCGGACGTGATGGCCTTCTTCGACGATGGTCGGTCGGAAGCGGGCGACGCCGTCGGTCGATCGGAGTTCGTATTCCTCGGTGTCGAAGCCGAGCTCGTTGAGCCGGGCGAGGCGGGCGTGGATCCGCCCAAGCTCGGTCGTCGGGATCTCCTCCTCGTCGTTGAGCTCGGCCCACAGCGAGCGATACCGCTCTTCGAGGCGGAGCGCGACGTCCTCGGGTTCGACGTCGGGGTTGAGGAGATCGCTGGCCTGGAGGTCGAAGAGGCCACCGAGCACGTTCTCGACCGCGATCGACAGGTCGTGGGATCGCTGCCCGGCGGTCAGGCTCTCGTGCCACTCCGCGGTCTCGGTGTCGACCACATACGCACGCAAGGCGCCGGCGTCGCGCCGGAAGAGGGCGTTGTTGAGCGAGCAGTCACCCCAGAAGAACCCTTCGAGGTGGAGCCGAACGAGCAGAACGGCCAGGGCGTCGACGATGCGTTCCTGCATCGCCTCGAACTGCTGGTCGCTGAAGAGCATCCGGTAGGGCAGCGAGTAGCGGAGGTGCCGGGTGAGCAGCACCCCTTCGAGCGGCTCGCCGTCGGGACCGACCCGTTCGGTCGCGACGCCGATCAGGGTGACGCCGGGCAGCTTCTCTTCGCGTAGACCCTCGAGCATCTGGTATTCCCGGTCGGCGAGGCGGTCCGGGAGTTCCTTGAGCGCGACCGTGTTGCCGTCGATCTCCATGAAGCGAACGACGTGGCGGTGCACACCGGCCGGCAGCACGACCGACCGGTCGACGGGCCACTCCTCGAGGGGAAGCTGCCAAGGCAGTTCGACGAGGCTCAGCTCGTCGGCACCCGTGCGGAACCGGAACGCGACCATGCCCTCAGGCTATGGCCCCGATCCGGCCCGCTGGATGTGACACTCGGCGCCCGAGCCAGCAGGCGCTGCCGGTCGTCAGCCTTCGGCGATGACCGGCACCTGTTCCATGGCGGCGGCGATGGCGTCGTCGCTGAGGTCGTAATCGACCATCTCGCCCGAGAGGAAGCTCTCGTAGGCGGCGAGGTCGAGGTGGCCGTGGCCGCACAGCGCGGTGAGGATCACTCGCTCCTCGCCGGCTTCCTTGGCCCGGTTGGCCTCGCGGATCGCCGCCGCGATCGCGTGGGTCGGTTCGGGTGCCGGGACGATGCCTTCGGTGCGGGCGAACTGCAGCGCCCCCGTGAAGCACTCGGTCTGCCCGATCGCCTCGGCCTCGACCAGCCCGGACTCGTACAGGTGCGAGACCAGCGGCGACATGCCGTGGTAGCGCAGCCCGCCGGCGTGGATCGGGTCGGGGATGAACTGATGGCCCAGTGTGTGCATCTTCACCAGCGGCGTCATGCCGGCGGTGTCGCCGAAGTCGTAGCGGTACTCGCCCTTGCTCATCGACGGGCACGCGGCGGGCTCGACACAGCGGATGGTGGGGTTCATGTTGCCGGCGAGCTTCTCGCGCAGGAACGGGAAGCTGAGCCCCCCGAAGTTCGAGCCGCCGCCGGTGCACCCGACGAGCACGTCGGGCTGCTCGCCGACCTTCGCGAGCTGCAGCAGTGCCTCCTCGCCGATGATCGTCTGGTGCAACAGCACGTGGTTGAGCACCGACCCCAGCGCGTAGCGGGTGTTGGGGTCGGCGACCGCGGCCGACACGGCTTCAGAGATCGCGATGCCGAGCGAGCCGGGATGGTCGGGGTCGGCGGCGAGGAGTTCGCGGCCGAAGTCGGTGACGTCGCTCGGCGAGGGATGGACCGTCGCGCCCCAGATCTCCATCATCGTCTTGAGGTAGGGCTTGGCTCGGTACGACGCGGCGACCTGCCACACCTCGCACTCGATGCCGTACTGAGCGGTCGCGAACGCGAGCGACGAACCCCACTGGCCCGCCCCGGTCTCGGTGGTGAGCTTCGTGATGCCTTCTTGATGGTTGTAGAAGGCCTGCGGTACCGACGTGTTGGGCTTGTGGGAGCCGGCCGGGCTGACGCCCTCGTACTTGTAGTAGATGCGCGCCGGCGTATCGAGCAGCTGCTCGAGGCGGCGAGCACGGAACAGCGGGCTGGGCCGCCAC
>CAZQZX010000359.1:0-4156 GCA_964597885.1 uncultured Planctomycetota bacterium
TGCTCGACGAGGTCATGCGTTTTCGGCTAGATCAGCGCGATCGATACCTTCGCTCACAAGCTGAGGAAGCCGACGAACCCTAGCGCCGCCGCAACAACGCGAGACACACAACCAGTGAACGATTGGCGCACCATACTCGAAGAACACTTCCCGCCCCCCGATGACGCCGCCGCCGAGTCTCGTTGGGCCGAGCTTCTCGAGCGCCACAACATAGGCGACACAGTCACCGGTCGCGTGATCGCGAAGGCGCATTTCGGAGCGTGGATCGACATATCGGTGGGCTTCCCGGCTCTCCTCGAGCTGCCCTACATCCGAGGTTTGACTCCGGAGAAGTACCGGGCCGATGAATGGTGCCCTCTCGATTCCTCGCTCAGCGCCGTCCTCATCGGTCTCGCATGGGATCCCGGTTCTCCTCAGATACGCCTCGCGCAGGTGAAGCAGGACTACGCAGAGGTCTCGTCTGAAGAACGCGAACGAATCAACGGGCTGTTCGCCGGTCTGAAGTCCCTGGACGAAGTCATCGCGAAGATTGGCTTGCCCACCTTGGATCTGCCCGAGGGCGTTGTCGAATCGGATGGGCGAAGATACCGTCGCGTCGAGTACCATACGCTGTCGGAGACCTCGAAGGTGATTGTCGTCGCGCGCGAGGATCGTCTCGAGGTCGAGATCCGGCCGAATCATCTCGGCGAGACCGATTGGGCCTAATTGAATCAATCGAGACCATCCATCGACGGTCACCTCGCTGTACGCAGGTGATCGCTAGGGAGTCGGCCCGGAAAGCCTCCGGTACCCTGGTAGAATCGAACCCCGTAGAGTCATGAGCTGGCAACCCATCTCACTTGCGGACCTTCATTCAAGAATCGATGAGGGCGTCAGGCAGATGACGCCTTCTCAGCTCCGTCTCTGGAGAATGGTGGCGACTCCACCAGAGAAGTGGAATCTGCACCCCTGGGGCGACGCTGGGGGCGGATTCTGGGCCGTCGCCGTCATCGGCAGAATCGTGATCTGGTTCAACGACATCGAAGACGGTTTCAACAAGTCGGCGTACGTCGAAGCTGGAGCGATAGGCGAGTACTTCTGCAATCAGGACGAGCTCCACTGGACGATTGGTCGCTTGCTTGGTGAGCTAGAAGGCGGGCACGACCCAGGCCAAGGAGTCGGTCCGCCGCAGGAGATCGTCTGATACGAGCGACGTCGGGATGGCATGAGAGAGCTGGAAGACCTACAGGATTGGTATCGATCGCAGTGTGATGGCGATTGGGAGCACCAGTCCGGCATCGAGATCGACACGCTCGACAACCCGGGGTGGAGCGTGACCATTGATCTGAGCGGAACTCCACTGGAACACGAGGAGTTCCCGACGGTGGAGGATCAATTCGACGACGCCTTGGATTGGCTTCGGTGCTCTCGCAATGGCACGCGCTTCGAAGGCGTGTGCGGTCCGTCGCGGCTCGTGGATGTGCTCCGCGTTTTCCTCGACTGGGCGACAACTTCCGACCAGCGCCCGTAGTTGGGCACAAGCATGCAACCACTCCCGTTAGAACGTGATCTGAAGGCGATTCGGCTCTGCGTCGAGCTCGGATTCGTTCAGCCTCCGATGGTTGCTGCGTGGGCGGATGCCGTGCTCGTCGCCGAGGAGTCGTATGACCTCGAGTTCTGTGAGCTCGCTCTTGTCGGCCGCATGCGAAACGCGGAGATCCTCGAGATCCTTCGGAAGTATCGCGATGCGGCGTCGGATCCGTCGACGTGGGAGAAGGTGCTCGCGTGGACGGCCGATCGAGTCCGCGCGGGAGAGCTCGACGCGGGCCATGTAGCTGAGCGAATCCTGCTCTTGTCCGGGAAACCGGCCAGCGAAGATCTGTACACAACTTTCGCGTGGCTCGAAGATGACTACGCTAATGCTCGCGACGGGATCTATGGATCGATCGATGCGGTTCGTGAGAACATCCTCAAAGAACTGGACCGCTTCGGTCGGACAGGCGCCTTGCGATCCACGTCCGACTAGCCCCATCACCGCCGCAACCCATCCACCTCCTGCGCCCGCGGATCCCGCAGCATCGGCTGATCGTTTGTCACGCAGTGGACCGAGCCTCCGAAGAACCAGAGCTCGCGGGTGTCGATGACGTGGACATCGCGTCCGGGGAAGTAGCTCTCGACGGAGGCCTTGGCGGCGGCGTCCCAGGCGGGCTGGCCGAAGCCGGGCATGATGACGACGTCGTTGGCGACGAGCCAGTTCACGTAGACGGCCGACATCGGGTAGCCGCCGTAGACGACTTCGCCGGGGATGTCCATGCGGATCACGTCGAGGCCGGCTTGGGTCACGATCGAGGCGGCTTCGTCGTAGACCCAAGCGTCGGGGTGCTGCGTGTTCACGTGACGGGGGATGACGACGGTGCTCTCATCGATGAAGCGGGCGAGGCCGTCGACGTGGCCGTCGGTCTCATCATCGGAAGTGGCCGAGCGTAGCATCACGACGCGCGACACTCCGAAGGCCTGCTGGAGGACGCGGGTGAGCTCCTCTTCGGTGTACTGAGGGTTGCGGTTGCCGAGGCAGGCCCAGTTGACGATGACGGTGTCGGTGCCGTTGAACTCGAGGTTGCCTCGCTCGTGGATGATGGCGTTCCAGTCCTGCACCGGGACGCCGACTCGATCCGCGACCTGTTCCGGGATGGCGTCGTCGAGCTCGAAGTACGGCGTCAGGTCGCCCCAGCCGTCGAAGCCCCAATCCTGGACGACGAGCTGCCCGGCGAAGTCGACCCACACCGGGCCGTTGTCGCGCATCCAGGCCGAGTCGAGTCGCATCACGTGGAAGGTGACGTTGTCGAGGGGGACGCCTCGCTGGGTCAGGTACGCCCTTGCCTCGTCACGGTACGAGTTGGAGTGGGCGACGATGTGCATCGGCTCGTAGGCCGTGAGCGCGCGGATGATCTCGGCGAAGGCCGGTCGGTAGCTCCGCTCGAACCAGCGCGGCCACTGCATCCACGTGGCGGCGTGGGGCTCCCACTCGGCGGGAACGCGGGTGGCGACGGCGGCGTGATCCCGCCTGGGCGGATTCGGGGCCTTCGCCATGGCGATCGATGCCAGGAACAACGCGACGATCAGCATCAGGGAGAGACCGGTGGCGATACGAATCGGAGTCGGATGCATGGCGAGCGAGCCTCCTCGGGGTTCGGTGTCGGTATCGGCGTCTTGTTCGAGCTTGTCCACCGATCAGCCTACGCTCGCAACCTGACGTCTAGCTGAACTCGCTCCGCGGGAACGTCATCGTCACTCGGGCGCCGCGAGGCGTGCGGTTCTCGAGGAGCAGCGATCCGCCATGCAGCTCGGCGATCCGCCGGACGATGGCCAGGCCGAGCCCGAAGCCGCGCGTGGACGGGGCGATCGAGAACGGGCGCGCCGCCACCTCGAGCACTTCGCTCGGGAACCCCGGCCCGTCGTCCTCCACCACGATCCGATCGGACGCCACCGCCACCACCACGCTCTCGATGCCGCCGCCGTGCGTGCTCGCGTTCTCGATCAGATTCCGCACCGCCACGCTGAGGAGCTGCGGATCGCACAGGAGGACCGCCTCCGTCGTGACGAGCTTCACCGGCGCATCCTCGGGCAGCGCCGCGTCCACGAGAAGGTCGACGCGCACGCGCTCCTTGGCATGGCCGCGCGCGCCGCCGTCGAGCCGCGCGAGCACGAGGAGGTTCTCGACGAGCCGCTCGCTCCGATCGATGATCGAGGCCATCCGTCCGAGCGCTTCGTCGGCCGGCTCGTCGCCGGCGAGCGCCGATTCGCACACGCCGCGAAGGGCCGCCACCGGTGTGCGGAGCTCGTGCGCCGCCGCGCTCAGGAAGTGCTCGCGCTGCTCGATCGAATCGGCAACCGGACGAAGCGTCCAGCGCGCGAGCGCGATCCCGAGGCCGATGCCGACGATCCCGAGCAGTGCCGCAACGAGAAGCAGCCCCCCGAGGAACCAACGCTGCGCGCGAAGGCCGGGCACGGGATCGCCGACGACGATCACCGCCGCGCGCGCCCGGTTCGGGTCTTGCCAGTCGTAGGTCGGGATCGCGTGGGCGCGGAACGGGGCGCCGCTTCGGTCCTGCCCGTCGAGGAGGCGCTCGCTGTCGGTGGCGACGACCGTTTGCGCGATGTCCATGAGCTCGGCCAG
>CAZQZX010000360.1:0-4095 GCA_964597885.1 uncultured Planctomycetota bacterium
ACCTGGGCGACCCGGCCTTCTGGCAGATGCTGCTGGCCCCGAACTTCAGGAGCGCTTCGGGATCGTCGTCTCGCCGGCGAGACCGGGTCCAGTAGCCGTCACGATCGATCTGCCGGGTGAGATTCGGCCCGACCCGGACCGGATCGTCCACGTGAAGCCGCGCTTTCCGGGCACGGTCACCCGGGTCCAAAAGCACGTCGGCGACACCGTCGAGGCCGGGGAGACGCTCGCGGTGATCGAGAGTAGTCAGGCGCTTGCTCCGTACGTCGTGAAAGCCGCGATCGATGGCGTGGTCATCGAGGAGCATGCGCCGATCGGAGAGGCGGTCAATACGAGCCACTCGCTGTTCACCGTCGCCGACACCAGCGAGGTCTGGGTCGTACTGCAGGTGCCAACCTCCGACATTCGCCGTGTGACGAAGAACGATCCGGTCGAGATTCTGCTCCCCGGATCGAGCGAAGGGAAACGAGGCACGATCTTCTTCGTCAACCCCGTCGTCGACGAAGTGACGCGCACGGCCTCCGCTCGAATCGTCATGGCCAACGAGGGCGGACTCAATCCGGGACTCTTCGTGACCGGACGCGTCGCGGTCGCGCGCGAGGACGCCGCCCTTTCGGTGCCTACGTCTGCTCTCGTTCGAGACGGAGATGGTTGGGTGGTCTTCGTGCGCGAAGGATCCGAGCACTTTTCGGAGCAGCCAGTCGAAGTCGGTCTCCGCGGGCTCGACCATGCGTCCGTGGTCTCGGGTCTCGAACCCGGGACGGAGGTCGTCTCGAAAGGAGCCTTCCTCGTGAAGTCCGCGGCTGCCCGTAGTGAAATGGGCGGCGGCCACAGCCACTAGGGAGTCGAGAAGATGATTCAGCGCATCGTAAATTTCTCTCTCGACAACCGCTTTCTGGTGGTCGTGCTGTGGCTTCTCATCGGGGCGGTGGGCGTCCGCTCGATGCTCCAGCTGCCGATTGATGCCGTCCCGGACGTCACGAACGTGCAGGTTCAGGTTCTGACCAACAGCCCGGGCGTCGCACCCGAAGAGATGGAGCAGTTCATCACGTTCCCGGTCGAGAGCGCGATGAGCGGGCTTCCGAAGGTGGAAGAAATCCGTTCGGTTTCGAAGTTCGGCCTGTCCGTCGTGACCGTCGTCTTCGAGGAAGGCACGGACATCTATTGGGCGCGACAACTCGTCGGTGAACGCCTCAACGCGGCACGCGAGGAAATCCCGCCTGGTTACGGATCCCCTGAAATGGGTCCGATCTCGACCGGGCTCGGCGAGATCTTCCAGTTCGAGGTCAAGGGCGAGCCAATGTGCGAGGGCGGCGCGGACACGGACGCCTGTTTCACGCCCATGGAGCTGCGCAGCATTCTCGACTGGAACGTCGCATTCCGTCTCCGCGCCGTACAAGGCGTCGTCGAGGTCAACTCGTTCGGCGGCGAACTCAAGACCTACCAGGTGACAGCGGACCCGAATCGTCTCCGCGCCCACGGCCTCGCGATGGGGGACGTCTTCGCGGCACTGCGAACGAACAACGAAAACGTGGGTGGGGGATACGTCGCGTCTCAAGGCGAGCAGTATCTCGTCCGTGGCGAGGCCCTCCTTCAGACGCGCGAGGATATTCGCGCAATTGTGCTGAAGGCGAACGTCGACGGAACCCCCGTTCGTATTGCGGATGTGGCCGAGGTCGAGTTTGCGCCCATGATCCGTCAGGGTGCAGTCACCCGTGACGGTGAAGGCGAGGCGGTGATCGGCATCGTGATGATGCTCATCGGCGAGAACGCCCGTGTAGTCGTCGACCGGATCAAAGAGAACCTCGAGCAGATCGAGAAGAGCTTGCCGGAAGGCGTGACAGTCGACGTCTTCTACGACCGCACGGACCTGATCCAGCGAACGATCAGAACTGTCGCCACTAATCTCGCCGAGGGCGGCGCGCTGGTCATCATCGTCCTTCTGCTACTTCTCGGAAATCTGCGTGCGGGCCTGATCGTCGCGTCGGCGATCCCCCTGTCGATGCTCTTCGCCTTCACCTTCATGCGGCAGTTCGGTATCGCCGGCAATCTGATGAGCCTCGGCGCGATCGATTTTGGACTCGTCGTCGATGGCTCGGTCGTGATGATCGAGAATATCGTCCGCGTGCTGAGCCACCGCGACCCGGGAGATGACCGTTCGCATCTGGAGCGTGTGAGAGCGGCATCGCTACAGGTCGCACGTCCCGTCGTTTTCGCCGTCGGCATCATCATGATCGTGTATCTCCCGATCCTCGGGCTCGTGGGGGTCGAGGGCAAGATGTTTCGCCCAATGGCGCTGACGGTCGTCTTCGCCCTCGGCGGGTCGCTTCTCCTTGCGCTCACCTTGATGCCCGTGATGGCGAGCTTCTTTCTGGAGAACGTCAGGGAGACGGAGCCGTGGCTCTTCCGCGCTGCGAAGCGGCTGTATGAGCCTGCTTTGCGTCCAGCGGCTCGGCGGCCTCGCGCGACGTTCGCTGCGGCGATCACGGTCTTCGTTGCGAGCGTGGCGACAGCTCCGTTCCTCGGGGCCGAGTTCATGCCTCGGCTCGACGAGGGGGCAATCGCGATGCAGGTCTGGCGACTCCCGAGCGTGTCGCTCGAACAATCGAACGAGATCAGCACCCAAGTCGAGAGCGTGCTCGTAGAGGAGTTTCCAGAGATCAAGACGATCGTCTCACGCACGGGCCGTGCCGAAATCGCAACCGATCCGATGGGCGTCGAGATCAGTGACACCTACGTCATGCTGGAGCCCAGAGACACTTGGCGCTTCGACGACAAGGAGCAGCTGATCGCGGCGATCGACGAAGTGCTCGCCGAGCGGACCGTCGGCGCGATCTTCAGCTATTCGCAGCCGATCGAGCTACGCGTATCCGAGCTGATCTCCGGGGTGCGCTCGGACATCGCGCTCTATGTCTACGGTGACGACCTGGATTCGCTGAAGACCAAGGCGGACGAGATCGTCCGCGTGCTGCAGCAGATCCCGGGAGCGGCAGAAGTCAAGGCTGAGCAGACGACAGGGCTCCCAATGTTGCGCGTACAGCTCGATCGCAACGCGATGGCGCGGTACGGGCTCAACGCGGGTCACGTCCTCGAGACGGTGCAAGCCGTCGGTGGGGCCCAAGTGGGCGTCGTGCTCGAGGGCCAACAGCGGTACGCACTTCAGGTTCGGGTCTCTCCTTCGTATCGCGAGAGGCCCGAGCAGGTGGGTGAGCTCAGACTCGTCGCTCCGGCAGGCACGGGTGGAGAGCCCCGACTCATACCACTGAAAGAGATCGCGACGATCCAAATCGAAGAAGGACCTGCGCAGATCAGTCGTGAGGCCATCAGTCGCCGGATTTCGGTCGAGCTGAACGTGAGAGGCCGCGACATTGCGAGTTTCGTCGCGGATGCGCAACGAGCCGTCGACCAAGAAGTAGAGCTTCCCCCGGGCTATCTGCTCGACTGGGGTGGGCAGTTCGAGAACCTCGAGGCCGCTTCCCAACGACTCGCCGTGCTCGTTCCCCTCGCGCTCCTGTTGATCTTCGTCTTGCTCTACAGCTCTTTCAACTCGGGGCGCATGGCGTCGCTCATCTACCTGAATGTACCGATGGCAGTCACTGGTGGAATCTTCGCGCTCGCTCTACGAGGGTATCCGTTCTCGATCTCGGCCGGCGTGGGCTTCATCGCGCTGTTCGGAATCGCCGTCCTCAACGGCGTCGTGCTGGTCAGCTACATCGTCGAGATGCGCGAGCAGGGCATGGAGTCGGGCCAGGCGGCGCAAGAGGCTGCGCGCATCCGGCTCCGCCCCGTGCTCATGACGGCGCTCGTCGCGTCGTTCGGATTCGTCCCGATGGCGCTTGCGACCAGTGCTGGCGCGGAGGTGCAACGACCGCTCGCGACCGTCGTGATCGGGGGACTCGTCTCATCGACGCTGCTGACGCTGCTGGTCCTGCCCGCGGTATTCCCGTGGTTTGCTTCCGAACGAAATGAGCGATCCGCACGACAGAGCAGCGACCAGGCGCTTTAGAGCAGTCCTGCTCGTCTTTGAACTTCATGATTCGACAAGGATCGTCGCGTAATGGGAATTCGACTCAAACTCGTCTCTAGCCTGGGCGC
>CAZQZX010000361.1:0-4075 GCA_964597885.1 uncultured Planctomycetota bacterium
CGCCCCGACGATGCCCGCCGCCGGCCCCGAGAGCACGGTCGTCACCGGACGCGCCGTGATGCGGGCCGACCCGGCAAGGCCGCCGTTGCTCTGCATGATGCGAAGCTGCCGCTTCACGCGCGTGGCCAGTCGCGACACGTACCGCTTCATGAGCGGCGCGAGGAACGCGTTCGCGACCGTCGTGCTGAAGCGCTCGTACTCGCGGTACTCGGGCGAGATCTCGCTCGAGAGCGACACCGGGATGCCGAGCGGCCGGAGCGCGCGGGCGATCGCCCGTTCGTGCTTCGGGTTCAGGAACGAGAACAGGAGGCCCACGGCCACCGACTCGGCGCCGCTTCGCTCGACGGCGCGGACGAGCGCCTCGAGGTCGGCGGGGTCGAGCGCTTCGAGCACCTTGCCGTCGTGCGTGATGCGCTCGGCGATCTCCAGACGAAGCCGACGATCGACGAGGGGGGCGGGGCGCCTCGAGGCGAGGTCGTACAGGCCGGGACGCGTCTGCCGGCCGATCTCGAGCACGTCGCGGAAGCCGGCCGTGGTGATGAATGCCGTGTTCGCCCCGCGTCGCTCGAGAAGGGCGTTGGTGGCCACCGTCGAGCCGTGCCGGAGCTCGGCGTCCGCGGCTGCGCCGAGGGCTTTCACACCTTCGAGAACGGCTTCGCCCGGGTCGGCCGGGGTCGAGGGGACCTTTCGCACGTGCACCTTCCCCCGGTCCAGAAGAACCAGGTCCGTGAACGTGCCGCCGGTATCCGCCCCGAGGATCTGCATGATGCGTGATCTTATCGGTGGGGCGACCGGGGTCAAGTCGCGCGTGGGAAACTCGTTCCGACGGCCGCGGAACCCGGATCGAGGGTTGATTCGAAAGGGCGGACGTCGTACGATTCGGTATGCACGCCTTCTACGAGGTGATCGACATGACGCAGCTCTTGCCCAAGACGGTCGGTGTCGCCCTCGCTTACCTCTGTGGCTCGTTCTCC
Source organism: uncultured Planctomycetota bacterium (assembly GCA_964597885.1). Classification (GTDB taxonomy): domain Bacteria; phylum Planctomycetota; class JACOTG01; order JACOTG01; family JAUIME01; genus CAZQZX01. The sequence continues at coordinate 975 of CAZQZX010000361.1, forward strand.
TTCGCGCTCCTGCTCGGCTGGCTCGTGAAGGGAGTCGACATCCGCACGCTCGGCAGCGGCAACCTCGGCGCCACGAACGTCGGGCGTGCTCTCGGTCGCGCCTGGGGCCTTCTGGTCTACTTCCTCGACTTCAGCAAGGGCCTCTTCGCCGCGCTGATCCTTCCCATTCTCGTCGAAGGGATGTTCGACGTCGACTGGAACCACCGCCGCACGGGTCTCTACTTCGGCGTGTGTGCGATCCTCGGACACATGTTCCCGTTCTATCTCCGGTTCCGCGGCGGGAAGGGCGTCGCCACCGGATCGGGCATGCTCCTCGCCGTGCTTCCCGGGCCGACGCTGATCGCGCTCGGGCTCTGGGGACTGACGCTGCTCCTGTTTCGCTACATGGCGCTCAGCTCCATCATCGCGGCTTCTTCGATTCCCTTCTCGATCGCGCTCCTCGAGCGCAACACGTTCTGGCACGACGAACGAGAGATCTTCCTCGTGTCGATCCTGATCTCGGTGCTCGTCATCGTGAGGCATGCCGCGAACATCCGGCGGCTGGTCACGGGTACCGAACGGCGCATCGGAAGCAACGGCGGGGTGCCCTTGCGCCGAGAGATCTGATCCGAGGCCGGCGCTGCGTGTGAACGAGCCGCGCGGCGACGAGGCCCACCACTCACAAAGCAACGATACCCGGGGGGAGGAAACCACCCATGCGTACATTTGCGGTACTCGGTACAGGAAGCTGGGGGACGGCGCTCGCTTTCGTGCTGGCGCGGAACGGTCATCGCGTGCGGCTGTGGGGCGCGTTCCCGAAGACGGTCGCGCGCCTGAAGAAGGACGGCGAGAACAAGACGTTCCTGCCCGGCGTGAAGATCCCGAAGGGCGTTCATCTCACCGACGACGTCGGCGAAGCCGTCGACGGCGCCGAGTTCTGGATCAACACCGTCCCGACGAAGTACATCCGCGAGGTGATGGAGCGCCACGCGGACGAGATCCCGTCGAAGGTCCCGGTCGTCAACGCGTCGAAGGGGATCGAGAACGGAACGCTCCTTCGCGCGAGCCAGGTGATCACCGACGTCCTCGGACGCCGCAAGATGGCGATGCTCTTCGGTCCGAGCCACGCCGAAGAAGTCGCGCGGAGGATCCCGACGACGGTCGTGGCCGCATCGCGGGCGCGCGGTCTCGCCGAGACGGTGCAGAGCGCGTTCCAGTCGGCGGACTTCCGCGTCTACACGAACACCGATGTCGTCGGCGTCGAGCTCGGCGGTGCGCTCAAGAACGTGATCGCGATCGCGGCCGGCATCTGCGACGGTCTCGGCTTCGGGGACAACGCGAAGGCGGCGCTGCTGACGCGCGGCATCGCCGAGATCTCGCGGCTCGGCGCGGCTCTCGGCGCGCGGAAGACGACGTTCAGCGGCCTCTCGGGCATCGGCGACCTGATCGTGACGTGCATCAGCCCGTACGGCAGGAATCGAAGCGTCGGCGAGCAGATCGGCCGCGGCAAGACGCTGCGCCAGATCCTCGACGAGATGGAGATGGTGGCCGAAGGCGTGTGGACCACGAAGTCGGTGAATCAGCTCTCCCGCCAGGTCGGCGTCGAGATGCCCATCGCCGACGAAGTCTACCGCGTGCTCTTCAAGAACAAGAAGGCGGACAAGGCCGTCCGCGACCTCATGATGCGCGGAATGAAGGCGGAAGGCTGACCGGCGGCCCGACGGAAGTCCCCGTCACCTTTTCGCTTGCAAAGCCGCACAGATTTGCTCGAATACTCGCTTCGCGGTCCCCACGGCGAGGAACCGCGACCCTCCCCGGGTCGTCTCCTGGTCGCCGCGTGCTCATTGGATTCACCCGGGTCGGGGTGTGGCGCAGCCTGGCTAGCGCGCTTGAATGGGGTTCAAGAGGTCCCGAGTTCGAATCTCGGCACCCCGACCAATTCAGCACTCCTCCCAGCTAGCTCACGCCGAACGCCAGGCATTTGCGGTACGCCTCCCCGGACCCGTCCGCCGCGACGACGACGCTCGCGTGCCCGGACTTCACCCGGAGCCCTCCTTGTTCGGGCTGGGGGTCTCGGGTCCGGCCATCCCACTCCTCGTCCCGAGGACGCCCCAGAAGAACTTGTGATTCTCGGTTCGGACCCCAGCCTCCGTTCCGGTGGGTAGGAGTGAGACCCTGGTCTCTCGGCTGAGTGCGAGAGGGGTCCCATGACGCTCTTCGGACGGAGGACTCTGCAGATGGACGCGAGAAGGCGAATCAAGCGGCTCGGAATCCTGGCCGCGATGCTGCTGATGGGAGCGACGCTCGTGCGGGCGTCAGATCGAATCGAGGTGGACAGGCTCGTGCGTGGCGATAGTATCGCGGACGATCGATTCGGGGCGTCGATTGCCACGGACGGAACCGTGGCCGTGGTGGGAAGAATCGAGGTGGGCTTCCCGGTGGCCGGCCCCGGCTCGGCGTTCGTGTATCGTTTCAACGGGGTCGAATGGGTCGACGAGCAGCAGATCTCAGCCAGCGATGGCGCGTCTGCCGATGCATTCGGGGGAGGGTGCTCCGTCGATGGCGATGTCGTGGCCGTGGGAGCGCCCGACAAGGACGGGGGCCGAGGCGCGGTCTACGTCTTCCGCTACGACGGCTCGACGTGGGTCGAAGAGCAGAAGCTGACCGCGAGCGATGCGGCGGAAAGCGATCGCTTCGGCGTCGATTTGGAGCTCGATGGAGATGTGCTCTTCATCGGAGCCCCCAACTCCTTCGGGACGACGAACTCGGGCTACATCTTCCGCTACGACGGCTCGACGTGGGTCGAAGAGCAGAAGCTGACGCCCGGGAGTGGCTCGAGCGCGGGCTTCGTCGTGGCACTCGAAGGTGACGTCGCGATTCTCGCCAATCAAACCCATGCCAACTTCACCGGCCGCGCGATCGTCTTTCGTTACGACGGCTCGACGTGGCTGGAGGATCAGGTGATCGTCGCTTCGGATCCCCAGACGTTCGATTTCTTCGGGAGGTCCGTCAGCCTGCAGGGCTCGACGCTGGTCATCGGGGCAGCCGGGGCGGATCCGGATGGGGCCGCGTACGTTTTCCGCGAAGTCGGTGGAATGTTCATCCAGGAGCAGAAGTTGACC
>CAZQZX010000362.1:0-4064 GCA_964597885.1 uncultured Planctomycetota bacterium
GAGCGGGGCACCTTGCGACAAGGCCCGGGCGGGGCCGAGGGAGGGGCGAAAGTGGGCGACTCGTTTCCGTACATGCGGTACTGGCTTCGGGACATCCACAGCGATCCGGACTACACGGCGCTGCCGGACCCGGCGAAGACCCTCTACCGGCACCTATTCGAGGCACAGTTCATGATCGGCGGAACGCTTCCAATCGACCTCGACGAGCTCGAGCGTCTCGCCAAAGTCGAGCGCCGGACCTGGGACGAGCACCATGAGCGCGTTCTCAAGCCGCCCTTCTTCTATCCGGCAAACGACGGCCTCGAAAACCCGCGCGCACGAGAGGAGTACGACTGGGCTGTCTCGATGCGAGAGCGCGGCCAGAAAGCCAATGCCGCGCGCAAGACGAAAGGAGGTGGACGACCCCCGAAAACAACTAAAAAACAACTAGAGAAACAACAAGAAAACAACAAGGGAAACAACTCGGAAACTACTAGAGAAACTACTCCAGAACTACCAACTCAGTACTCAGTACTCAGTACTCAGAGCTTAAAGCTCAAAGAAGAAGAACACACATTGGTCGAGCCTCCCGGCTCAACCGCGGTGTCGGACCCACCTCCCGAGTCGGAATCCGAGCCCAAGTACCCCGCCAAGTTCGAGCAATTTTGGTCGGGCTACCCCAGGAAGACCTCGAAGCGCGCGGCCCTCCGCGCCTGGAAGTCCTGTTCCCACGATCGCGGGCTGTTGGCCGAGAGATCGCACGCGTACGGCGAAGCCCTGAATGCTCACGGGCTCGCCCGAGGTGCGCCGCACCCGGCGACGTGGATCAAGGACGGGCGACACGCCGATGATCCCGAGGAGTGGGTTCAGATGGCCGCGCGAACTCTGCGCATGCCGAATCCGCTCGAGCGGGCCGTGTCGCCGCAGCAGGCGCAACGCGAGCGCGTGTACCGAGAGTTTGCGCGAGGAGGGGACCGATGAACCGGGAACGCTTCACGCGCTGCATGGCGGCGCTCTTTGAGACCTTCGGGCGACAACCGTCCGAGCCGGCGCTGAATGGCTACGCGTACGCGCTGTCCGACCTGCCGATCGAGGAGGTCGAGGCGGCTGTGGCGGCGTGCCTTCGCGAGATGCGGCACATGCCGCGACCGGTCGAAATCCGAGAGCGATGCACCAACGGCGCGATCGACAACGCCGAGGCGGCTTGGATGGAGCTCCTGCGAGCGATCCGGCGCGTGGGAGCCTACTCGTCGCCGGTCTTCGATGACCCCGTGCTGGCGTCGACAGTGCAATCGCTCGGGGGCTGGGTGTCGCTGTGCAATCGGGAATCGGAAGAGCTGCACTCGCACGTGCGGCGGAACTTCCTGGCGTCGTACCGCGACGGCTCGGTGCGATCTACTCCTCCTGGGCGGACGAAGGAACTGCCCGGAATTCTGGCGCTGGCCGAGGACGGCATCATCGACAGGCGAAGGGTGCGAGCGCCTTACCTCGAGAAGGCGGCCGCTGCGCTCACGGAGGACTCGAACGATGGCTGAGATCTGGTGCCAAGAGGGAAGCGCCGTTCTGAGCAAGGACGGCGATCGAACGATCGCAATCGCGATCACGCCGGGCGCAGCCAAGGCGATCGTCAAAGCACGGTACGCGTACCTCGGGATGCCGAAGCGCACGTCACCCGCCGCGGTGATGTCCGCGGCAGACTGGCTCGACGAGGGCCTTACTCTCGATGATTTTCGCCGCGCCATGTTCGATGCGGCGCTCGAACGAGCCCCGACGGTGCGCGCCGCCGCAGAGTTGTGTGGCGTGAACGAGAGGACGCTCTATCGATACAAGGAGGAGCGGGCCCATGGCTGACGCGGCGGAGATTGATCGGGAACTGCAAGAGCGCGCTGTGGAGTTTCTCGGCCGCTCGCTTCGCCGCGCCGTGGCGATGGAGCGCAACCGCGTTGCATGGGCGGTCGTCAAGAACTGCTGCTGCGTGGGGTCGACGAAGGCGAAGCGGATCTGCGAGGCGTTCGGGATTGATCCCGATCTACACGGGAGGGAGGCGCTCAATGGCTGACGCGGCGGAGAGGATCTCAGGCGTTTGGTACGCGCTGCCGCCACTTGGCATAGCGAACAAGCACTCGGCGCTGGCGCTACGAAATCTCATCCGCGAAGAGCAGGACGCCGAGGGCGTGGCGCGGGAGATCGTGAGACGGCTGCACGCTGCGGGCGGCTTGAGGCTCGCGACGCCTCTTGACCTTTGCGGTCGCGTCAACGCGAGGGCGGAAATGGAGGAGATAGCTGCCGACCTGATTCGGCAGGGGAGGGTCGATGGCTGACGCGGCGGACAGAGCAGCGGTCGATATCGACCGGATCATCAACACGCCGAGACGCGTGCGACTCGATCAAGAGGGGCTCGACGTACTCGCAGCTACGATCCGCGTGCATCAGGACGCGGAGGGCGTGGCGGAACTGATCATGCGTTACGTCTTCGATCACTGCGTCTCCTACGTGCCGCAGGCGCACTGGAGCGGCTTTGCCGACCGCGACAAGAAGGCGATCGCCGAACTGATTAAGCAGGGGAGAAACAACGATGGCTAGAGCGGTGTGGTACGTGGCGGTGTGGGGGCTCTTCCTTTGGCTCGCCGCGCAGTCGTGGGGCTGGGGGTGGGCTGTCGCGGCGTTCCTCCTCGCGGTGATCACGAGGGGGCTGGCGGAGCTGTGTGATGAGATGGGGCATCGATGAGCGCCGAACAGATCGCGGAACCGATCAAGCTTGAGAGCGGCTCCTTTTTCCGCACGAACGGCTACGGCTATCGCGCCTTCCATGTCGGCTCGGACCCGTGGGGAACACTCGTGATCCACCTTCCCGGCGACACACCGACGCTCAACTCGATCCTCTCGAGCCTCGGCCGAATGCAGGGATGGAAGGCGCGCAAGATTGCGGCGGACAGGCTCAAGAAACGGTACGCGAAGGAGCTTGCGATCGCGATCCCAGGGGTTCGCGCGTTCCCGCACCTCCCGGCACGGCTCACGATCCTGTCGCGACGCTGGAACCTCGCGGACCACGATGGCTTCGTCGGCGGGGCGAAGTACCTCATCGACGCGCTGGTGAAGCGGGGCGTCCTTGTCGACGACTCGCTGAAGTGGATCCGGCGCCCGAACTACGAACAACTGATCGACCGCAAGAATCGCCGTACGGAGATCGTGGTCGAGTACCTGAGGACCACATGAATCCCTCCCGGCTCGCCGTCCAGCCTAGGCGTGATCCAAACACGCCTGCCGTTCGCGCAGGGCGCTCGACGGCGAAGGGCAAGGGCGGGGAGTTCCCGTCCGCGGCGGGCCGGGGGAGTTACTTCGGGGAGGAGCGCATGAAGCAGCAATGGTGGAAGCAACCGTTCGGCGAGTGGCGCACGCTCTCCCGCGAACAGCAGAGTCACGCCCGGAATGCGTTCGAGTTCGTTGAGTATTGCGATCAGCAACGAGAACTGCGCGCGACTTTGGGCTCTTGGACGGAGTTTCTTCTCACCCGCGGCACCCCGCCCGAGCCCGAGTGGCAAAGCGCGCCGCCGGACAGCCCCGGCATATGGCAGCAGAGTGACGCCTTATCGCCGTCGTCCGATCGGGCGATCGAGTGGGCCGTCTACAGGCATCAGGGGGAGCTCTGGATGAAGCTGCACGACGGGGCGAATGCATGCACCAGGGTGCCCAAGAGCGATGGCTACGTGTACCGGAAGGTGAGGGGCCAAACGAATGAGCAATGACGACGGCGACAAGCTCTGGAGGATCGATGTCCGGAACTACGGCACGGTCTTCGGGCGCGGCACCGAGGCCGAGGCTGAGGAGTGGCGCGCGCACAAGGGAAGTTGGGAGGGGTACGGCGCTACAAAGCAAGAGGTCGACGAATCCGAAGTGCCGCGAGGCAGGGCCGTCGAATGCTTCAAGGAGCTCCTCGGCTACCAATAGCGAAAGGATCGAACGAATGAGCGAGAAGCGAAAGCAGGACCCGTTCCTGCGAGCGTGCGGGGACATCGAGCGGGCGTTCAAGGGGCTCGACCCGGAACGCTGCATGACCGTGATCGAGCGAGTGACCAGCCCCGAAG
>CAZQZX010000363.1:0-3985 GCA_964597885.1 uncultured Planctomycetota bacterium
GTTCGATCATCTCACTCCCGGGCCCTGGCAGGTGCTCCGGTTGCCGCGCGAGGATGCCTACAGTCGCCGTTTCACACCCACTGATTCGGACTCGATTCCCTGGAACGTAACGATCCGAGAGGGTCAGACGACAACCTTCGATCTCGACCACTCCGAGGAGGTGCGGACGTTCCTGTCGGGCCAGATTCTTCTGAATGGCCGCCCCCCGCGAGGCTGGAGCGTGATCCACAGCGCGGGCAGCCCCATGCGTGGTCTTCCCATCGATGCCGAGGGCCGCTTCACGGTGGAGCCCCTCGCACCAGGGTCCTTCGGGATCTCGCTCGGCCCGGCCGGCCAGCTAGGAACCGGTCGCACGCTCATGCTCCACGACCGGCTCCCGATCGCGCTCGGCAAGAACGAATGGAGCCTCGACCTGCGCACGGGCTCGGTCGAGGTCCGCGGGATCAAAGGCCTGCTCAAGCTCGAGGAACTGCTTCGCTCGAGGGGAATGAACGAACTGTACGAGCTCCGGTGGGAAGGCGACGGGAACCGCGTCTTCAGCGCCCTGCTCGCGGTCCAGCCCGAAGGCGGCACCTGGCGCATCGACCACGTCCCGGCCGGGCGCGTGAGGCTCGTCCGCGGCATCGAGCACGAGATCCAAGACCCCGAGACGCCCGCGCTGGCCGAGTTCGATCTGCAGCCCGGCGAGCACCGCGTCATCGACGTCGATTAAGCGGGCGACTGCGAGCCTCGATTCTCGCGGTTGAGAGACAGAGGAGCTACGCCAGCTCCGGTCGCGGAACCGGGAGCAGCACCGACGGGGTTCGCGTCGGATCGAACAGCCGCAGGAAGAAGTAGCCGAGCCCCGCGTTCCCGAGCAGCACACACGGCGATTCTTCGCGAGTGGGGATGCCCGCCGGGCACGGAAGCCGACGGCGAAGGTACCGCTCGTCGACGAAGTTCGCGGCCCGTTCAGGAACGGTCGCCCAGGGGCCGGCGGGCATCGGGGCCGGTCGCCGGGCGAGGACCTCGCGCGCCACGACGAACAGCTCGGCGTTTCCGGGATGGCCGTGGCACAGCGACACGTTCTCGCTTCCCGGCTGCACGCGATCGAGCGCGACGCCGGTGGATCGCATCGCGGCCTGCGCCTGCTGGAGCATCTGCGGATCGCCGGTCAGCTCGAACGGCGCGGATCGACCGGGGGCCCGAATGCCTGAAGTGGAGGGGAGGCGGCCGCGAACGTGAGCACGATCGCGGTGACGAGCCCGGCAGCGACGTGGTCGGAGGACATCCCGTACTCCATCCGTGACGGTAACGCTAGCCTTCCCCCTTCGGAACGCTTCCTTCAAGGCCGAGGAGCCCATTCGGTTAGGGATATTACCCGAATTCCCTCGCGGTGGGCAGCGGAAACGGCGGCTCACGGCGGGGTTCCCGATTCTTTCGCCGCGACGGGAACCTTCGCGTAGCGGTCGGCACCCTGCGTTCGGACTGGCCGAGCCACATCCGTCCGAGGCCCTCGAAACGTTCAAAAAAATGAACACGCGTTCATATTTCTGAACATCGACGGAAGCCTCCCGTCATGCCTCACTTCCGTCGAAATCAGCCCGATTCGTGTTCAAAAAAATGAACATCGGCCCGAATCGCCGCCCCGACGCGCCGAACCCCCTCCTTCCGCAGCGTCGTCACAAGAAGCGCCGCAAAAACGACTTGTGACGCTCGATCCCCTTTTTTGAAAAGAGTGTTCGTTGCGGCACCCCGGTTGCCTTTAGAGAAGGTCGCTTCGAGCGCCCCACCACTCGCCCGAAGCAAGGCAAGGAGAACAAGGGTTACTCGGCTCGCCCGTCATCGCGAGCAGCAGTCGCCCGGATCCATCATTATCGACATCGGGGTTTCCCACCGTAGCAGGGGTTCATCTTCGCTCTTCTTCCGACTCGAACGCTCCGCGTCGCCCGACGCCGGTTTCCGTTCCCTCACTCCGTCGTGAAGAACGTTTGGCGATCCTCCTCCCACGGCTCGTGGCTCCCCACCGACTAGCGACACACCGCGATCGAGCCTGATCTCACTTCGTCTGCCCGCCGAAGTCGATCTACGAGGCTCGCTCGGAGGAGATGCATTTGAGTAAGTACGACGCGGGCAGCAGGGGTTCGGCGCATGGCGCCGGCAAAGGAAGAGAAGAAGGGTCCCTCCCAACCCGGACCGACCGGTCCGCGGGTTCCCTCCTCCCCTCTCCCGCATCGACACGACATAACGGGTCCGTCTCTGGACTCGTCGCGGAGTCGATCGCGACCACCGTCGTCGACGCTTCGCACGGTAGCAGTCCGCTCGCGGGTCTGGCTCGACCCCGAACGGAGTTCGAAACAACGGTCCCGGGCCACAGTCGAGCTCGTCTCCTCGACTCACCGGGAGACCGCGTCCAAGGGGTTCGTGAAGGAGGAAGTCAATGAGCTAGGGAATCACACCGCGCGCTCCGTCCGAGAGCACGCAAACGAGTACCACCCACCCACTCGACGTCGCACGACGTCACCAACCACCAAGCTTCACCGAGACACTGCGTCAAAACATGAACGGAAGGCCCACGGTCTATCCGCACTGAAACAACTGACCTTGATCTGATCCCGTAAGTGAAAAGAATGGAGAATAGTGCCATGAAGCGTCGACTCTTCACCACCCTCGCCTGCATGATTTGCTTCACGATTGTCACGACGTCGGTCACGGCCGGTACGGCCACGCTCTCGAGCAACAACACCGTCCCGAACACGTGGACATCGCCGATCAAGACGCGCACCCTCAGCGTGACGCCGAAGACCAACAACGTTCCGCCGATCCAGCACGAGATCACCTACATCGCCTCGCGTCCGGCTGCGGTCGAAGACGTCGTTCTCACGCTCGATATCGACGGCAACATGACCTACTCGCACACGCAGGGCCACGAAGGCTTCGGCGCCGAGCGTCCGCTCGACATCAACATCAGCGACAAGCTCGACCCGGCGACGGTTCGATTCGCGTTCGCGATGATGGCGGCGGGCGGCTTCGCCGACTTCCCGGATGAGTTCCCGATCGGCACGAGCTACAAGGACGGATTCGACACGTGGCTGACGCTCGACACGCCGGATGGCGCGACCAAGACCGTCTACGCCCCGTCGAGCGGCATGGTGAGCGACGAGTTCGAGGTGATCCGCAGCGTCTTCGAGTCGATCACCGAGGTCCTCGAGAACGAGGTCGTCCTCTCGGTCGTCGTCCGCAACGAGTACGGTGGATTCGTCGGCAGCCTCGACGTGCAGGCTGATGGCGATGCGCGCATCCGCTCGGCCAGCAACGCCGGCCCGAACAGCAACAACGTGAAGGAAACCTTCCGCCACTTCAACGCCAGCCGCATGGAAGGCATCGCCGAGCAGATGGCGGCCGCCGACTTCTTCAACCTCTCGCTGTGCAGCGACTCGAACGCGGCGGCGCTCCTCGGCGCGGACATGACCTTCGAGGTCACCTACAACGCCGGCGGCAACAGCCACACCGTGCAGTTCGGCGCCCAGAGCGAGACCAAGGACGCCCTGTCGGCGCTCGTCGACTGGACGGTCCGCGCGATCAACTAATGTGACAACGTTCCAAATCGGGCCGCGCTTCCGGCATCGTCTCCATCGCTAACGCCGGGCGGCCCGATCGATTGAGAACCCTGATGACGGGTCTTCTCCCCTTCGTGGGAGGAGATCCGTCATCTTTTCGTTTCGGGGCTGCGCGCGCACCGCGAGCGGCGGAAGGCCGAGATCAAGAAAAAGGGCAAGAGCGGGCGGTAAGCCGAGTCCTGTTCCGCTCCGAAGAGCGGCGACGGTCATGAATCTACGATCGCCGTTGCCGACGACCTCTAACGACCTACCCGGGAGTCGAACGAGACGGGCCGCCTCATCCTCCCCTATTTGATCTTTCTCCGAGCGGGGTTTGCCGAGCCGGGGAAGTCACCTCCCCCGCTGGTGAGCTCTTACCTCACCCTTTCACCGTTACCGCCCCTCCC
>CAZQZX010000364.1:0-3935 GCA_964597885.1 uncultured Planctomycetota bacterium
CCCGAACGCCATCCGCGATCGCCTGAACCTCGCGCGCGTGTACACCGAGCTCGGCGACTTCGCCCGCGCACGTCGGTTCTACGAAGAGGCGCTCGACAGCTCGACGCGGCAGCTCGGCGCCGAGAACCCGATCACCGCGCGGGCGCTCATCAACCTCGCGATGCTCCTCGCGGACGAAGGCGACTTCGCGCGCTCGCTCGATCTAGCGACGCGATCGGTCGCGACCAGCGAGGGGCAGCTCGAGCGTCTGATCTGGTCGCTACCCGAGGCGGAGCGGCTGTCGTTCGCCGCGAAGCTCAGGCAGCGCCTGCAGGTGTACCTCGGCATCGCGCGGGTGTCGGATACGCCCGAAGCCACTCGCGCCGCCTACGAGATGCTTCTTCGCTGGAAGGGACGCGTGTCGCGAAGCCTCCTGCAGAGCCGCGACGCGCTCGATCAGCAGTGGTCGCCCGAGATCGCATCCATCGTGACGAAGCTCGAGTCGGTGCAGTCGCGACTGTCGACCGAGCTCTACGCCAAGCAGACGGGCGACCTGGCCGCGCGCCGCACGCTCCTCGACTCGCTTCGCGAAGAGCGGGCGCGACTCGAACGCGAGCTCGCGCGACGGACGGCGACCGAAACGGAAGCGACCGCCTTCGATGTCGACGAAGTCCGCGCCGCGTTGCCCGAAGATGCCGCCATCGTCGACTTCTTCGTCCATGATTCGTATCGCCCCGGTCGAACCCTCGGCAGCGACGGACGCGGCGAGCGCGGCGAGCTGACCGAGGCGCGCCTGAGCGCGTGGGTGCTCACCAAGGCGACGGGAAGCCTGCGCTGGCTCGACCTCGGCCCGGCCGAAGCGATGCAGTCGGCGGTGACGAAGCTGCTCGCGGAGCTGGTCGAGCGGCATCGCGCCGTCGCGCCCGTCGACGAAGGCCAGGAGACGCCGCTCGAAGCCGCCAACCGCGAGCTTCGCGATCTGCTGTGGAAGCCGCTCGCCGACGCGGTGGGCGATGCGGAGCTCGTGCTCGTCTCGCCCGACACGTTCCTCGGCACGCTTCCGTTCGAGATCCTGCAGGCCGAAAGCGGCGAGTACCTGCTCGAGAAACATGCGTTCGTGTACTTGCAGGACATCGTCTCGCTCGAGCGCATCGTGCAGACCGAGCCGAGCGACGAGAAGCGCCCGCGCCTCCTCGCGATCGGCGGCGTCGACTACCGAAAGCGCGCCGGTCTCGCGAAGGCGAGAACGAACGACGAAGAGGCTCGCGACGAAGCCGACGAGCCGGCCGCGAACGAAGCGGCCGCAGAAGAGACCGCCGGCGCCGAACAGGCCGCCGCCGCCGACCCGGCATCCGATGCCGACGAGCCCGCCACCCGCGGAAGCTTCCGCCGGGTGTGGACGCCGCTCTCGGCGACGCGGCTCGAGGCGACGGCGATCGTCGACATCCACGACGAGGCGTTCGAACCGGACGCGAAGAGCCTGATACTGACGCGCCGCGATGCGACCGAGGAGCGACTGAAGGATGTCCTTCCGCGGTACGACGTCGTGCATCTCGCCACGCACGGCTTCTTCCAGCCGCAGGGCCTGCCGTCGATGTGGGAAGAGGTCCGCGAAGGCGGCGATCTTCGTGCGCCTCGCATGCGCGACGCCGAGGCGCGGCTCACCGGCATGCTCCCCGGGCTCCTGTCGGGTCTCGTGCTCGCGGGTGCCAACCGGCCGGCGCCGCCCGGTCGCGACGACGGCCTGCTGACCGCCGAGGAGCTTTCGTGGCTGAATCTCTCGGGCGTCGATCTCGTGGTGCTGTCGGCATGCGAGACCGGCCTCGGCTCCCAGCGCGGCGGTGAGGGGATGCTCGGACTTCGCCGGGCGCTGCGCCAGGCCGGCGCGCGGACGGTCATCAGCTCGCTGTGGTCCGTGGACGACGAGGCCACCAGCGAGCTCATGCAGGGCCTCTACTACCTGCTGTGGCTCGAGGGCGCCGCTCTCCTCGCGGCCTTCCGCGAGGCCCGGCTCGAGATGCTCCAGCAGGCCCGCATGGAGAGCGGCAGCTCCTTCGGCGATCCGGCCCGCTGGGGCGCATTCGTCCTGGATGGGGACTGGAGGGGAAGAGGTTTCGAGACGAAGTAAAACCAAGGGGCCCAGGCCCTCTTGGGCTCACGCGCCAGGGCTCCGTGCCTGAAGGAGGTCGGAGGCCCGGGGGCGACCGGGGGAAGAGCCGGCCACGGAGGTCGGTACCGAGGTCGCCGCAGGAGCGAGAGCGCCCGAAACAAGGAGACGGGACATGTCGGTCGAAAAAGTCACGCAGTTCCTGATGAAAGTCGGTAGCGACAGCGGCTTGCGAACGGAGTTCGAGGCCCTGCCGGCCGAAGGATGGGCCGCGGCCGTCACCACCATGGCGGCACGCCACGGCTTCGAGTTCAGCATCGATGACCTCGCCTCGTTCTACGCGAGCCAGAACGACGGCGGCGCCGACGAAGACATGGAGCTCAGCGACGACATGCTCGACGCCGTCGCGGGAGGCTTCGAGCCGCTGCCCCCGCCGCCGGGCGTCGACTTCAACGAACGCTCGTCGCAGGGCATCTCCGATCGCTCGGAAGGGAACGCGCCCGGCCTGCTCTGATCGGATCGTGTCGCGCGGCTCGGCTCAGCTCGACACGACTCAGCGGCCGCGCTTGAGGCCGTGCACGCGCTTGGCCTCGCGAAGCCCCGACAGGTATGCGCCGTGGACGGTGGCCATGTGCACGCGCTCGGTCGCCTCGCCCGCGAAGAACAGGCGATCGCCGATCGGCTCCGCGAGCGCGTCGAAGTGGTCGTACGACGAGCCGACGCGCATGTGCGAGTACACGCCGCGCGTGAACGGGTCGGCACTCCAGCGCGTGACGATCGAGTTGACGGGGTCGGTAGCGTCCTTGTCGAAGATCGAGCGAAGGACTTCCATCGCCTCGCGCACGGCCTCTTCGTCGCTGAGCGATTCGAGACGGCGCGCCGCATCGCCCTGACTCCACATCGACAGGATGGGCTTCCCGGTCACGGGGACGCTGCTCGACCCCTCGATGAACTTGCCCTTGGTACTCGACGCGTAGCACAGGAAGTCGATGTCGTCGGGCCAAAACGCCTTCTCGAAACGCAGCACGACTTTCTGCGCGATGCCGAAGCCGAGCTTCTCGATGGCGTCGCGCTTGGCCTCGGGAAGCCCCGGCACGAACTCGACGGTGCCGGCCTTCAGCACTCCGAGCGGGAGCGTGCAGATCACGCGATCGGCCTTGAACTCGCCCTGGTCGGTCGTCACCACGACGGGAGCGGAGTCGGCGTTGGCATTCGCGCTCGAGGTCGCATTCGAGCTGCCGCCGTCGCCGGCCTCGCGCACCTCGATGCGTTTCACGGTGTGGCCGAGCTTGATGTCGAGCCGCTTCGCGAGGCGCTTGGGCACCTGACCGTAGCCTTTGGGGAAGGCCATGACCCCGCCCTCGAATCCGTCGGGCTCATCGACCGCCCAGTAGTTTCGTAGCGACAGCCGTTCGAGATCCTCGGCCTCGCTCGCCTCGATCCACCACCCGACCGACCAATCAATCAGACGACGTTCCTGAGGGTCGAGGTCTTTGTAGAGCCCCGATTGTTCGAGCGCCTCGGCCATCGTGATGTCGGGCTTCCCCGCCGCCCGAAGCCGCCCATCGAGCGCCAGCGTTTCGCGAAGCGGCCCCGCCACGCGACCCTGGATGCGCATCGCCTCCATGCGATCGACCGTTGTGCCGCCCTCGTCATACAGGCGAAAGCTGTTGTAGTGCGTCGGCACCACGTCGATCCCGAACCCCTTCACCAGCTTCGCGAGCGGATTGCCGCGTACGCCCTCCAGCCACTGCGCCCCGAGGTCCACCGGCTGATCCCCCAGATCCGTCGTATGAACCCGCCCCCCGATCCGATCCCGCCCCTCGAGCACCGTCACCCGATACCCGCG
>CAZQZX010000365.1:0-3909 GCA_964597885.1 uncultured Planctomycetota bacterium
GGCGAGCTTGACGTGAGTATCCGTCGGCGTGCAGATGCTGACCGCGTCGACCTCAGGCGACGCGAGGACCTCCTGAACGTCGGTCGTTGCCAGAACGGTCGATGCATCGAAGTCGGGCTCGCCCGCGTCGCCGGTGACGTTGCCGTCGACGGCGATCCGTCCTTCGAGCCGCTCGGCCTTCGGATCGCAGACCGCCGCGAGCCGACACGGGAACCCGTCCCTGGTCGCGGCCTGGTACGCCGCGAGGTGGGTCTTCCCCATGAAGCCGAGTCCGATCACGCCGACCCGGACCGCAGTGCCCTCGCTCACGCGCCGACCTCCCGGTCTTTGCCGGCTCGGTCCTTGCCCGCGGCCTGTCGTTCGATCAGCGTGAGGGCGGTGCGCACATCCTGGACACGTCGATCTCCGGCCTCGCGCTCGACGATCCAGTCGACACCGACCTTGCAGCGCGTGAGACAGTCGAAGAAGCCTTCCCAGTCGACGAAGCCCTTGCCGACGGGAACCTCGGTGCCCCACTCGCCCCGCGCGGAAGTCGGCGCGGCATCCTTGATGTGGACTTGCCGCACGTACGGGGCGAGCTTCTCGAGAGAGGCGATGGGATCTCCCATGCCGTAGAGGATCATGTTCGCGGGGTCGAAGTTCACGCCGATGCGGGGACGGGCAAGCTCTTCGAGAACGTCGAGCAGGGTCTCGGCGGTCTCTTGCCCCGTCTCGAGCCCGACATCGATGCCGACGGCGGCGAAGCGATCGGCCACGGTGCGCAGTCGTTCGATCATGATGCCGCGAACGGGATCGCCGGACTCATGCGGCAGGAAGCCGGCGTGGAAGGTGACGAGGCCGACGCCGAGACGGTCGGCGAGCGCGGCGTTGTCGGCCGCCGCGGCGCGGTTGTCCTCCCAGGTCGCGTCGAGGCGGACCCCGCCCGTGCGCCGGATCGAGTCGAGCGTGGAATAGTCCTCGCCCTCCATCGCCATCATGCCCGAGAGGATCGCGATCCCCTCGCGCTTCAGGATCGCGACGGTCTCCTCCTCGTCCCACTCGCGCGTGCGAATCGGATCGAGGGCCAGCTGGATCGCATCGGCTCCGGTCTCCCGGACCTTCGCGGCCAGGTCCTCCGGTCCCGTGGGTTGCAGGGACCACGAGCACACACCCGTCCTTTGAGTCACGTGCCATCCCTCCATGAGCAGGCGGCGTGCAAGCGTAACCCAAGCGCCGACCAGCGTAAAGAGGCAAGGGGCACGCCGGCGGAGGCGCCCGGCCGAAACGCACCGGCCGCGACGCGCGCTCACGGATCGCGATGACCTCGGGCAGACCGTGGACTCCCGAAATCGCGACGCTACAATGGGCGCTTTCCGCCCGCACCTCCATTCCCCCGACGATCACGGAGCCACGGATGAAGACGCGCGCCCTTTGGCTTGGGCTCTGGACCCTCTGCATCGCTGTCGCCGCACTCACCGGCGCGGCGCGACCGACTCTCGGTCAAACCCAGGATGACGGCACTCCGCTGCGGCAGCTCCCCGAACCGATCCTCGACGACACCTGCTCGGTGCGCGTCTTCGACGGGAAAACGCTCGACGGCTGGGTCACGAAAGGTGGACGCTACGACGGTACCGCCCGGTGGACGGTCGAGGACGGCGCGATCGCGGGTCGCCAGGGGCCCAACCGATCCGGCGGACTCATCTACACCGCGCAGAAGTACCGCAACTTCATCGTGCAGCTCGAGACCCGCGTCGACTATCCGTTCGACTCCGGGATCTTCGTGCGCATGGCCCCCGAAGGCAAGGGCGCGCAGGTGACGCTCGACTACCGCCCCACCGGCGAGGTCGGCGCGATCTATGCCGACGGATTCCTGCTGCACAACAAGAAGGCGAAGGAACGCTGGAAGCGCGACGCGTGGAATCGCTTCACGGTGCGCTGCGTCGGCGCCGACATGCACATCACGGTGTGGATGAACGGCACGGTGATCACCGACTACAGGATGCCGAAGGACACGCCGGGCTACGCGCCGACCGGGCTCATCGGACTGCAGGTGCACGGCGGCGCGAGCACGCCCGACGAGACGACGGCCGCGTTCCGGAACATCCGCGTCCAGGAGCTTCCCGAGATGGACGAGACGGTCTTCCACGAAGATCGTCGCGGTCACCTCCGCCCCACCGATCGTGGCGACGAGCTCGGCTGGACGTCGATCTTCAACGGCCGCGACCTCGAAGGCTGGGAGCCGCACCCGTCCGCGAAGCACTACCGCGTCGAGGACGGAACGCTCGTGTTCCCGAGCCTCCCCGGCGACGGCGAGATCCGCACCGCTCGGGACTACCGCGACTTCGAGCTGCGCTTCGACTTCAAGATCTCGAAGATGGCCAACAGCGGCCTCTTCCTGCGCGCCTCTCGCGACGGCAAGAACCCCGCGTTCTCGGGGTGCGAGGTGCAGATCCTCGACGACTTCAACTGGGAGACCGTCACGAAGTCGACGCTCAAGCCCTGGCAGTTCACGGGAAGCCTCTACGGATCGGTGCCGACCGGCGACCGCGCCGCGCACCATCCGCTTGGACGATGGAACACGTACGAGGTCCGCTACGAAGGCAGCCGCCTGCGTGTCAAGCTGAACGGGTCGACGCTCTACGACGTGGACACCTTCGAAGTCGAGGGGAATCCTCCGTTCCGCGATCGCGCGCCCGCCGGCTTCATCGGACTGCAGCGCCACGCGCCCGGCAACGTCGAAGGCGACGCCTACGCCTGGTTCCGAAACCTCTACATCCGCGAGCTTCCCTGACGCTGCCGACCGCGCCGAATCGAAGGACACCTTCGAAGCCAACGACACCCCCGAGTCCCACCGACGGAGACTGGACATGACGTTTCGCATCTCACGCCGTTCGTTCCTGAAGTCGTCCGCCCTCGCTGCGGCGTCGGCGGCTGTCCCCGGCGCCGCGCGCGACATCACGCGGAAGATCTTCGCCTCGGATCAGAAGCTCCGGCTCGGCGTGATCGGCGTCGGCAACCGCGGTCGCGACAACCTGAACGCCGTCGCGGGTGAGCACATCGCCGCGCTCTGCGATGTCGATACCGCGATGCTCGCCCCCGCCCGCGAGCGCTTCCCCGACGCGCGCGTGTTCCGCGACTTCCGTGAGATGATCGCCACGATGGACGACCTCGACGCCGTCGTCGTGAGCACGCCCGACCACACGCACGCGCCCGCCGCGGCCGCCGCGCTCCGTCGCGGGCTGCACGTCTACTGCGAGAAGCCGCTCACGCACACCGTCCGCGAGGCGCGCACCCTCACCGAGCTCGCGCGCAAGCATGATTGCGTCACGCAGATGGGCACGCAGATCCACGCCGGCTCGAACTACCGTCGCGTCGTCGAGCGCATCCGAAGCGGCGCCATCGGGCAGGTGTACGAGGTGCACGTCTTCTGCGACAAGTCGTGGTCCGGCGGCGAACGCCCCACCGATCGCCCGCCCGTCCCCGAGACGCTCGACTTCGATCTGTGGCTCGGCCCCGCGCCCGAGCGTTCGTACCACCCCGCCTACCACCCGGCGGGCTGGCGACGCTGGTGGGACTTCGGCGGAGGCACGCTCGCGGACATGGCCTGCCACTACGTCGACCTCGTGCACTGGGCGCTCGACCTGCGCACGCCGACCGCCGTCCAGGCGACCGGCCCCGCGCCGCATCCCGAGACGACGCCGAAGGAGCTGATCGTTCGGTGGCAGCACCCGGCGCGCGGCGGACGGCGCGAGGTGAGCGTCACGTGGTACGACGGCAAGGCCCGCTGCGACCGGCTGAAGGACTGCGGCCTCGACAGCTGGAAAAACGGGGTGCTGTTCCTCGGCGAGAAGGGGTGGCTCATATCCGACTACGGCCGGCACGAGCTCGGCCCGGACGAGAGCCTGCGAAACTCCCCGGCGCCCGAGCCCT
>CAZQZX010000366.1:0-3889 GCA_964597885.1 uncultured Planctomycetota bacterium
GTTTAGTATGAGAATCCAACCGATCGAACTGGGTGGAGTGCCATGGAGTTAGTCGAGATCAAGAAAGTGATCGAGGCCCATGGTGGGGGCTATGCCGTCCTTCTCGGCAACGAGAAGAAGGTCTTCCCGATCTTCGTGGGGGGCCATGAGGGCATGGCGATGATCCGCGAGATTCAGCAGCAGTCCACGCCACGCCCGCTCACGCACGACCTTCTGGGGCTCGTCCTGCGGGGGTTCGACCTCGAGATCAAGAAGATCGTCATCTCCGGGCTCGTCGACAACACCTTCTACGCCACCCTCGTGATCCAGCAGCGGATCGTGGGGCAGGACGGCGAGTGGACGGGCAAGCGGAACGAGGTTCGAATCGACGCTCGCCCGAGCGACTGCGTGGTCCTCGCCCTGAAGGAGAGCTGCGAGATCTGGGTCGAGGAAAGCGTCTTCAGCTCGGTGACGGACGTGAACGAGCTGTTTGCCGCGGGCGAGAAGCAGAAGCTCTCCGGTCCGTCGTCCCTTCTCGAGCTCGACGAGGACATCGATTTCGACTTCGACCTCGGCGACATGGACGGAGATCGCGAGCCCTAGGCGATCCGGGTCGCTCCTGAGAGCGCGGACCGTCGGAGCGTCCGCTACCTTACACGGTCAGTGTCTCCGTTATGGGGCACAACGGCCTGCCATTCTGACCGCCTCGTTCTCGTATTGAGCGATTCTGGACTGAGAAATCGCCTCGATTCCGTGACACGAGTGTAAGATCCTCTTGCACCCGGGCCATTACGGTCTATTCTGTCTCCGGCTTCTTCCTCTCTCGCCTCTCGCCCTCGGTTGAGGGCTTTCTCCTCGATCCTCCAGAATCCAATCGCGGACTCTCCGTCTGTAAGTCGCTTATGGATTGAGTTTTGTGGGATTCAGGGCACTCTCCGTCGCTTGCCTGAGAACGCTGCATGGATCGTGAGCGTGCCGGATCCGGCACCCGCGCGTCCTCGAAACCGCCTTAGGTGAAATACCGAAACCGATGGTGGAGACCCACGTCTCACCATCGATCGGTATGAGTCTTGCGCCAGGGATCATCAGACTCTCGGATCTCCGATGAATCTCGTAAAGAAACGAGACGTTCGGACGTCACAAGACCGGCGAGGGTCAGCCGCAGCGGACGGGCAACCCGGTTCCGCAAGGTGGATCAAGCAGAGGGAGAAGCCATGCTTCGAGACGAATTCGCGCAGTACGACGCCGACATGCTCGACGGATCGCGACCTGGCCGAGGCCAGGGATTCGCGCGTCAGGGTGGTGTGGACAACCTGCCCGGAGTACTCGATGAGGCGACGACGGGAGCGTTCGCGGCGGGACGCTTCGACGAGGAAGAAGGGACGGCGACCGAGACGCGGAAGGCTTCCGACCGCGACAGCGAGTTCGCCATGGATCCCATCAAGATCTATCTGCGCCAGATGTCGCAGACCCCGCTGATGACCGAAGCGGAAGAGAAGGAGCTCGCGGGCGAGCTGGAAGAGCGGCGCCGTGACGTCCGCCTTCGCGTCTTCGAAAGCGGCGTCGCGATCGAGCGAGCCGCCGACCTCCTCGAGCTCGTCGCACGCGGCGAGCGTTCCTTCGACCGAGTCCTCAAGCTCGGTATCGAGGAAAAGGATCGAGGGCCGGTGCTCGTCGAGCTCCCGCGGAAGATCCGAAAGGTCCGCACGGCCCTGAAGGATGTCCAGAAGATCCTGCGATCGCGCCTCGCCAAGGACAGCGGGACGCGACACGACCCGCTGGCGACCGGCGACGAGATCCGTAAGCGCCTCGGCGAAGCGTCCGAGATTCTCACCGACCTGAAGATCGAGATGAAGATCGTCGGCACCTTCTTCGAGGCTTCCTGCGAGGCGTCCAACGAGCTCTCGCGGCTCGACCTCGAGTTCGGCCGGGCTCGCGGACGGCTGAAGGGCAAGGATCTGACCGCCGCGCGCAAGCGGTGGGTCGACGCTCAGATCGCGGCCTACGACACGGCCCCGGGTCTCGCCGAGAAGCGCGAGGAGACGGAAGCCGTCAAGGCGGTGTACGAGGACGTGAAGAAGCGCCTGTGCAACCGCAACCTGCGCCTGGTCGTCAGCATCGCGAAGAAGTACGTGCACCGCGGCCTGCCGTTCCTGGACCTCATCCAGGAGGGCAACACCGGGCTCATGCGGGCGGTCGACAAGTTCGAGGTGGGGCGAGGCAACCGCTTCAGCACCTACGCGACGTGGTGGATCCGTCAGGCCATCACGCGTTCGATCGCGGATCAGTCCCGTACGATCCGGATTCCGGTGCACATGATCGAGTCGATCGGAAAGCTGCGCTCGGTGCGTAAGGAGTTCCTGCAGAGCGAAGGGCGCGAGCCGACCACCGGCGAGATCGCCGACGCCATCGGGATCCCCGTGGAGGAGGTCCAGGTGCTGTTCGAGGTGCTGAAGAACCCGATGTCGCTCGACCAGCCGGTCAACGACACGGATGAGCGGATCTACGGGGACTTCCTCGAGGACCACTCGACGCAGTCGCCGATCGATCGCACTCAGGACGAGCTGCTTCGAGAGCGCGTTCGCGAAGTGCTGGCCTCGCTGCCGGCGAAAGAGCGTGAGATCGTCATGCTGCGCTACGGCCTGTGCGGCGGACACGCCCACACGCTCGAGGAGGTCGGCAGCATCTACAACGTGACTCGAGAGCGCGTGCGCCAGATCGAGGCGAAGGCGGTCAAGAAGCTGAAGCTCCCGGTCCGACGCGAGAAGCTCGAGGGTTTCCTGCAAGCGATCGATCGGAACTGATCGTATGAAGTGACAGCGGCAACGCGATCCACACGCGAGGGAGAGGCGTCGTCCTCTCCCTCGCGTTTTCTTTTGGTCCATGCCCCCGCCAGGCTGCGACAAGTCGCCGCGGGACGCGTGGTTCCGGCCGAGACCGCCGGCCGATTTCCCGGCTTACCGGCCGGGAGATTTTCATATACTAGGCGATGACAACCCTTAACCTTGGGATTTCCGATGAGTTACCACCCCTCCGGAGATTCCCGCGAAGGAGAGAACCTTGAACCGTCGAACGCAGCTGGCCCTCTGGTACATGGCCCTGATCTTCCTGGTGATTCTGGCCGTCGGCCGGTTCTCCATGGGAGGGCCGCGCATCGAGGTCTTCTACAGCGTGTTCAAGACGCAGCTCGCCGCCGGCCATGTTTCGGAAGTGGTTCTCGGCAAGGAGAAGCTGCGCGGTTATCTGCTTCTCGATGGGGGGCTCACCTTGCGCGGTCTGCAGGGCGAGCGGGTGGCGAAGGACATCGGCAAACCGACCGACGACGGTCGCTATCGGGTCTACTTCGAGACACGATTGATGCCGAAGGAGATGGCCGACGACACGCTGCTCGATGAGCTCAATGAGGCAGGGGTCATCTACCGTCGCGAGCCGAGCAACGACCTCGGCACCTTCCTCCTCACCTGGATCCTGCCGATCTTCCTGATCGTGATGCTGGGGCTCTTCCTCATGCGGCAGGTCGGGCGGACGGGCTCCATGGTGATGTCGTTCGGAAAATCCAAAGCGAAGGTCGTCGCGGAAAGCGAGACGAACACGACCTTCGACGACGTGGCGGGTTGCGACGAAGCGAAGGAAGAGCTCGTCGAGATCATCGAGTTCCTCCGCAACCCGCGGAAGTTCCAGGCGCTCGGCGGGAAGATCCCCAAGGGCGTCCTGCTTGTCGGTCCTCCCGGTACGGGTAAGACGCTCATGGCGCGCGCGATCGCGGGCGAGGCCGAGGCGGCCTTCTTCTCGATCAGCGGTTCCGATTTCGTGGAAATGTTCGTCGGAGTGGGTGCCGCGCGCGTGCGCGACCTGTTCCAGCAGGCAAAGATAAAGACCCCCTGCATTATCTTCATCGATTAGATCGATG
>CAZQZX010000367.1:0-3873 GCA_964597885.1 uncultured Planctomycetota bacterium
GAACCGATCCTCGTGGAGGCGGGCGGTTGCATCGCCGCGACGTTCCACCCCGAGCTGACGCGCGACCTCAGGGTGCACCGCCACTTCCTCGAGACACGTCCGCGATGTGAAAACGGTCAGCCTCTCGTGAGCCAAGCCGGCTGAGAGACGCGCCAACCTCGCGCTCGAGATCGTCGGCGGCGGGCAGTCGCCGGCCGCCGACGAGGATCCGGTTCTCCCACTCGTCGAGCGTCACGATCACGGCGTCGGCGAACGGGAGCGCGATGTTGCCGATGAGCGCATCGAAGGGCGCGTCCGGCCAGGGCAGCAGATTCGAGACGAACACCCCCGCGTCGGCGAGGCGCTCGCACGCGAGCCGCGGCACGGCCTCGACGCTCTCGTAGGGTTTGGCGACCTCCTCGTCCACGAGCGTCGAAAGATCGTCGACGATCGCCGAGAACGGCCCCGGTTCGGCTTCGAGCCATGCGACGGCATCTTCGAGCGCCACGGCGACCTCGCCGGCCCACTCCACCGAGGCTTCGCGGAACACCGGTTCCGCTTCCGGATCGAGATCGACGCCGGCGATCGGCCCACGCCAGCCGAGGCCGCGAAGCGGTGCGACGAGCCCCCCGCCGCCGAAGCCGAGCAGCGCGAGCGGTTCGGCCGGCGGGGCCAGCCCGTGAACGATCGCGGCCATCACGTCGAGCAGCGTATGCGTCGCCTCCGCGCGACGCGGGGTGCGGCTCAGCAGGAAATCGCCGTCGAGGATCTCGATCGCGTCGTCGAGACGACGGATCTGTCTCACGGCGCCTCGGCCGCCTGGATCTCGCCCGCCACGCGTTCCACGTCCCGGAACACGCGGAGCAGGTTGTCACCGGCGAGCTTCTTCAGATCCTCGTCCGAGTAGCCGCGCCGCATCAGCTCCACGAGCAGGTCGATGTACTTCGAGACATCGTCGAGGCCCTCGGGCACGCTCGACGTACCGTCGAAGTCTCCGCCGAGCCCGACGTGGTCGATGCCCGCGATCTCGCGCACGCGATCGATGTGGTCGGCCACATCCGCGAGCTTCGCGCGAGGACGCGGGTTCATGGACGCCCAGTCGTCGAGCTCGCTGCGGACCTTGTCGCCGTCCTCGGGGTACTTCTCCCGCAGACGATCGCGCTCGGCGCTGCGACGCTCCGAGTACAGCCTCTCTTCCTCGCTCACGAACGATCCGACGAACGTCACCATCACCACGCCGCCGTTGTCGGGCATCTTGCGAAGCACGTCGTCGGGAACGTTGCGCACGTGATCCGTCACGCCGCGCGCCGACGAGTGCGAGAAGATGACGGGAGCCTTCACGATGTCGAGCACCTGATGCATCGTCGACGGCGCGACGTGCGAGATGTCGACGAGCATCCCGAGCCGGTTCATCTCGCGAACGATCTTCTCGCCGAGCTCGGTCATTCCACCCACGACCGGATCGTCGGTCGCCGAGTCCGCCCACGGCGTGTTGCGGCTGTGCGTCAGCGTCATGTAGCGCGCGCCGAGCTCGTACATCATGCGCAGCACGCCGACCGAGCTGTTGATGCTGTGGCCGCCTTCCATGCCGATCATCGACGCGATCTTGCCGGCCTTGTGGATGCGCTCGACGTCGTCTGCCGTGAGCGCCAGCTCGAACACGTCCGGATACCGCCAGCACAGCCGATGCACGACATCGATCTGCTCGAGCGTCGCGCGCACCGCCTCGTCCTCGGCCATGGACGTCGGCACGAACACCGACCAGAACTGGCCGCCCACCCCGCCTTCGCGGAGCCTCGGGATGTCGGTGTGCATCTCGGGCTGGGACTTGCGCACGTCGAGCGCCAGGATGTCGCAATCGGCGCGCGATCGGTACTGCCAGGGCAGGTCGTTGTGCCC
The DNA here is from genome assembly GCA_964597885.1 of uncultured Planctomycetota bacterium. Lineage (GTDB taxonomy): Bacteria > Planctomycetota > JACOTG01 > JACOTG01 > JAUIME01 > CAZQZX01. The sequence goes on from CAZQZX010000367.1 coordinate 1,879, forward strand.
GTCGATCAGCGGCACCTCGCGCAGGAGCGCCCGCACCCGCGCCTCCGGGCTCTCCGCCTTCTGGACACAGCCCAGCACCAACAGCCCGAGGACGATCGACAGGACGAGATTACGCAAGGGGCACCTCCTCTTCCGCTTCGCTGGAAAACCGTATCCGAACCGAGATTCTACGGTTCCGCGGCCCGCAAGCCATCCGACAGTGGAAAATGTCTTGACAGTCTAAACTGTCGGTATATCCTGGAGGGCATGAGCACCATCGAGATCGACGTCATCGAAGACAGCCGCGAGGCCGCCACGCTCCTCGAGCCCACGCGCCTGCGGCTGATGGAAAGCCTGGCCGAGCCCCGGTCGGGCGCCCAGCTCGCCCGCGAGCTCGAGCTGCCCCGGCAGCGGGTGAACTACCACCTGCGCGAGCTCGAGAAGGCCGGGCTGGTGGAGCTGGTCGAGGAGCGTCGCAAGGGGAACTGCCAGGAGCGCCTCGTCCGCGCGAAAGCCCGCTCGTACCTGATCGGGCCGGGAGCCCTGGGACCCATCGCGACCGACCCGTCGAAGCTCGGCGAGCGGTTCAGCTGGGCGTACCTCGTGGGCGTGGCGGCTCGGATCATCCGCGAGCTCGCTTCCCTGCGTCGTCGCGCCGACAAGGCCGGGAAGGGGCTCCCCACCCTCACGATCGATACCGAGGTGCGCTTCGCGAACGCGTCCTCGCAACAGGCGTTCGCCGAAGAGCTCACCCGCGAAGTCGCGCGCCTCGTCGCCAAGCACCACGACGGCGACACCCCCGACGGACGCCGCTACCGCCTGGTCGTCGGCAGCTACCCCCGACCGAAGGCCGACGACGACACCGCTGCCCCCCGCGACAACGAATGAGCGCTCGAGCCGCACGTGATGAAGCCCAGTGATGAAGCCAAGGAGACCGCGATGAACGAAACCACCGAACCGCACACCGACCGCAAGATCGAGAAAGAGCTGCGCATCGACGCGTCGCCCGACGACGTCTGGAAAGCGCTGACCGAGGCCGAGGAGCTCGTGCGTTGGTTCCCGCTGCAGGCCGAGGTCGAGCCCGGCGTCGGAGGCCACATCCGCCTGATGTGGGGAGACGTCGAGGGCGGCAACGCCCGGATCGAAAGCTGGGAGCCGGGCCGGCGTCTCGTCGTCAGCACTCCGTTCCCGCTCGATGAAGGCGTGGCCCACGTCGGGACCGAGTATCTCCTCGAGCCCGACGGCGAAGGGACGCGCATGCGTCTCGTCCAGTTCGGATTCGGCGACGGCGACAGCTGGGACACCATGTACGACGGCATCCACCGCGGCTGGGATTTCGAGCTGCGCGGCCTCAAGCACTACCTCGAGAACCATCGCGGCAAGAATCGCCGCGTCGTGCACCAGTTCGCCGAGATCCACGAACCGATCGAATCCGCGTGGGACAAGATCACGGGCGACGGCGGTCTCGACGCGAAGGGAGCGCTCGGTGCTCCTGCGGAAGGCGACGCCGTCCGGCTCGAGACGAGTGACGGTTTCGCCCTCGAAGGCACGGTCGCGATCTTCGGCCCGCCGCGCGACTTTGCGGTGTTCCTCTCGAGCCTCGGCGACTCGTACCTGCGCGTGCGTGTCGATCGTTCGTGCGCGGTTCCCGGGACGTTCGAGGCCAATCTGTGGCTCTCGACCTACGAGCTTGACGACGCGAGCTTCGAACGCGCCGAAGCGTCGTTCCGGAAGATTCTCGACGGGCTGTTCCCGAAGCCGGCCTGACGCGTCAGACGCCCGTGCCGCCCTTCTTCGGATCGTCTTTCTTCGGGGTCGTTGGCTTTCGCTGCCAGCGGCCCCGTTTATCGACGTAGTACCAGCCGGGCTTCGCCAGCTCGATCCACTCGCGCGCGAAGATGTCGCGGACGAGCGAGATGCGGCTCTTGTCGAGATCGTTCTGCGCGAGGATCTCCCGGTAGAGATCGGCGCGGTCTTCGTTGTCGGCGGCCACCAGGCGACCGAGCAGCGCTCTCT
>CAZQZX010000368.1:0-3856 GCA_964597885.1 uncultured Planctomycetota bacterium
GTGACTGCGACCGCACCAACCCGAACGACGTCCGCGATCGCCCAGGAGGTGATCGGCGATCAGCCTGTCGTATGGGCTCCGCTCCAGGGCAGCCAGGAGTCCTACCTATCGTGCCCGTTCGTGGAGGCCCTGTACCACGGGACGCGCGGTTGCGGGAAGTCCGAGACGCTGCTGATGGACTACGCGCAGCACGTCGGTCAGGGGTACGGCGAGGCGTGGGTCGGGGTGATCTTCCGCCAGGAGTACAAGCAGCTCGGCGACATCATCCGGCGCTCGCAGAAGTACTTTCGGCGTGCCTTCCCCAAAGCGAGATTCCTCCGGAGCAACTCTCAGCTGATGTGGGAGTTCCCGGACGGCGAGATCTTGATGTTCCGGCACCTGAAGCATCCCGATGACTACTGGGACTACCACGGATCCGAGATCCCGTTCATGGCGTTCGAGGAGCTCTCGAAGTGGCCGACGGACGAGTGCTACAAGGTCATGCACTCCTGCTGCCGGTCCTCGTTCCCGGGCATGCCTCGAAAGATCCGATCGAACACCAACCCGTACGGGGTCGGATTCAACTGGATCCGGGAGCGTTTCCGGCTTGCGGGAGGCGCCTGGAAGAAGACCGTCATCATCGAAGACGGAGTCGACCAGAACGGCAACCCCGAGCCGCCCCGGGCCGCGATCCACGGCCACATCAGCGAGAACAAGCCGCTGCTCGAGGCGGACCCGGGCTACATGGATCGAACGGTCGCCGGCTGCACGTCGGAGGCGATGCTCGAGGCCTGGCGCGACGGCTCGTGGGACATCACCGCCGGCGGCATGTTCGACGACATCTGGACGAGCCGGAACAACCTCCCGCCCTTCGAGGTCCCGGCCACATGGAAGATCTTCCGTGCGTTCGACTGGGGGAGCTCGAAGCCGTTCTCGGTTGGCTGGTATGCGGTGTCGGACGGTTCGGACATCCGCCTCTCGGATGGGCGAACGCTTGCGACTGTGCGCGGAGACAGCTTCAGGATCCGGGAGTGGTACGGCTGCACCAGCCAGCCGAACGTCGGGATCCGGCTCACGGCCAAGGAGATCGCGAAGGGCATCGTCGAGCGAGAGATCCAGTGGGGCTGGCGCAAAGAGCCGGGTCACTGTCGCGTCTCGACGGGGGTCGCGGACTCGTCCATCTTCGACGAGGAGAACGGCGTTTCCGTGGCTCGGGACATGGAGCAGCCGGTTCGCATCGGCCAGCGCATCTATCCCGGCATCCCGTGGGCGCCATCGAAGAAGGGCCCTGGCTCCCGTATCGCCGGCTGGTCGAGGATGCGTGAGCTGATTGCGGGCGCGAACCCCACTGAGGGCGAGGCACCTGGATCGTTCCTGCCACGCGAACAGGTGGGGCTCTTCGTCGTCGGGGAGAGGTGTCCGGCGTTCATGCGAACCGTGATCTCGATCCCGCGCGACAAGAAGAACATGGACGACGTCGACACGGACGCAGAGGATCATCCGGCCGACGAGTGTCGCTACTTCTGCCGCTACACGAGCACCACGATCAAGTCAGGCCCGGTGCGAGGAGGCTACTAGCGTGTCGATTACGACCCATCACCCGCTCTACACCGCGTGCATCGGCGACTGGATTCAGATGCGCGAGACCGGCGCCTCGGAGCGTGTCGTCAAGGAGGCGGGAGAGCGGTATCTCCCTGCTACGGCGAACATGCACGAGGACGGCATGCAGGCTGGCAAGCTCGGGCGCGCGTGCTACGACGCCTACCTGATGCGCGCTCGCTTCCCGGAACTCGTCAGCGAGGCCGTCGAGGCGATCCTCGGCGTGATGCACAACAAGCCCCCCGAGATCGAGCTCCCGGACTCGATGGAGTTCCTGAAGGACAAGACGACCCGCCGGGGTGAGTCGCTCGAGATGTTGCTGCGGCGAGTCAACGAGGAGCAGCTCCTGATCGGTCGCTGCGGGCTTGCCGTGGACATCGCCGAGGAGCTCACCGTTCCGAATGCCTCGTTCCGAGGGCGCCCCGTGCTCGCTATGTACCGGGCCGAGGACATCATCAATTGGGACGAGGGGGAGCCGGACGGCATCGGGCTGCACGCCCTCAATCTCGTCGTGCTGAACGAGTCGCGGTCCGTTCGCGAGGCGGACTTCTCCTGGAAGATGCGGACGCAGTATCGCGTACTCCAGCTCGGCGAACTCGGCACGCTCGAGCCCGAGGGCGGGGCGCAGTATCTCTCGGGCGTGTTCAGCGAGAAGTCCTACAACTCCGACGAGATGGAGGCCCCGGTGTTCGGCAGTCGGTCCCTCGACGAGATCCCGTTCGTCTTCATCAACGCCAAGGACATTGTGTCGGACCCACACCAGCCGCCGCTGCTTGGCCTCTCGAACCTCTGCCTCGCAATCTACCGGGGTGAGGCAGACTACCGGCGAACGCTCTTCACGCAGGGCGACGACACGCTCGTGATCGTTGGCGCCAGAAAAGAGTCGGCGACCGAGACGGCCGACGCCCCTGTGCGGGTCGGTGCCGGATCACGCATCGAGCTCGAGATAGGTGGAAGCGCTGAGTACGTCGGAGTCCGAGGGGAGGGGCTCGAGGAGCAACGGATGGCGCTCGAGAACGACTACAACCGAGCGAGCGTGAAGTCGGGCCAGTTGCTCGACACGGTGAGCCGCGAGCGAGAGTCCGAGGGGGCGCTGACGATTCGCGTGTCGGCGCGAACGGCGACGATCAACCGGGTGGCACTCGCGGGGGCATTCGGGCTCCAGTGCGCGCTCCAGAAGCTCGCGCGATGGATGGGCCTCCCGCCTGGGCAGGTCGACGAGATCCGCGTCGCGCCGAACCTCGATTTCGTCGACGACCAGATCAGCGGCAAGGAGCTCACCGACATGATGAGCGCGAAGACCGCCGGGGCGCCTTGGTCGCTCAAGGAGATCCACCGCGTGATGTCGGAGCGGGGCCTCACCGAGATGACGTTCGAGGACGAGCTCGAGCAGATCCAGAAGGAAGAAGAGGCGATGCTCATGGGCGCGGCCGGAACGACGAACCCGGACGGGCCGACGGATGATGTGCCGGAGGCCGAGCCGGCGACGGGGAACGATCGGGAGGGCGAGGATACGCAGGCAGGACAGAGAGAAGGGAGAAGCTGATGGCCACGTTGCAACTGAATGGCGTGCCGCCGTTCATGGGGGTCACGATCGAGCGCAGGGCCTTGGAGCAGATGGGAGACGCGAAGGTTGAGACGGTCGCCACGGTCTCGCTTTCCGAGGTCCGTCAGGACGCCTTGCCTGAGGCCCTTCGCTTGGGGGTCAGCGAGGTGATTCGGGCGACAGAGGATGTTGCGACGGAGGAGGCTGGTGATCCCGCAGATCTGCCGCCGAATGGCATCTCCACCCAGGAGAACGCGCCGTGAGGCGGCGCTGGTGGGAGCGGGTGACAGAGCCCATCAGGGGAGCAGGTGGTTACGCCATCACCGGAGAGCATCTCCAGCACGTCCGGGACGCGTTCGCGTTCGTCGAGCGCACAGTTCAGAGGACGGCAAACCCTTCCGAGTACAACGAGGCGAAGGAGATCCTCGACCGCGGCGCCCCGCCCGAGCCGGAGTGGCGCAAGGGGCCGCCGGACCGGGTGGGGGCATGGCAGCGACGGACCGCCGCGGTCTACCACCACGGCCCACGTCCCACGACCCCGCCGGGACCTCCCGAGGATGTCTATGTCAAGGCGCGCGGACTCTCGTTGAATCGCCACCTCGCGATGCAATACGGCGAATACGGGACGGGGCAGTTTGTGGCGCCGGTCGAAGACATCAACCACGACGGCTACGAATACCGGAGGATCGGGGATTGAACGTCGAGACCGACAAGGACCGCGACGGCGTAACC
>CAZQZX010000369.1:0-3804 GCA_964597885.1 uncultured Planctomycetota bacterium
CCTCGAGCTCGGCCTCACGAAATCCGAGAAAGACGACCTCGTCGCCTACTTGCTCTGCCTCTAGATCGACGGACACTTCCCGACGGCGTGCCCGCCCCGTGCCGACCCCGGCACGCGGGCGGACTTGTCCGGATCGCGACCGATCGGCCTCACGCCAGATCGAACACCAGCGCTTCGGTCGGCGCGTCCGTCTCGGCGGCATTCTCGCGACCGATCAGGTGCAGGCCCGCTTCGCCGGAGAGCCGGGCGCCGTCACCGGCAGCGAGCACCTCGCCATTCACCTCGACCACCCCTTGCACCACCTGCACGAACAGGTGCCGCTCCGGGTCGGCGGAGCTCGCGACGGATTCCCCGGCGGCCAGCGCCGTCAGGTAGATCCGCGCATCCTGGTGGACGCGCAGCGATCCGTCGGCGCCGTCCGGGGAGGCGACCAGGCGGAGCCGGCCTCGCTTCTCGTCGTCATCGAACGCCCGCTGCTCGTAGTCCGGCTCCAGCCCCTTCTGATCCGGGAAGAGCCAGATCTGGTAGAAGTGCACCGGGTCGATCGCCGAGGCGTTCTTCTCGCTGTGCTCGACGCCCGAGCCCGCGGTCATCCGCTGGAGCTCTCCGGCGTGGATCACCGAGCCGTTGCCCATCGAATCCTTGTGCTCGAGGGCTCCCTCGAGGACGTACGACAGGATTTCCATGTCGGCGTGGCCGTGCTTGGGGAAGCCGGCCCCGGGGGCGACCCGGTCCTCGTTCAGGACGCGCAGCGACCGGAAACGGACGTTCTTGGGGTCCCGGTACTCACCAAACGCAAATGTGTGGCGGGTGTGCAGCCACCCGTAGTCGGCGCCGCCCCGCTCATCCGCTCGTCGAACTTCGATCATCTCTCGTATCCTTTCCGTACCCGTATTCGTTTGCCACAACTTCTGGATGCAACGATCCCCCTGCCGGTTACAATGACCCGACGATGAAACGCACCGCCACCAGACTCGAATTCCGGGGGTCGGATGGATCGACCCTGGCGGCCCGGCTCGACCGCCCCACCGGCGAGCCCCGGGCCTGGGCGCTTTTTGCCCACTGTTTCACCTGCGGCAAGGACATCTTCGCGGCCTCACGGATCAGCGCGGCGCTCGCCGAGCGGGGCTTTGCGGTCCTTCGCTTCGACTTCACCGGCCTCGGCGCGAGCGAGGGAGACTTCGCGAACACGAACTTCTCGTCGAACATCGAGGATCTGCTCGCGGCCGCCGACCATCTCCGCACGCACCACGAGGCGCCGTCGCTCCTGATCGGGCACAGCCTCGGGGGAGCCGCCGTGCTCGCGGCCGCGCATCGCGTGCCGGAAGCGCGCGCCGTCGTGTCGATCGCGGCCCCGTCCGAGCCCTCGCACGTCAAGCACCTGTTCCACTCCTCCATCGAGGAGATCGAGGCGAGCGGCGAGGCCGAGGTCCGACTCGCGGGCCGGCCCTTCCGCATCAAGAGGCAGTTCCTCGAGGACCTCGAGGAGCAGACGATGCGGTCGGCCATCCGAGGATTCGGCAAGCTCGGTCAGGCGCTCCTCGTGCTCCACTCGCCGAAGGACGAGCTCGTCGACGTCGATCACGCCCGCCGGATCTACGAGGCGGCGCTCCACCCCAAGAGCTTCGTCTCGCTCGACGACGCCGATCACCTGCTGACGCGACGCGCCGATGCGGAGTACGCCGCCGACCTGCTCGCCTCGTGGGCCTCGAAGTACTTGCCCGAGGCCGCCACGACGGAGGCGACACCGTCCGCCGACGAGGCTCCCGCCGCCGGCACCGTGCGCGTCTCCGAGACGGGCGAGAGCCGCTTCACGCAATCGATCGTGAGCGGACGCCATCGTTTGCCGGCCGACGAGCCGGTCTCGATCGGCGGCGACGATCGCGGCCCCTCGCCTTACGAGCTGCTGCTGGCGTCACTCGGGTCGTGTATCTCGATGACGCTGCGGATGTACGCGGACCGCAAGGAATGGCCGCTCGAGCGAACCACGGTCGACCTCCGGCACGCGAAGATTCACGCCCGCGATTGTGAAGACTGCGAAACCGAGGACGGATACGTCGACCACATCGACATCGAGGTCCGCTTCGACGGTCCCCTCGATGCGACGCAGCGCGCCCGACTGGTCGAGATCGCGGAGCGCTGCCCGGTCCACCGAACGCTGAAGGGCGAGGTGCGCACCGAAACCAGGGAGGTTGCACCCAAGGCCGCAACCGAGGAGAATGCACGATCATGACGCTCTCTCGACGAGAATTCCTGCAGGGCTCGGCCGCGGTGTCGCTAGGCTTCGTCGGGCTGCGCACGCTCTTCGCGAACGACGAAACGGCCGTGGCCCTCGCCGACGCGGCGGCAGGAAGGAGGACGAGCGGACTCGGGCCTCTCGTCACCGACCCCGAGGGTGTCTTCGACTTGCCCAAGGGCTTCCAATACCGCATCCTGTCTCGCGTCGGCGAGACGATGGATGACGGACTCCGTGTCCCCAATTTCCACGACGGCATGGGCACGTTCCCTGGCCCGGACGACAAGACGCTTCTCCTCCGGAATCACGAGGTCCCCTACTCCTACAGTACCGGCGGCGCGTTCGGCGACTCGGGTGAGCTCCTCGACAAGGTCGACCGCTCTAAGCTGTACGATCTCGGCGGCGAGCTCCCGTACCTCGGCGGCGTGACCACACTGCTCTACGACACGCGCGCCGGCAAGCTCGAGGGGCACTGGCTGAGCCTCGCCGGCACGACCATGAACTGCTCCGGCGGCGTCATGCCCTGGGGCTCATGGATCTCGTGCGAGGAGACGACACTACGCAAGGGCACGTTCGATCTCGAGGACGGCTCTCGCATCCGAGTGCGGCGCGATCATGGCTACAACTTCGAGGTGCCGGCGCGAGCCGGCGGCGGACTCGTCGAGCCCGTACCGATCCGCCCGATGGGGCGCTTCCTCCACGAGGCCGTTGCGTGCCACGTTCCCTCAGGAGCGATCTACCAGACCGAAGACCGCTCGGACGGCGTCTTCTACCGGTTCCTTCCCGATCATCCGGGCGAGCTCCTGCGCGGCGGCCGCCTGCAGGCGCTCGCGCTGCGGAAGATCTCGCGCGCCGACACGCGCAACTGGGAAGGAACAGCCACGCCGCTCGAGGCGGGAACGACGTTCCAGGTGGATTGGCTCGACCTCGACAACGTCGAGTCCCCGGCCGACGATCTGAGATTGCAGGCGTACGAGAAGGGCGCGGCTCGCTTCGCGAGAGGTGAAGGGCTCTGGTGCGACGACACCCAAGTCTTCTTCGACTGCACGACCGGTGGCGCGAAGAAGCTCGGCCAGATCTTCCGCTACGTCCCGTCACCCCACGAGGGCAAGCCTGACGAGAAAGCAAATCCGGGCACGCTCGAGCTCTTCCTCGAATCGCCCTCGCGTGACCTGCTCACCAATTCCGACAATTTGACGATCACGCCGTGGGGAGACCTCTTCGTCTGCGAGGATCACGCGCTGACGGCCGACGTCCGACGCAAGCACCTCGTCGGCTTCACGCCCGATGGACGGGCGTATCACGTCGGGAGGAACAGGATGAACGAAGCCGAGCTCGCAGGATGCGTCTTCTCCCCGGACCACTCGACGTTGTTCGTCAACATACAGTGGCCCGGCCTCACCCTCGCCATCACGGGACCGTGGCCGTCCACCGCCAAGCCCGGATAGTCCGCAACCCAAGGAGCTCCGCTTGAAAGCACTTCGACGGATCCATCCCCTCGCCCTCGTCGGCTGGGCCACGATCGCCATCGCCATCGACGCTCACCCCGCCCGCGCGGGAGAAACCCC
>CAZQZX010000370.1:0-3793 GCA_964597885.1 uncultured Planctomycetota bacterium
TGACTCACCCTGGCTGACCAATCCGGCCGAGCCGCTGACCGGTTACAGCCCGATTTGGGGCGATGAAGCGACCCCGCGGTCACTGCGCACGCGACTGGCCCTTGATCAGATGGCGCAACGCCTGGCCGGGACCGACGGTCTCGGGGAAGCTCGGGTGGCGCGACTCGGTCCGGCCGCCGACGTAGGCGTGCCCGACGGTGTCCACGACCACACCGTTCGCTTCGTCCGTGCGCGTACCTCCGATGTAGCCGCAGTAGGCGAGCTTGGCTCCGCCGGGCTCGACCTTCGCGATGAACGCCTCGCGCTCGCCCTTGTAGACCAACGTCGGTCCGACGAGCACCGGGAACGTCGCCTCGGACGAGCTTCCGTATCCGACCACGTACGCCGCACCGTTGCGGTCGACGGCGATGTCCGTGGCGGTTTCGAACGACGCGCCGCCGATGTATCCGCAGTAGTCGAGGTCGGTGCCGCGCGGGTTCACACATGCGACGTAGGCATCGGTGGAGCCGCCGTTGTACTCGAGGTCGGGGCCGACCGTCACCGGGAACGACTGCTGATCCGATCCGACGAGGCCCGCGACGTACACCTGGCCCGTCGTGTCGACGGCGATCGCCCGCCCGCTGTCCGATGCGAGCCCGCCGATGTATCCGCAATAGACAAGCTCGGTGCCGTCGGGCGTGATCTTGGCCACGAAGGCGTCGCCGAGCCCGCTCTTGTTCACCGAGGGTCCGAAGCGCACCGGGAATCCGCCGGCCGGAGAAGAGCTCGTGGTGCCGGTGACGTACGCGGCTCCCTCGTCGTCAACGGCGACGTCGAAGATCGTGTCGAGGGAATTCCCGCCGATGTATCCCGTGTAGACGGCCATCGGGGGATCGATGACGAGGGTGCGCGATCGATCGTACCCACCGACGTCGAAACGAACCTCGAACGCATCGGAAGCCGCGAGGGGCTCGAGCAGGAACCGTGCGGCCACATTCTCTCGCGCGGTGCCGCCGGGCTGGAACGCGTACGGGGCCTCTTCGGTCAGGACGCCCGTCGGTGTCTCGAGACGAAGGACACCCTCGGCGGTGATCGCGGCGGACGTGGCGCCTCGATACACGAACCGGATGCTCGCGGGGTCCGCGCCGGGCGCGACGATCAGGTCGTACTTCAGCCTTCCATCCACGCCGGAGTACACCAGGTCGATGCCGGGCCAGAGGTCTTCGTAGACGAGCTTGGCGAACATCGGTAGCCCGACGCGCCAGTCTTCTCTCGGGCCCCGGAAGTAGCTGACGACTCCGCCCGTGGGCTCGACGCCGCGAGGAGCCGTGAGCGCCGCATCGCCCCCGAACTCCTGCTTCACGAAGCCGGGCGCGGATCGGGCTCTCGAGCTTGCGTCCGTCGAGTCCGTCGCTCCGGGGATCGGGATCCAGACGCCGTCGGGTCGGAACGTCGTCCCCGAGGCGGCTCCCCCGGCGCAGGTGTAGGAGTCGTTCGACGCCTCGGTCGTCTCGGGCGCGAACACGAGCGGGAGGTTCGGGCGGGGGGGCGTGTTCGAAAAGGCCGCCGGTCCGAGGAAGAGCAGGAGAACGGCGGTGAGGGTCCCTCGTGAGACGGTCCGCTTACGCATGACGGGCATCTCCCGGGCTGGGTCGTTCCATGTGACGGTCCAGCCCCATGATAGGGGATTCGGCGCCGGTGGGCCATGGGGTGCCGTGCCGGATCCGGGGCGCGCGAGGTCGATTCGGCCGCTTCGAGGCAATCCCCAAGGGCGTGAATCCGGATCCCCGCCGCCGACGATCCGTAAAACAGTTACTTGTGACTCGCGGTCCCGGCCGCCGTCGATCCGGCGGATGGAGCTTGGCTCGTGGGTGACCCCTCAAGCCCCGGTCGGCCGGCGGCCGATAGGCCTTCCCGCAAGGATGTCTCTCAAAATGAATGCCCAGAACCGTATTCTCAGGAGTGCTTGGACCATGCGCGCGATCGTGCCCCTACTGTTCGTCGCTCTCGGAATCACGCTGTTCGGCTTCGCGTCGGTTGTCGATGCAGGCGAACGGATGAGCCCGGAGCTGTTGTGGAAGCTCAACCGCGTGGGCGGCGGAAGCCTGTCGCCGGACGGCCAGCACGTCGTCTACACGGTCCGCTCGTACGACCTTGCCGAGAACAAGGGCACGACGGATATCCATCTCGTCGATCCCGCGGGTGACAACGACCGCGTGCTCGTCGCCGGGATGAAGGGCGCGTCGGGCCTCCAGTGGGTCACCACGCCGAAGGGCGTTCGCCTCTGGCTCGTCACGACCCGCGAGGAAGAAGGCGGGGAGGGCGAGGGTGACGAGGAGAAGAAGGCCTCGCCGCAGGTCTGGTCGCTCGACCCCGAGAGCGGCGACTTCGAGGTGGTCACGAACTTCGACCACAGCATCTCGAACCTCAAGGTCTCGCCGACCGGCAAGCACATCGCCTTCACCACCGACGTCAAGATGGACGCTGAGGTCACGGAGCTCTACCCGGATCTACCGAAGGCCGACGCGCGCATCATCGACTCGCTGATGTACCGCCACTGGAACGCGTGGCACGACTACAAGTACTCGCACATCCACGTCGCGGCGATCGGAGACGACGGCAAGGCGGGCGAGGCGGTCGACCTGATGGACGGTCTTCGCGTCGACTGCCCGGTGCCGCCGTTCGGTGGCGCCGATGACTTCGCCTGGTCGCCGGACGGAACCGAGATCGCGTTCACCGCGAAGTTCGCGCGGAACTGGGCCGAGTCGACCGACACGGACGTCTACCTGGTTCCCGCTTCGGGCGAGGGCCGCATCAAGAACATCACTGCCGGCATGGAGGGCTACGACAACACGCCCGTCTACTCGCCGGACGGCCGCACGCTGGCGTTCCTTTCGATGGAGCGAGCCGGCTTCGAGTCCGATCGCGCTCGCATCTTCCTGCACGATCGTTCGAGCGGCAACAACCGTGAGATCACCGTGGGTCTCGACCAGACGGTGCACTCGCCGACGTGGTCGCCGGACTCGCAGTCGATCTACTTCTACAGCGAGCGCCTCGGCACCGACCAGATCTTCCGCATCTCGACGTCGACCAGCAGCGTCGCGCAGCTCTCGCACGGCCAGTACAACTGGAACGTTCGAGACGTCTCGTCGGACGGCAAGACGCTCCTCGTCGGACGCCGCGACATGATCCGTCCGTGGGAGCTCTACTCGATGCCGGCCGCGGGCGGCGCCCCGACGCGTATCACCGGCGCCAACGACGAGATCTACGCCGATCTCGAGCTGCCGACGGTCAAGGAGCGCTGGGTCCGCGCGAGCGACGGCAAGCGCATCCACAACTGGGTGATCTATCCGCCGAATTTCGATCCGAAGAAGAAGTACCCGATGCTCACCTACTGCCAGGGCGGTCCGCAGGGCCAGATCGGGCAGTGGTTCTCGTACCGGTGGAACTTCCACCTGATGGCGGCGCAGGGCTACGTCGTGATCGCCGTCAACCGTCGCGGCGTCGATCTGTCAGTAAGAGTCACGATCACCCGGCAGGCTAATCGCCTGATGGAAATGGAGCGTGGCCGCTGTGATTAACGGTTGAGACGCAAAGCCGTTGGTTTCTGCCGCGGTCACGAAATGGTGACCTAGAGTTTGCTGCCCGGTGGCGCTGGCGACTGGGCGCGGCGATTGAGCCCGAATGAGGCAGAGCCTGATGCGATCCGTCCGTGTTTACGTCGTCGCCTACAGCGACGGCCGCAAGAACCTTGCGTTGCGGTACCGATGTCCATTCACAGGCCGCCAAGTCCAAAGAACGACAGACACCGTCG
>CAZQZX010000371.1:0-3751 GCA_964597885.1 uncultured Planctomycetota bacterium
CTCCTCCTGCTCCGCATGGAGAGAGTGGACTCTTTCGTCACTCTCATCGACCAGCTTCTCCTGATCCTCCTCTTCCTCTCTGATTCTGTCGTTAGAGCTCTGATCGACCTCCTTCTCCAGCCGGGACATGAGCGTGTCCGTCGCCTCGTCGCGACTGAGTCCGCTGAGCTGGTGGAGGATGTCCTTCTGTTCGGCGATCAGCCCGTCGATCTCCTCGGTCTTCTCGGTGAGGGACTTCTGGCGGGCCGTGAGCTTCTTTTCGTTGGACTCGAGGAAGCGCTCCTTCTTGTCGAGCACTTCCATCTTCTTCTCGAGGCTGTCCTCACGCTTGATGAGGCGCCGTTCCTGCTGGCGGAGCTCCTTGCGAACCACCTGGGACTCGCGCTCGAACTCCTCGCGGGCCTTGATTCGCTCTGCCTTTGCAGCCAGGTCCGCCTCCTTCTTGATCGAGGCGGCCTCTTCCCCGGCTCGCTGCACGATCTCGTCGCGCTGCTTCTGCGCGGACTGATCCATCCAGCGAACGTAGAGAAGGCGAATCAGGTACCCGACGCCGATCCCGCCGATGGCTGCTACCGCCACCCATACCGGACCCACGTGAACCTCCTTTCGAGGCGTCAGGAGATCCGTCGAATCGAGAGCCGGGCGCGAAAGAACGTCCCGCGGTGCGACGCACCCGAAATGCGGGGACACGCACCGACGGCGATCCGGTCGGCTTGCCGAAGGAAGGGAAAGCGCTACGGGAACACGTTGAGGGAACCGCGGAGGCAAGCCTGCGCGACTCGTCCTCGAACGACCTCGAAATCAAACGCTTGCGATGAAAGAACTCTTGATCGAACCGCCTCGAGAAATCTCACCACCCCGTAATGCCATGCACCGTGTAACACTTCAGGAGTTCCGGCCCCTTGGGTTCGCGCCCGCGAGCACCTCGATCGCCGTGCGACGGAAGGCTCGTTCGCGAACCGACAGCGGGTAAATCTCCGGACATCCCGTCCGACGTGCTTCCCATCCCGACGACTCGCATCGATCCGGTGACACCCCTCAGTTCCGGATCGGCGAACGGTCTCGCCGGAATCTCGACTCATTCTCCTTGTATGGAAACGACCTTTCCGGGCACGCGCGCCGATCCGGCGCTCTCGCCCCGAGGAAGCGACGCCGCCGCTTCCAAGGTCTTTTCAGGAAAACAGTTAAAAACCGGCGACATTATAGATCCGGCATGGCGACTGTCAACCCTGACACCCCACCGCGCGCCCCCCGGCGCCGTGTGAACCACAAGCCCTTGTGTGGGAACGAGATGCACATCGTGGAAGGACAGTCGAGCGACGCGCGCCCGAGCTACTGTCCGCCCGGGCTGCCGGACTCGGTGTCCGCAGGTCGGCGCGCGTGGAGAACGGCCGAAAGCGGCTCCCGGGGGTCCAGGAAGAAGCGGTCGAGCTCGTCGCGCGGGATCGACTCGCGCTTCAGGCGTAACGTGGAGTCGCCATCCACAAGGGCGAATTCCTCCGGCGCACCACCGAGCGGTTGCAGATCGCTCGACCGGAACGCCACGAGAAACGACCCGGCTCGACGAGGCGGCACGCGATACGGGCCCGCCCGCAACCCGAGCGCGGAAGCGACCATGCGATCGCCATCGCTGATCGGGCCGTCGTCACCGCCGAGGACCTGCTCCGGGTCGAGGCTCTCGATCCCCTCACCCGCCTGCACCCTCAGGTAGTCGGCTTCGAGCTCGAAGTCGCCTTCGGCATCGAAGTTCGCAACGAAGAGCCGGAAGAAGCGATAGGTGTCGTCGGGTTCACCGAGGCGTCGGCTGAGCGTGCGGTTGTTGAAGCCGTCCCGCTCCGTGGAGTCGAGGACCGGCTTGAAGAGGAGCTCCGCACGGCCGTCGACGTCGGCAAGCCAGACGTCGACGGTATCCGGATGATCCACCGGCGGCAGCGGTGCGAGATTCCCGGTGGGATCGACGGGCCTCGTCGCCTTCAGGACCAGAAACCCGGCCGTAGCGACGAGGCCCAAAGAGAGCACACTGAAAACGAGCTGAAGACGATCGCTCAATTCCAGCGCTTCTTCTTGTTGTCGTTGAACCACTTGCGCCACTCAGGAGCACCACCCGGCGAGGCGCCGGTCACCTTCGAGAGCGCCGTCATGAGCGGCACACCGATGATCTCGTAGCGCTTCTGGAACGTCGTGTTACGGGGATCGGCCTGCGCCGCGTTGTACGCGGAGTCGAGCGCGTTGACCATCTGCTCGGCGATGCTGCGGCGGTAGTTCAGCTTCACGTCGTTGTAGTTCCCGAGCGCGTCCGCAGCCGCCGCGACGACGTAGAAGTCCTTGTCCTTGAGCAGGTTGATGAGCGTCTTGCTGTCCCTCACGCTCTTGGTGGCGCCGAGCGCTCGGATGCAGGCGAGATACGCTTCCTTGAGCTTCGGCTCCTTGCGGAGCTTCTTGTCCTTGAGGGCCGAGGCGAGCGGCTTGGCCGCCGGCGCGCCCATACCCGAGAGGCCCTGGGCCGCCTCGATGATGCACTTGCCGTCGCCACCGTAGAACTTCAAGGTCTTGGCGAGCGAGTTGACGGCCGCGGTCTTGTCCGCTTCCTTCTCCGCGTCGATGTAGGCCGAGATCAGGGCGCTGATGCCCGACGAAACGGCGTCGGCGTTCTTGCTCTTGAGAGCGTCATCGAGCGTCTTGGTCGCATCCGAAACGCCCTGCGCCGACGCGGAAGCGGCGAGCATGGCGACGGCCAGCAACGAGGCCAACATCGCGATACCGAACGGTTTGAATCTCATGGCTTCAGGTCTCCAATTTTCTAGTCATTCCGGCCCTAAAATTCTAGGAGATCGGACCTTGGAACTCAAGGACGCGCCGCGATCGCATGGCGCAGATACTCCGCCACCGCACGTTCGAAAGCATCGCCGAGGCTCCGTGTGATCGCCCCCGGGGCTTCCGGCAACGTCACGGACCCGAATCTCCGTATCGGAACGATTCCGCGGAGGGCGTTGGTCAGGAAGCCCTCCCCGGACGAGGCGACGTCCGACACGGAGATTTTACGCTCGGCGTGCGGGATTTGCAGCCTTTCCGCAAGCCGCAAAACGCGCCCCCGGAGAATTCCCCCCAGCAAGCCCGCCTCGAGCGGCGGCGTTTCGAGCCGGCCGTGGCGCACGAAGAACACGTTGGTTCGGGTCCCCTCGGTCAGGCCGCCGTCGAGGTCGAGGAACACGGCTTCGTCCGCTCCCTGCGCCTGGGCCGCGGCGAGCGCCAGCTGGTTCTCCAGGTAACTCGTCGCCTTGATCGCCGACACCGGATTGCGGGCATCCCGCCGGAACGACGCCTCGACGACGTCCACGGGCTCCCCTGCATGAAGGGGAAGATCTCGGAGGAACGCCGTCATCCGAGGCTCGGTCACCACCTCCGCCTCCGACGCGCCGCGGGCCGTGACGGTGATGCGAGCACCGAGCGGCCTCGCGCCGATTCCGGGATCCACATCGGCTTCCGCTTCGACCAGCGCAGCGACGGCGTCCACGATCCGCTGCGCCGTGAACGCATCGCCGCGCACTCCGATCGCGCGACACGCGTGCCTCAGTCGGTCGGCGTGATCGTCCGCCCACAGCGGAACGCCTCGCTCGACGCGCATCGTCTCGAACACGCCCTCGCCGAGCAGATATCCGCGGTCGAACGCCGGAACGACCGCCTCCTCCCGCAGAACGACTCGATCATCGACGAGCGCGTAGCGAAACATCGGCGTCTCCTCGAATCCCGG
>CAZQZX010000372.1:0-3725 GCA_964597885.1 uncultured Planctomycetota bacterium
CTTGGATTCGGTACGTCACCCCCGAGGGGGCGGGTTGTCGCTACTGGATCTGCACTCCAGTAGCGGAAGGATGAGAGCGGAAGGAATGCGGTCAGAAGCGCCCATCGGATAGGGCCTTGCGCCGATGGTGTTGATTGGCGCTCAACTGACAGGCAACTCGGCCGAGACTGGGTAAGGCGACTCCAGAGGACGCAAGTCCGAGGAGCAGCCATGACCGCCGCCGCCACGCCCACCCGCAGCACCTCCGACCTTCACCGCACGGCCACCGAGCTCGTCCGTCGCTTTCGCGAGAACGAGCAGGCCCAGATCGACTGGGCCCAGGACCACGGCGCCGCCGCCTTCATCGACTCCTGCCCGGACGCCCAGTCGCTCCGCGAGCGGCGCGCCGAGCGCGAGGCCGACATCAAGTCGCTCGAGCGCGAGCAGGACGATCTCGTCAGCAACCTCGCCCTCGTCCTCTCCGGATCCGAGCTCGGCCTCCGCTGCGACCGCTGCGGGGATGACGCTTCGGCGGGAATGATCCGGGAGTCGGGGCACTGGCCCGAGATCGTCCAGGGCATCGGGGATCGGTGCGGCGAGTGCGGCGTCGGGACGGTGCGGATCGTCGAGGCGGAAGGGGGCCGACGATGAGTCTTTCCTACGCCTACAGTTTCGATGAGGAGTGCTTCACCGACGCGAAAGTCTCGAGTCCATTGGAGGCGCTGAATGTCGCCAGGGAGGCGTACCTCGAAGAGTACGTCGACCCTCCCGTGGCGGGCGTCAAGGTTTGGATCGGCAGAAAGGCCTCCGTCTCGGTCCCGCATATCAGGCAGGCCGACGCCTTCCTTGAGGAGATGGCCGAGGCTATGGGCGACAAAGTCGGCGATATCGGGGAGTGCTGGCCCGAGGCGGGGTCGCGAGAGGACGAGAACCTCCTCGACTTAATGCTGAACGTGGCGTTCCAGCAGTGGCTTGCCATCACGGGCAACCGACCAACGTTCTGGATCGTTGAGGACGTGGTTGAGATGGACCTCGTTGAGGCGGGAGGTGCGTCTTGAAGGCGGCGCACACGCCGGGGCCGTGGGAGCAGTGGGTCGGCCACGCGACGATTCTTGCCGGCCCTGCGGCCAAGAACGAGATCGGTCAGCTCTCTGGGTATCGCCGTCCGATCTGCGAGATCGTCGACGCTGAGGGCGAGGAGCCGTTTGATGGCCTGGAGGAAGAGGAGGAGGCGAACGCCCGCCTCATCGCCGCCGCGCCGGAGATGCTCGCGGCGCTGCACGAGGCGCGGGACGTGCTTGAGGATAGCTATGGCGCCTGCATTCAAGCGGTCGACGCCGCCATCGCCAAGGCGGAAGGGGGTGCGCGATGAGCGCCCCCACGAGACCCTACCTTGACACCCCCCTCTCTCGCGACGACTTCGTCCGCGAGACGATCCGCCTTCTTGCCGAGCAGGGGAAGAAGAGCGTCGTTGAAAAGGATGACGGCACGAGGGTCTGCCGCTACCGCGGCGTCAACGGCCGCCGCTGTGCGATCGGGTTCTGGGTCCGCGATGACAAGTACAGCGAGTCGCTTGAGGGGGAATCACCTGGAGAGTCGGACGCGGTGCTCGACGCTCTCCCCTCGTGGGTGGCGGCCTTCGGGGGCAGCTTCCTCTATGACGTTCAAACCCACCTCCATGACCTGTACGGCGACGAGCACGGCGCCGAGTTCACCGTCGAGGCCCTGACCGAGGAGGCGGTTAGGTGCAGGCTCCTCCCTAATCCATCCGAAGGGGGTGCGTCTTGAAGGCCCCCGCGATGGTCACCCACCCCGCCGTCGCCCGCGCCCAGGAAGCGCATGACCGATGGACTTCGGCCAATGCGGCACTGCGGCAAGCCCCGAGCGATGAGTCTCTCATCGCGGAGCGGGATGCGGCGTGGTCAGCGTATCGAGCGTGCTTCGTCGAATGCGACGACATCGAGGTCCGCTGCGACCAGTGCGGGATCCTCGCAAACTGGTGCGATATCGAGCACGTTGGGGAGCCGTGCGCCGAGTGCCGACAGCGCAAACCCCGGCAGCTCGCGATCGGGCAGCGGCACATCGTCGGCGACCTGAGAATCACTGCGCGCGACGTGAGCGCCCCGGCCACGACCGCCACGACCACGCCCTCGAAGCCAGGGCACGCGCTCGCCGCGATCACGCGGGGGCACGGGACGATCTGCATTCGCCGCGCTGACGGCAAGGCGGCCTTCCCCAGGGGCGAGCACTTCACCGCGCGATGCTCCTGCGGCTGGCAGGACTCGCACCCCGAGGTCGAGACGGTGGTCTCGCTCTTCGAGGAGCACCTGGAGCACGTCCCCGAGCACCTGATCGGCCGCAAGGCCAAGTGCCGATGCGGCGAGACGCGCCCCTCGGCGCGCGATCTCGGGATGTTCCAGTTCCGCGGCGAAGGCTCGGACGACGCGAGCCTCTGCCGGGTCTGCGGCTGCTACGCGAGCGTGCACACGCCCGGCGCGGTCATTCGCGGCTGCGAGCCCCACGAGCCGGAGCCGATCGGCCCGCGCGAGTTCGACTCCTTCTGGTGCGGTTGCGGAGGGACGGACTGATGGCGGACCGGAACGAATACACGGCCGGGCCGTGGCACGTCCAGCACGGGACGGCCACGGTCCTTTGCGGCACCACGACGATCGCGAAGGTCCTCGACCACTACCGGAACGCCGAGGCGAACGCGCGGCTGATCGCGAAGTCGCCTTGCGCCTACGCGCTGCTCGAAGAGGTCTTCGAGTACCTGTGCGACCTGCGGTTCAGCTTCGGCGAGGACCCGATCAGCAAGCACTTCAAGACCGACAAGGGGGACCAGCTCGACCCGCTGATCGAGAAGGCGGAGGCGTGGTTCTCGGAAGTCGGGGGAGGGCCGACGACATGAGCGCGACCAAGGAACAAGCGCGCCGCCGGCTGCTCGACGCCGAGCGCGAGTACCAAGCCGCCGCCGCGTCTGGCGTCATCAATCTCCTGTCGGCGCTGAAGGTAGCCCTCCGGAAAGCGGAACTGAGCGACGCGAAGAAGAGCCGCAGGGAGGCCACGCCATGAGCCTCGAGCGAATGCTCCACCGATCGGTGATTGCCGCGCACACGATGCGCGAGAGGTTCCCGCACGAGCCGGCGCGGCCGGTGAACGACGACACACCGCTGACGCTGTTCCAGTGCGAATGCGGTCGCGTGATCGACTACGAGCCGATCCAGCCGTCTGTCGACCCCGAGTCCGGGGCGTGCTGCTACGAGTGCCTCCCCGAGAACATGAAGGCCGCGTACGACGCCGTGACGAAAAAGCTGCGAGGCGATGGGACAGAAGTGGCTGCGTCGATGATCGTCCACGACGTTCCCGACTGGCAGAACACGCAGGGCGAGTATCGCGCGGCTCGAATCATTCGCGAGCAGACGGGCGATGCCGAGCGGCTTCTCCGTCGGGCGCTGCGGATGCTCGCCATCTACTCGCCCGGTAAGCCCGACCCTGGCGAGGTTGACTCGCTCGCCGGGCCGCTTTGGGGGCGTGTGGCGTGGCTGTTCGACATCGGCGGAACCGATGCGGTCGCGCTGTGCGAGCGCTACGGGCTCGACCCTCACGTGGACCCCGACGACACGAACACGAACAAGGCCGGGGCGCCAGCCCCAACAGCAAAGGCGCGGGTTGATTCGCTGGACCGGATCCCGATGGGTGTCGGAGCCCAGGAATCGGACAGCACAAACCCGGCCGGCGCCCCGGCT
>CAZQZX010000373.1:0-3720 GCA_964597885.1 uncultured Planctomycetota bacterium
GCTCATCAAGCCGTGCGGCTTCGAGCTCGAACGATCGGTGCGGGAGATCGAGCTTCTGCGCAAGACCCTGCCGTGGGACTCGTGGAAGGCGGTTCGAGAGGATCGCGTCTTCCTCGCCGACGGAAACGCGTTCTTCAACCGGCCCGGCCCACGCCTCGTCGAGTCGCTCGAGATCCTGGCGGCGTGCCTGTACCCGAGCGAGCTCGCGGATCTTGCCGAGAAGCACCGGGACTCCGTGGTCGCCGTCGGGAGCGATCTCTCGTTCCGCACGCTCGGCGGTGGCGAGGTTGTTACAATCGCGCCGTGCTAGAATCGGCTCCCTTCGAGGAGCCGAATCGCATGACGAGTCGACACGGTACCGCGCTTCACACCACCATCCTTCTGTTCGCGCTGACGTGCGTGATCTCGTGTGGCTCCAAGAGCGCGACCGACGTGCCGGAGGCCCGGCTCGCCGAGGCTTCGGCAACGGGCAGCGCCTCGGCTCCCGCGCCGTCGAACGCGGATGCGCCGCCCTCCGAATCTGCCGAGCCCGGCGAGGGCAACTGGATGCAGTGGCGCGGTCCGCTCGGCAACGGCGTCGCCCCCGGCGCGAATCCCCCCGTCGCGTGGAGCGAGACCGAGAACGTCCGGTGGAAGGTGCCGCTTCCCGGGAAAGGGCACTCGACGCCGATCGTGTTCGAAGACCGGATCTTCCTCACGTCGGCGCTCGAAGTCGGCGACGAGCTCGAGGCGCGCTTCAGCGGACGTCCGGGCTCGCACGACAACCTGCCCGTCACGCATCGTGCGCGCTTCGTCGTGATCTGCCTGCAGCGAAGCGACGGGCGGATGCTCTGGGAGACGACCGTCCACGAAGAGCTTCCCGTCGAGGGAGGCCACGTGTCGGGGAGCCTTGCGTCCGCGTCGGCGATGACCGACGGGGAACACGTGTTCGCCCACTTCGGTTCGTTCGGATTGTTCTGCCTCGACCTGGACGGCACGGTGGTCTGGAAGATCGATCTGGGCCAGATGCACACCAAGCACGGTCACGGGGAGGGGAGCTCGCCTGCGCTTCACGGCGATACGATCGTCGTGAACTGGGACCACGAAGAGCAGTCGTTCGTCGTGGCCCTCGACAAGAAGACCGGGAAGGAACGCTGGCTCATGCCGCGGAACGAGGTCACATCGTGGTCGACGCCGATCATCGTCGAGCACGGAGGCCGCGCGCAGGCGATCGTCCCGGGCTCGGAACGCATGCGCGGGTACGATCTCGAGACGGGGGAGGTGATCTGGGAGTGCGGCGGCCTCGCGAACAACATCTGCGCGTCGCCGGTCTTCCATCGGGAACAAGGGATCGTCGTCGCCGGCAGCAGCTACGAGAAGAAGGGGATGGTCGCGGTACGCCTCGACGCGGCAGAGGGCGACATCACCGAGAAGGAGAAAGCGCACCTGTGGACTCGTCGTCGCGCGACGCCCTACGTGCCGTCACCGCTTCTCTACGACGATGCCCTGTACTTCCTGTCGCACTACCAGAACGTGTTGACGCGAGCCGACGTGCGAACCGGCGCCGACATCGGGGGCCCGATCCGGCTCGGACGATTGCGCAACATCTACGCCTCGCCCGTGGGGGCGGCCGGCCGCGTGTACGTGACCGATCTCGAGGGCAAGACCCTCGTGCTCGCGCATGACGAGGGCCTCGCGGTCCTCTCGCTGAACGAGCTCGACGACAGCTTCAGCGCTTCGGCAGCCCTCGCGGGCGACGAGCTCTTCCTGCGCGGCGAACGGTTCCTGTACTGCATCGCGGAGCCGCGCTAGCCGCCGGCGGCGCGAGCCACCTCACTCGAGATCGTCGTCTCAGATCCCGCGTCGCTTCCGGTCGGCTTCCGCGCGAATGCAGTGGAGCTTTGTGGCCTCGCGAACGAGGAGCGCGTTGCCGGCGACCGACGGCGTCGACCAGTAGAGCCCCGGAAGCTCGTTCGTGCCGAGGAGCTCGTACTCGGCGCCGACCTTCACGACGAACGTCTTGCCGTTCTCGTCCTGGATGAACATCGTGTCGCCGCAGAGCCACGGCGAGGAGACGATCGATCCGGCGCCAGGCAGACGCTCGCGCCAAAGGATCTCGCCCGTCTCGGCGTCGTGGCAGGCGAGCACTCCGGGCGAGCCCGCCACGTAGACGCGACCGTCGTGCGTCACGGGCGAAGCGAAGCCGGGGCCGGCTCCCTTCTGGTTCCATGCGACGGCCTGGCTGTCCTCGCGCCCGAGCTTGTGCGGGCCTTGCGAGCCGGCCTTCACCGCGACGAGCGGGCCGCGGCTCCGGGGGCCGCTGTTGCCGAAGTAGAGGCGATCGTCGTCGAACACCGGCGAGGAGCTGAACGATCCGCCCATCCCGGTGAGCTCCCACTGCACGTCACCGGATGCCGGGTCGTAGGCCGTTACGGTGTCGGGGCCGCACGAGATCAGCTGGTCGTTGCCGTCGGCCGACCAGACGACCGGCGTCGCCCAGCTCGTTCCCTTGCGGCGGTCGGCGCGCCACAGCTCGCGGCCGTCGGTGGCGGCGAGCGCCACGAGGAACGACTCGCGGTCGTTGTCGCACTGGACGAACACCCGACCGCCGTGCGTGGCGATCGAGCTTCCGGTGCCGAAGCCGTTGCCGGTGGGGTAGGCGCCCACGTCGAAGCGCCAGATCTCCTTGCCGGTGGCGAGATCGAGGGCCATCGCCTTGCCGATCATCCCGAAGTACACGAACAGCCGCTCGCCGTCGCTCGCCGGGGATTCGGTCGCGAAGGTGTTGGACGGGTGCACGCCATACGGCGGCTCGCCGACGACGGCGTCCTTCGACCACAGCTTCGATCCGTCGGCGAGGCTCAGGCAGTGCACCTGGAAGGTCATGTCGCCTTCGGGCTTTCCGCCGGTCTCGCGCATCCTCGAGACGCCGCCTCGAAAACCGACGGGGCCGTCGTAGTCGGGATGATCGGCGGTGGTCAGGTAGATCCGCTCACCGACGACGATCGGCGAGGACCAGCCGCCGCCCGGAATGTCGGTCGTCCAGGAGACGTTCTCTTCGGCTCCCCAGGTCTTCGGATGACTCAGGCTCGGCACCGTGCCGCTGCCCCCGTCGCCGCGGAAGCGGGTCCAGTCGTTTCCGAGGGCAGGACTTACGAGCAACAGGGCGAACGAGAGGAAGCAGATCGCACGGTGCATGGGCAGAGTCTCCTTGCAAGGGTTGCAGGAGACTTCGTCCCGCCGGGGCCGCCGGATGCAGCCTCGTGGATTCTCGGGCGGCTAGCGCTTCGTGCCGAGCTGCTCGAGCTTCGGCGACTTCAGGTATTCGACCCGGCCGCCGCGAGCGATCGCCGCGCTGAAGCCCGGGTTGATGGCTCCCATGCCGATCATCCCGTCGGCCCGGATCGCGATGAAGGCGATGAGCTGCTTGCGGTTCTTCTCGTCGCGGGCGATGGCCCGCTCGAGGACGGCCTTGATCGCTTCCTCGGGCGTGCGGCCCTGGCGCATGAACTCGACCACCTGGTACGAGCCGCACACCTTGATGATCTCTTCGCCGGCGCCGGTGGCTGCCGCGCCGCCGGCCTTGCTGTCGGCGTAGACGCCGGCCCCGATGATGGGGGAGTCGCCGACGCGTCCCGGGATCTTGTAGCCCCATCCGCTCGTCGTGCACGCCGAAGCGATATTGCCGCCGACGTCGATGGCGACCGCGGACATGGTGTCGTGGTCGTCGAGGTCGATCGG
>CAZQZX010000374.1:0-3719 GCA_964597885.1 uncultured Planctomycetota bacterium
GACGTGAGCCACATCAGCCACGTCATCAACTACGACATGCCGATGGACACCGAGGCGTACGTCCATCGAATCGGACGCACCGGCCGCGCCGGACGTGAAGGCCGGGCGATCCTGTTCGTGCACCCGCGCGAGACGCACATGCTGCGGATGATCGAGCGCACGACGCGACAGCCGCTCGAGAAGATGCACCTGCCGACGGCCGCCTCGATCGAGAAGCGCCGCATCGACAGCTTCAAGCAGAAGATCGTGGAGACGATCGACAAGGAGGACCTCGGCTTCTTCCGCGAGATCATCGATCAGCTGCGGACCGAGCACGCCGTCAGCACCGGTGAGGCCGCGGCGGCGCTCGCGTATCTCGCCCAGAAGGATCGCCCCCTGCGCGGTGCGGCCCGCGGGCTCGAATCGGATCGCAAGAAGCCGGCCGGCGCGAGCGGATCGGCCGATGCCGCGCGTCGTCCGAACGCGGAGGGCGGTCGTCCCGCGGCGGCCGATCGACCGCGACGACGCACCGAGGAAGGCATGGTCTGCTACCGCATGGAGATCGGCCGCAACCAGGGCATCCGGTACAAGGACATCGTCGGAGCGATCGCCAACGAATCGGGGATCGACGCCGAGTTCATCGGACGCATCGAGCTGCGGGACGACCACAGCTTCGTCGATCTGCCGAAAGGCATGCCGCGCGAGATCTACAAGCACCTCCAGCAGGTCCGCGTGAGGAACCACGACATGCGCCTTCGCCGGATCGACGACGATCGGCCGGCTCGAGAGGCGCGACGACCCCACGGCAAGAGGCACGGAGACTCGCGTGGCAAGGGTGGGCCGCCGCGCGGTCCCCGTCCGGCGCGCCGCCCCCACTCGCAGAACCGCTGAGGGCCTCGGCGGCGCGAGCTTCTTCGAGGAGACGCACGATGCGACGCACGCTCGGCTGGATCGCGACCCTGTGGCTCACGGCTCTCGCCCTGACGACGTCGACGCACGCGGCGTCCGAGTCCGACGCGGGATGGGCCCGGTGGCGCGGACCGCGCATGGACGGCAGCGTCCCGGCGGGCGACCCGCCGATCCATTGGAGCGAGACGCAGAACGTCCGCTTCAAGGTGGCGATTCCCGGGCTCGGATCGGGAACTCCCGTCGTGTGGGGCGACACGATCTACCTGCTCACCGCGATTCCCGCCGGCAAAGGTCTGCCGTCCGATCAGGAGCTCGAGGACTGGCAGAAGGGCGGGCGCGCGATCTTCCAGGGGAAGGCGTACGTGCCGTCCGAGGAGCGGCAGCAGTTCGTGCTCCTCGCGCTCGACCGCGAGACGGGCGCCACGCGATTCACGAAAGTGCTTCACGAGGGGCAGCCGCACGAAGGGATCCACCCGACGAACTCCTGGGCCTCGGCCTCGGCCGTGACGGACGGCGAGCACGTCGTCTCGTTCTTCGGCTCGCAGGGCATCTTCGTCACGGACATGAAGGGCGATGTCGTCTGGTCGAAGGATCTCGGCGACATGGAGACGCGGAAGGGGTGGGGCGAAGGAAGCTCGCCGGCGCTTCACGGCGAGACGCTCGTCGTGAACTGGGATCACGAGGGGCCGTCGTTCCTGGTGGCGCTCGACAAGCGGACGGGAGAAGAGCGTTGGCGAGTGGCGCGCGACGAGGTCTCGTCGTGGTTCACGCCGCTCGTGGTGGAGCATGACGGTCGCGCGCAGGTCATCACCACCGGGGCGAATCACGTCCGCAGCTACGACCTCGAAAGCGGCGAGCTCATCTGGACGGGGCCGGGGCTGACCGTCAACAGCATTCCCACCCCCATCGAATCCGACGGGCGGGTGTACGTCACGGCCGGCTACCGGGGTGAGGCACTGTACGCCGTCGATCTCGCGCGGGCCCGAGGGGACATCGAAGGCACGGACGCGATCGTCTGGAGCTATCCGAACGACACGCCGTACGTGGCTTCGCCGCTCCTCTATGACGGGACGCTCTACTTCTTCAAGGGCCTCAACAACGTCATCACGGCCGTCGACGCGGACACCGGCGAGCTGCGGTTCGGGCCCGAGCGCATCCCGGAGCTGTCGATGGTGTACGCGTCGCCCGTGGGCGTGGCCGGTCGCATCTACGCGCCGGGCCGAAAGGGAGCGACGGTCGTTCTGCGGCACGGGCCGAAGCTCGAGACGATCGCCGTGAACCGACTCGACGATCAGTTCGACGCTTCGCCGGTCGTCCTCGGCGATGACCTCTATCTGCGCGGTCGGAAGAACCTCTACCGGATCGCGCGGCCCGAGGCGGCTTCCGAGAGCGCGACGGTCGCGGCCGAAGCCGACGTCCCGTTCCCGCAGAGCTGGTACGGCACCTGGAAAGGCACGCTCGCGATCCACGCCGCTACCGGTGTGAGGCAGACGGTTCCGATGGAGCTGTGGGTCGGCGCGACCGACGATGCGGATCGCACGCAGTGGACGATCGTGTACGGCGAAGGAGCCACGCGGCAGGAACGACCCTACGAGCTGGTCACGCTCGACGCGGCGGCCGGCAAGTACGAGATCGACGAGAAGAACTCGATTCACATCCCCTCGACCTTCTTCGGGAAGAGCCTCGTCGCGCACTTCTCGGTCGGCGGCGGATGGCTCGTCAGCCAGTACCGTCTGGAAGGCGACACGCTGACCTTCGAGATCCTCTCGGGTCGAGCGGAGGGAGGCGAGACCGGCGGCGAAGGAGCGGTGCCGGTCGTGGGCTGGAAACCGGTCGGCGGTTATCAGCGAGCGACGCTGACGCGCGACGGCTCCTGAACCGCGGGGGCACCGTTCGACTCCGTCGCACGGGTCGTTGCGAAACTTCGAGCCTGTTCCGGGCTCAACCGGTCGGCCGTTCGTCCGATAATGACGATTCGAACCGCCCCGGGTCCGCCCGCATCGAATCGTTTTTTGCGGGACGCTTTGGGGAAACTGCTGCCGACCCTCCCGTATGTCCCACAATCGAACTCTGCACGCCGAGAGCGCGGAGACGCGCTCTGCGAACGCCACCGGTCTGCCCGTGGTGCCGCTTGTCGTCGTCCTGGTCCTGTGCATCGGGCCGGCGCTGCTGATCCTGCTCGGGGTCGATCTCGGTACGGGCACCCCGTCGCTGACTCCCGAGGGCGTCGCTGGACTCTCGAAGGGCGAGCTCGTCGAGGCGGCGATCCACTCCATGCGGGGCAGCTTCACCCACACGATGCTCGAGTGGAGCTCGCTCTGGGTGGCGATCTTCGCGGCGCTTCTGTGCCTGGTCCAGTACCGCCTGACGCGTGAGCGCTCGCTCCCGGTGATCGGCATCGCGCTGGCCTGCGCCGGTGCGATGGACGCCTTCGATACGATGGCGGCTGTCCGGCTCATCCCCTCCGTCGCCGACAACTTCTCGCTGATCCCGTTCATGTGGACGATCTGTCGCACGTTCAACGCGGCGATCCTGCTCGTGGGTGTGGGCGTGTTCGCGCTGTCTCGCGTTCCGCACGGTGGCAACGGGATCCGGACGCGCACCGTCGTCGTGATCAGCGCGGGCTTCGTCGCGCTGGCCTGGGTCACCCTGCGCATGTGCGCGACCGCCGAGTCGCTTCCCCGGACACTGTTCGATTCCCACTGGATCCACCGCCCCTACGACGCGATTCCCTTCGCGCTGTATGCGCTTTGCGCCGTGTGGATCTTCCCGCGGTACGCGAAGCGCTACCCGACGGAGTTCTCGAGCGCGCTCGTGCTCTCGGTTCTTCC
>CAZQZX010000375.1:0-3693 GCA_964597885.1 uncultured Planctomycetota bacterium
CCGCCTCGCCGACGAGGGCGTGCGATTCGAGACGGCGGTCGCGCAAGCGCCGATCACTCTCCCGTCGCACGCGTCCATCCTCACGGGCGCGTATCCGTATCGTCATGGTGCCCGGGCGAACGGTTTCTACTCGCTGCCGACGGATCGCACGACGATGGCGGAATACCTGAGCGACGAGGGCTACCAGACCGCCGCCGTCACCGCAGCCTTCGTCCTCGACAGCCGCTTCGGCCTCGACCAGGGCTTCGGCGTCTACGACGACGATCTCGATTCGATGCAGAAGGCGACGGAGTTCCAGGACGCGAGCCGCACCGCGATGCAAGTCACCGATCGCGCGCTCGAGATCGCGAGCGACCTGGACGGCAAGCGCCCGTTCTTCCTCTGGGCGCACTACTTCGATCCGCACTTCCCGTACACCCCGCCGCCGGACATGGCCTCCCGGTTTCCGGACACTCGCGAAGGCCGATACCACGGCGAGATCGCGACGATGGACCGCGAGATCGGTCGACTGATCGACGGCCTCCGCAAGCAGGGGCTTCTGGAGCGGACGATCCTCGTCGCGATCGGCGACCACGGCGAAGGTTTCCCCGGCCCGCACGACGAGGACTCGCACGGCTTCTACGTGTACAGCGACACGCTGCGCGTTCCATTCCTCATCCACGCGCCGGGTCGGATCCGTCAGGGACTGGAGGTGGAAGCGCTCGCGCGTCAGGTCGACGTCCTTCCGACGGTCCTCGACCTTCTGTCGATCGAGCTCCCGCCCGGCCTCGATGGGCAAAGCCTGGCCGCGACGATTGAGGAGGGCGACGAAGGCGCAGCCGACGAGGCCCCGGCGGAACCGCCGGCCGTCGACTCGTACGCGGAGGCCGTCGCACCGTGGTACGCGTATGGCTGGGCCGCGCTCTTCCAGCTCCGCGATCAGAAATGGAAGTACATCGACGCCCCGACGCCTGAGCTCTACGACCTCGAGAGCGATCCCGAAGAGAGCCGCAACCTCGCGGCCGACGAGCCGGACCGCGCCCGCGCCATGCAGGCCGAGCTCGACCGTCGACTCGGGAGCACCGACAGCAGCCCCGGCGCACGAAGCGCGAGCCAGAAGGAACGGGACCGACTCAGGGCCCTCGGCTACGTGTCCGGCGCGGTCAGTGCGAACGACCCGCTCTCCGGTGAGGCGAACCGCAAGCTGCGCAATCCCAGGGAGTGGATCGACGTCCACAAGGGGCTCAAGAACATCGACACGATGTACCTGAACGGCGAGGTCGCGGGCGCGATCACCGAGCTCGAACGTCTGCGCGGACGCGACCCCGACAACTACCAGGTCATCGAGCATCTCGGGCTGTACCACGATGCGCTCGGGCAGCTCGCGGAATCGGAAGCGGCCTACCGCCGCCTGACCGAGATCAAGCCCGACCTCGCGATCGGGTGGGACCGGCTCGGTGACGTGCTCGAGAAGCGCGCACAGAAGGCGCTCGCCGAACAGGATTCGCTCCGAGCCCGGACCTTCGAGGCCGACGCCATCAACTGCTGGACGAAGGCGTTCGAGAAAGGATCCCTCGAGAGCGATCCGATGGTGAAGCTCGCCGTGCACCATCTGAAGAATGGCCGCCCCGCCGAGGCCGAGCCGCTGCTCGAAGCCGGCCTGCGCATCCTCGAGGACTCCTTCGATCTGCACCGCCTGCTCGGCATGTCGCTGATGATGCAGCGGCGCCCGGACGAATCGAGGCAGCATCTCGAGCGAGCGATCGTCCTCGCCGGCGACAACATCGAGATGGCCACGGCCGTCCGACTCAACCTCGTCGATCTGTACCGCGCGCTCGGGCTCCGCGACAAGACCATCGAGACCGTCGAGTGGATCCTCGAGAAGAATCCGGGGCACCCTGCGACGCAGGTCCTGCAGCAGGTGCTCGCGGAGGCGAAAGGAAACTGACGTGAGACGATCCGCGATCGGACTCGCTCTCGCCGCGCTGCTTCTGGCCGGATGCGGCGGCGGATCGAAAGGGCTCGAGGGATTCAACGTCCTGCTCGTGACGCTCGACACCACGCGGCAGGATCGCGTCGGCTGCTACGGCTACGCACCGGGAGAGACGCCTCGTCTCGACGCACTGGCCGCGGCGGGAACGGTCTTCGAGAACGCCCTCACGCAATGCCCGGTCACGCTCCCCGCGCACACGACGATGATGACCGGAAACCTCCCGTCGTATCACGGCGTTCGCGGGAACGGCGCGTACCGGCTGCCCGAGGAGCAAGACACCCTAGCCGAGATCCTCCGCCGGAACGGATATGCCACGGGAGCCGTCGTGGCCTCCGCGGTGCTCGAAGGACGCTACGGCCTCGACCAGGGCTTCGACACCTACGACGACGACCAGGGGAAAGCCCCCTCGGATTTCCACTACCCGGAGCGACGCGCCGCCGTCATCACGGAGCGCGCGCTCGAGATCGCGGAGGGTCTTCCGGCGGCCCGACCCTTCTTCCTCTGGACGCACTACTTCGATCCGCACGGAAGGTACGAGCCCCCGCCCGCGTTCGCGAAGCGATTCCCCACGACCGACTCGGGGAAGTACGACGGCGAGATCGCTTCGATGGACGCGGCCATCGGCGATCTTCTCGACGGCCTCGATCGACTCGGACGACTCGACCGAACGCTGATCGTCGTCGTCGCGGACCACGGCGAAGGATTCCCGGGACCGCACGGCGAGGAAACGCACGGCATGCTCCTGTACCGCGACACCCTCGAGATCCCGCTGGTCGTTCACGCACCCGGCGTGCTGCCCGAAAGTCGCCGCGTGAGCGCGCTCGTTTCGACGGTCGACGTCGCGCCGACGGTTCTCGATCTTCTCGGCATCGACACGGACGTGCCGCATCAGGGTCGCAGCCTCGCGCCGTGGCTGCGTGCCGAGAAGCTACATGCCGGGAAGCCGGGCAGCGAAGAGCCGGGCGCCGAACCGAGCACCGAGGAGCGCCACGTCTACGCCGAGACCGCCGCACCCTACGACTTCTACGGATGGTCGCCGCTTTACCAGCTGCGTGACCGTCGATGGAAGCTCGTCTGGGGCGCGCGCACCGAGCTCTTCGATCTCGACGCCGACCCCGACCAGCTCGAGAACGTCGCCGACCGGCACCCCGATGTCGTCGAGACCATGCAGCAGCGGATTCGTGACATCCGCGCCGAGCGCCACCCCTCGGCGAGCCGCGCGGAGATCGGGGTGAGCGCCGAGGAGTCGCGCCGCCTCGAGGCGATCGGCTACCTCGTCAAGGGTGGCGCCGTTCCCGAACCGGATGAATCCGCCGAGCTCGGCGATCCGGCCGAGCTGATCCGGCTGCAGGTGCCGCTCGACGACGCGCGCCAGCTCGGGATCTCGGGTCGTCCGGCGCAGGCCGCGTCCAAGATTCGCAACGACGTCCTGTCCGTCGATCCCGGCAATCTCGAGGGATGGAGCTTGCTCGCACGCTTCTCGATCGAGGCGGACGATCTGACCGGCGCCGTCTCGGCCCTTGAACGGCTCGTCCAGGAGCGCCCCGCTTCGGCTCCGTACCGCGCCAGGCTCGCCGACGCCTACATGCGACAAGCACGAGCCTTCCAGGGCCGCGGTCAGGTCGCGCTCGCACGAGCGATGAAGTCGGTGGGGATGGCGGGCTACGAGGAATCGATACGGCTCGACGGCGAGGCGCGCGGCGCCGGCGTGAAGGTCGCAG
>CAZQZX010000376.1:0-3673 GCA_964597885.1 uncultured Planctomycetota bacterium
GTTCAACCTGATGGACCGTCTGAGTGTTCGACGCGGACTCGGATGTCGGCGCCACCGATCGGGATGACCGAGAGCACGCCGAGGATCAGCGCGAGGATGATCGTCGCGATGAAGATCGTGTTCCCCGCCGCCGGGTTCGCGCAGAAGATGACGCCCGCCACGATCACCGCGAGCAGCAACAGCGCATTCACCACCTGCTGGCCGCCGAACAGGATCGGCTTCCCGGTCATGCGCTCGGCGAGCTTGCCATACGCAATGATGCTTCCCGAGAACGTCATGCCGCCGATCAGCACGGTGAAGAAGACCGGGATCGCCGCGCCGACGCCCAGATCGGGCGAACGGTGGTACTCGGCCCAGCCGACGAGAAGACTCGCCGTTCCGCCGAAGCCGTTGAAGAGCGCCACCATCTCGGGCATCGAGGTCATCTTCACGAGCTTCGCGGCCGCGAGGCCGACGGTACCGCCCGCGAGAGCCGCGATGATGATCCACTTGTAGCTCATCCCGTCGGCGCAAAGGGTCGCGATGATCGCGACCAGCATGCCGAGGGCCGACACCATGTTGCCCCGCCGCGCCGTCGTGGCCGAGCCGAGCATCTTGATGCCGAAGATGAAGAGGACGGAGGCCAGGATATAGGCCAGATCGATGATCGCCTGCTTCTCCATTAGTTCTCGCCGCCCTTCTTCTTGAACATCTCGAGCATGCGGTCCGTGACCATGTAGCCGCCCACCACGTTGATCGTGGCAAAGCCCACGGCGCACGAGCCGAGGAAGATCGTCATGTTGTCACTGCCCGTCTGGCCGGCCGCGAGCAGCGCGCCCACGATCGCGATCCCCGAGATCGCGTTCGAGCCGGACATCAGCGGCGTATGCAGCTGCGACGGGACCTTCGAGATGAGCTCGATGCCCAGGAAGATCGACAGCACGAAGATGAAGATGAGGAGGCCCATTCGTCCGTCCTTATTGTTGGGTTCGGTGGCGCGGAGATTCGGGAGCGCCTACGACTTCGCCATGAGGTCCTTGAAGCGCTCGTGCACAACGTCGCCGCCGTGCGTGAGGACGCAGCCCTGCAGGATCTCATCCGAAAGATCCAGCTTGAAGGTCTTCTCTTCCTTGTCGAAGAAGTGCTCGACGAGGTTGCCGACGTTGGCCGCGTACATCTGGCTGGCGTGAACGGCCACGCGCCCCGGCATGTTGCGAAGACCGATGATCTTGACGCCGTTCAGGTCGACCTCTTCGCCGGCCTTGGAGCCCGCGACGTTGCCGCCCGTCTCGACGGCGAGGTCGACGACGACCGTGCCCGGCCGCATGCCCTTCACCATGTCTTCCGTGATGATGAGCGGCGCCTTGCGACCGAAGACCTGCGCGGTCGTGATGACGACATCCGACAGCGCGCACTGCTTGGCCATGGCCTTTCGCTGGAGCTCGAGCTGTTCTTCGGTGAGCTGCTTGGCATAGCCCTGGTCGGTACCCGACGTCTCGCCGAGGTCGACCTTCAGGAACTTGCCGCCGAGCGACTGCACCTGCTCCTCGACTTCGGGGCGGGTGTCGAAGGCGTCGACGCGCGCACCGAGTCGCTTGGCGGTGGCGATCGCCTGCAGCCCCGCGACACCGGCTCCGATCACGAAGACGCGAGACGGCGCGATGGTTCCCGCCGGCGTCATCATCATCGGCAGGATCTTCGCCGATCGCTCCGCGGCGACGATGACCGCGACGTAGCCGGCGAGGTTCGCCTGCGATGACAGCGAGTCCATCTTCTGCGCGAGCGTCGAGCGCGGAATCATCTCCATGCAGACGCACGTGATGCCCGCGTCGGCGAAGGCCTTCACCAGGTCGGCATCGAAGAACGGATCGACGTAGCTGACGTGGATCGCGCCCTTCTTCAGCTTCGAGAGGTCCGAGGCCGCCGGCTTGTTGAGGCGAAGCACGATATCGGCTGCCCCGAGCGACGCTCCGGCATCGGAGGCGATCTTCGCTCCGGCCTTCTCGTACTCGTCATCCCCGACCCCGAGCGCGCTGCCGAGGCCGGCTTCGACCTCGAGATCCGCGCCGAGACCGGCGAGCTTCTTGGCGATTTCGGGAGTGACGGGGACACGAGTCTCGCCGTCGGCAGTCTCCCTGGGAACGAAGATCTTGGTCATGGTGGTCTCCAAAACAGGTCGGGAATTGTACACGTCGACCTGTTAAATCTCAACGAGGGGACGCGTTTTCGATCCGGGCCTCGGACAGCCGGCCCCCGGAGGCCGATCGTCGTCTCTCAGGCGTCACCCGCGACCAGCGCCTCGATCCGCTCGCGGATGGCGTCGCGGACCGTTCGGTAGGCCTCGAGCTGCTCTTCTTCGGTGCCCTCGGCCTTCGAGGGATCGGGAAAGGACCAGTGCCGGTAAGCGGCGCCCGACGGGAACTGCGGGCAGGTGTCCGCGGCGTGGTCGCACACCGTCACGACGAGATCGATCGAGCGGTCGAGGTAACGATCGATGGTCTTGGATTCGTGACTCGTGATATCGATTCCGAGCTCGTCCATCGCCCGGATCGCGAGCGGCCGTACGTGCGTTTCCTCGGTTCCGGCCGAGAGCGACTCGAACGCGTCGCCGCCGAGATGTCGTAGCAGGCCCTCGGCCATTTGCGATCGCGCCGAGTTGTGCGTGCAAACGAACAGGACGCTGCGCGCTCCGGTGCCCGTGCCGCTCA
The DNA here is from genome assembly GCA_964597885.1 of uncultured Planctomycetota bacterium. GTDB lineage: Bacteria > Planctomycetota > JACOTG01 > JACOTG01 > JAUIME01 > CAZQZX01. The sequence continues at coordinate 2,688 of CAZQZX010000376.1, forward strand.
TTCTTCTTCTTCCTTTTCTTCGTCGCGCAGGTAGCCGAGCCCCTTGAGGCGGCGCCGCGCGGCCTCGTCGATCGAGACCCGATTCGCCGACAGCGCGTTCTCGCTCTGTTCGCGGAACAAGCGGTCGAGCTCGGCGCGGAGCTTCTTCGTGCGCTCGGGCTCGTCCTCGGCGAGATTCCGGCGCTCGCCCGGATCGCTGGAGAGGTCGTAAAGCTCGACGCTCGGCCGCAAATCCTTCATTCGCGGCGTCTCCCAGTCGATCTCGCTGCCGCCGAAGACCTCGTCCGTCCGGACGCGCACCATCTTGTAGTCGCCCTCGCGCAGCGACAGTCGCACGGCCGTGCCGTGCCGGAAGTTCTCGGCGTACACCGCATCCCTCGGAGCCGCATCCTTCTTCTCGCCTCGGAGCACCGACGCGAGAGACACGCCGCGGAACGCATCGATCGCGGGCACGTCCATCAGCTCGAAGAGCGTCGGCATGAGATCCATCAGCGCGATCCGCGACTCGACGAGCCGCGGCTGCGAGACGACGCCCGGAAGGCGCATGAGGAGCGGGACGTGCACGATCTCGTCGTACAGCGAGCGCGAGTGGCGGCCCATATCCTGATGGTCGCCGAGGTCCTCGCCGTGATCCGCGAAGAACACGACGTGCGTGTTCTCGGCCAGCCCGAGCTCCTCGAGGCTCGCGAGCAAGCGCTCCATCGCCCGGTCCGTGCGGCGGACGCCGGCGTCGTACAGGTCGACCACATGTTCGAGGTCGGCGCGCGTGGGCGGATCCGCTCCGAAGTTCTCGTCCGTTAGCTTCTCGCCGTTCATGCAGCCGTGGTTGATGCGATCGATCTCGAGCGCGGTGACGCAATCGCCGAGCGGCCCCTGATAGACCGGCGCGAACAGATCGGCGAAGGGCTCGCCCGGGCAGTACGGCGCGTGCCCCTCGCAGCTCTCGCGCACTAGCAAAAACCGTCGGCCTCGGCCGCGCTCCCTCG
>CAZQZX010000377.1:0-3643 GCA_964597885.1 uncultured Planctomycetota bacterium
AGTCGAGTGAGCCCCACAGGTTTCCAGGGTCTGACCGCGAGGATCGGATCCGATCGATTCGTCGCCCTGCGACGATCCTGCCGCGAGCGTCTCCAGATCGAGATCGCCGCGAAGCTGGGCCTTCCCGCGCGAGTGACCGAAGAGGCGCTCCGCACGGGACTGCGCCAGCTCGAGCGCTCGGTGGTGGAGCTCGGCGAGGACTACCCCGAGGACGCCGTCCACCGGGTCGTCACCCACGCCTGGCTCGCGGTGCGCGATTCCCTGCGGAGCCACGCCGACCCCGATCCCCTGGCTCGCCGCGATCCCTTCTGGAACGTCGTCTTCCGCCGCGTCGTGCGCAACACCCCCGGGCCCTCCGAGCTCGAGATCGGCCAGGTCGCCGACGCGCTGCATCGCATCTCGGGGCGTCCGTACGCGCGCGTGCTGTGGCTCGACTTCCTCGGCTTCGGCCGGGCCCGAGACGAGTGCGTCGCCGAGGCGCTTCGCGTCGGGATGCGGGATGTGTCCCCGGAGCGGCGACGGGCACGCCGGGCGCTGACCAAGGCGCTCGACGTGATCTGCCCCGCGATCCGCGAGACGGTCGAGAACGCCGTGAAGGTGGGCGCCGTCCAGACCGCGGGATGCCGCGACCCGCTGCTGCTGGCGGTCGGTCGGGCGCTCGTGTCGCGAGGGCTGCTGCCGCGCGAGCTCGATCCCGATCCGGACGACCCGGCGTGGCGTGCGGCCTCGCTCGACGTCGACGAGGAAGAGGTCCACACGCTCGATCAGGAGCTCGACGATCTCGAGGGCCGCATCCTCGGGCTCGCGGGCAAGCTCGGCACGCCCGAGCCCGTGTTCGTGGACGACGAGCCGTTCGGCCGCGACTCGGATGATCGGCGAGGCGACAAGCCTTCGCTCGATCCGGAGCCGGCGGGGCGCTACGGCACGGCCGCCGCGCAGAAGCAGGCGCGCAAGACCGTGAGCCGACAGAGTCACGCGATCCCCGGAGACCGCCTCGCGCGCGGCGACTTCGCGCCGCGTCCCGTCGATCCCTCGATGCGATCCGACGACGGCATCGCCACGGACGCTCCGAAGACCACGACCACGAGCGATGCGTCGACGCCGTCGGGCATCTTCAAGATTTCGTCGCTGATGAAGGCCGGGGACGACGCCGCCGAACGGACGACCGCCGAGTCCGAGACCGATGCGACGCCGTCCGCGGATGCGGCCAATCCTCTCTACGCGGGCCTTCGACTGCGTCGGCCGCGCGAGGAAGGACGGGCCAAGCTCCCGGCGGGCGATACCCCGTCGGACGATGCCGGATCGACGACGTCTCCGGAGGAGAGCCGCGGTCCGGGAACGCCTCGCCGAACGTACGAAGGTCTGGCCTTGCCGCCGGCTCCTTCGGCTCGTCGCAAGGAGACGCTCCCCTCGCCGATCGATGAATCGTCGGAAGCCGGGCGAGCGAGCGACGAGCTCGGGCTTTCGAAGCCGAAGGCACGCGGCGGGCTGACGCTCCCGTCGTGGGTCGACGTGAACCGAGACGCCGAGTCGAAGACGCCGCCTGCGTCTCCGCCCCCGATCCCGCCGCGCCCCGAGGCCAAGATCGAGCGAGCCCCGGCGCCGGCTCCGAAACCGAAGCCCGCGCCGCCCCCGATTCCGCGGAGCGAAGGGCCGCCGCCGCGTCTGTCCGATCTGTGGAAGTCCACGCCGGCGCCGCCCGAGTCGACGAAACCGACGGCGCCCAAGCGCACGGACGCCGACGCCGTTCCGCCGCGACTCGACGACGTCTGGAAGAAGGCGAAGCCGGCGCCGGAACCCGAGGCGCCGAAGGCCAAGCGTGACACGAACGATCCGGCTCCGCTTCCGAACCCCTGGAAGACCGCGCCGGCGAAGGCCGACGAGGATGCGCCGGCTGCCGTGCCCGAGCGCAAGTCCGAGCGCAAGGGCAAGCCCGAGCGCGAGGCCGAGGTGCCGCCGGCTCTGAAGATCCGCAAGCCGATCGAGCCGATGCTGCCGCCGGCTGCCGAAGGCAAGCCTGCGATTCCCGAGGTGCCGCCGGCCGCCAAGGAACCGAAGCGTCCCGAGCGTGCGCTGCCGCCCGCGGCCGAGAAGCCGACGTCGACGCCTCCGAGCATCCCGCCGGCTCCCGTCGAGCCGGCTTCGAGCGGGGACCTGTGGTCGACGAATCCGATCGACGAGACGGACGACCTTCCGGAGTTCGTCGAGCGGGATCGCGCGGAACCGTCGCGGTCTTCGCGGCGCCGTGCTTCGAAGCGCAAGAAGGCGAAGGCCTCCGAACTCGAGAAGACCCGTCGCGAGCGCGAAGACGCGCGCCCCGTGGTCGAGCCGGCAGCCGAAGCGACGCCGCTCGAGTCGAAGCCTCGCGAGGAGGTTGCGCCGAACGAAGCCGAACGTCGCGACGCGATGCCGCGTGGCGAGGACCTTCGCAGCGTCTGGGCCGGGTCGGCGAGCGAGCCGAAGAAGCCGGCCGAACCGGCGAAGCGAACCGAGGATCCCTGGCTGCGCGGGCGCGTCGAGGATCCGGCCATCAACCCGTACCTCCCGCCGGAAGCGCACGTCGAGCCGCCGTCGGAAGACGAGTTACCGAAGGCGGGTCAGGCGCGCAAGAAGCTGACCGGCGCCGTCACGGGAGTCGGTCGCGGTGCGGGCAAAGTGGCCTCGGGCGCGAAGGACAAGGTCACGGGCGCGTCGAAGGGTGCCTTCAAGAAGATGCGCAACCTCGTGACCGACCTGCGCAAGCCCTCGCCCAAGCAGCAGCTCGATCGCGACGAGATCCAGCAGCGCCTCGACGACTACCTCGGCCCCAAGGATCGGGTCCGGCGCCGCCGCTAGAGACGCCGCTGCTGATGCTGCCGGGCCCGTCTCAGGACTCGGCCTTCTCCTGCCCCTCGCCGAGCTTGTCCGCCAGCATGTGCAGGAACAGTCCCACGTCGGTCACGACGCCGACGGTCTGCGAGGACCCTCGATCGCACAGCTTCGTGACGACCGCGGGATTGATGTCCACGCACACGGTCGTGACGTAGGAGGGCAGCATGTTGCCGGTCGCGATGCCGTGCAGCATCGTCGAGAGGATGAGCACGAGCCCGGCCCCCTCGAGCATGAGCGCGTACGCCTCCTGCGCCTCGTTCATGTCGGTGATCGCTTCGGGGAGCGGTCCGTCGTCGCGGAGGCTTCCCGCGAGGACGTAGGGCACCGAGTTGCGCACGCACTCGTACATGATGCCGCGCGTCAGCACGCCCTGCTCGACCGCGGCCGGGATGCTGCCCGCCTTGCGGATCTCGTTGATCGCGCGCATGTGGTGCGTGTGGCCGCCCGCGACACCGTGCCCGGTGTCGACGTCGATGCCGAGCGACGTGTTGAGAAGCGTGCTCTCGATGTCGTGCACCGCGAGGGCGTTCCCCGCGAGGATGCCGTCGATGATGCGGGAGCGGATGAGCCGTTCCATCGCCGCGACGCCGCCGGTGTGGACGACGACGGGGCCCGCGACCACGATGACCTTCTTGCCCGCGGCCTGGATCTCCCGGATCTGCTTCGCGAGCCCTCCCACGACGAGCTCGACGTGACGCTCGGAGGACACCTCGCTATTCATGAAGCCGAGGACTTCGGCTTCATGAATAGCGAGGTGTAGGGAAAGAGTGTA
>CAZQZX010000378.1:0-3626 GCA_964597885.1 uncultured Planctomycetota bacterium
AAGTAATCGCGAGGCCGCCCAAAACGAGGATCACGACTGGGAATCGGCGCCCTCCGCCCTGTGGTTCCCGATGATCCGCGCCCCGCAGCGACGCGAGGACCTCGAAGCGTTCGCCTGGAAACCCGAGTACGCGATCCACCCCGAGCCGGACCTACCCGCGGTCAACGTGCTCCCGTCCCACCTGGGGATCTTCGACCCGAGAGCCCTGCGGCTGGCGTTCCTCTTCGAACTGCTCCGTCTCGGCTACCGGACACGAAACCGGTCCGTGGCCACGCGACGCCGCGTCATCCTCGGCCGGACCCTGTGGGCTCTGCTTCGCGAGGACGTCCGCCACGTGCTGGGTCTTCGACTGCCGACTTTGACCTTCTCCGTCGTCGCGAGTGGCTTGACCGTCGCCCGAGGTCTGATCCGCAAGACGATCGACCGAGGAACGCTCGAACGAGCCGTCGCGCGGGTCATCCTCACGTCGCGGCACAAGAAGCGAAGCCCCGACCGACGGGTCCGTCTTCCGATCCTCGACGCGATGAGCCTGGCCCGCGACTTCGACACCGAAGAGGAATGGCGTCAGGTCGTCGGCGACGGTCCGGACGGCGGGGCCGCCCCGCCCGAAGGCGCGCCCTGAGTCGACGAAGACCGCGCCGGAAGTCGAATCTCCACCCGGGTCCCCTTCCCGCGTCGGCTGCGGATCCGGATCTCACCTCGATGCTCTTCGACGATCTGCTTGGTGATGATCAGGCCGAGTCCGGTTCCCTTGATCTTCGTCGTGAAGTAGGGCTCGAAGACCTTGTCCGCCTCGTCCGGGTCCATGCCGCGGCCCTCGTCCTCGACGCGGATCACGACATGACCCCGCTCCGGCCGCCATTCCGTGCGGAGCAAGACGCGTCCCGTCCGCCCTTCCATCGCGTCCACTCCGTTTTGCACGAGGTTCGCCAGGACCCGCTTGAGATGGATGGGATCCGCGAGAACCGGGGGCATCCCGATTCCGAGCTCGCATTCGACGGACACGCCCTCGGGCAGCCCCTCGGCGTACGCGAGCCGAACTTCCTCCACGATCTCGTTCAGATCGTTGGGAGCCAGCTTCGCCGGGTGCAGCCGGTAGAAGTGCGAGAAATCCGCGACCAACTGCTGCAGGCTCTCGACCGACGAGAGAATCGTGCGCGTCCCGCGCTCGAACATCTGATCGAACCGCGGCGACCGATCCTCGAAGGCGGCCCGAAGCTGCTGCGTGCTCAGGCGAATCGGCGTCAGTGGATTCTTGATCTCGTGAATGACCTTCTCGACCGCTTCCTTCCACGCGGTGAGTTTCTTGGAGTACACGAGCCGGGTGATGTCATCGAAGACGATCACCTGCCCGAGGTCCTCTCCCGCCCTCGACTCGAGACGGGTCACCCGAAGCGCCAGCGTTCGACGGCCCCGCGCGAACCGGATCTCGACGTCATGCCCGGCCGGCGCTTCTTCGGGCGATCCTTCGGCCAACCCGTCGGACTCGTGCGCCGGGGCCTCTCGCACCGCGGGCGATCCGGTCTCGGACGCCACCTTCGCCGCTTCCGCGCGCGCGACCTCCGCCGCTTCGCGAGCCGCCTCGCGGAATTCGGCGAGCACGCCGGTATCGAAGGCCTCCGCGAACGCTCGACCCTCCATGGCCGAAGCATCGACTTCCAGGATCTCCGCGGCGCGTTCGTTGAACGTCGTGATCCGGCCACCCGCGTCCACGGACACGACCCCGGCCCCCACGTTTTCGATCAGGGCGGCCAGGTAGTTCTTGAGCAGGGTGGCCTGTTCCTGGGAGGAACGAAGCTCGCCGGTCCGCTCCGAGACCATCCCTTCGAGATCCCGGCTGTACTGTTCGATCTCCTGCTTCGAGACGCGGAGCTTGCGCACCATCTGATTGAAGATGGAGGACATCTCGCCGATCTCGTCGCGGCTGCGCACCTCCAGCTCCTGGTCGAGGTCCCCCGCGCCCGCCGCCCGCATCCCGCGAAACACGGATCGTAGCGGCCCGATCACGATGCGGCTGATCATGAGATTCAACAGCACCAGCAGCGAGACGAAGAGCGTCGCGGCGAGGGCCACGAAGAAGAGCCGTGTGCGCGAGCGGCTTCGCTCCACTCGCTCGAGCGAGTACGCGAGCTGCAGGGTTCCATAGGCGATGTCGTCGCCGGCGACCAGACGGTTCGTCATCACCAGGGCCGGCTTGCCGGCCACGCGCGAACGCTGGAAACCGACCTGGGCGTCCATCTTCGCCAGTTCGTCCGCGAGCGTGTTCGAGAGCCCCCGCTCCGATTCGACGAGCCACGTGTCGCCACGAACGTCCTGCAGGCGGAGCGCCTCGCCCCGTCGGCGGAGCAGGATGGGGCACCCGACCGTGTCGGAAGTTCCCCGACCTTCGGACGAGGACACCGGACGGAGCTCTCCGTGCGCCCGCGCTTCGCGGAGCGCCTCCTCGACGGCGGCCGGTTCGGTCGTCGCGAACAGACCGCCCTCGGGATCGACGATCTTGGCGTAGAGGATGGCGTCGTCGGTCGCCATGAGCTCGGTCAGGCTCAGCTGCAGACTCTCGTCGGCACCCGATTCTCCGAGCAGGTCATAGATCAGTCGACTTCGGTACACGCGCTCCAGGTTCTGGAGCACCGATCGATTGAACGCGAGCAGGTCATCGAGCTGCCGTTGCTGTAGCGGATACAGCACGATGAAGAACACCGCGATAAGGAGGGCGAACACGGCCACCAGCAAACTCGTGAGCTTGCCGGTCAACGGGAGATCGCGGAAGCCTCGCGGGCGTCGCTTCATCGCTCGCCTCCCGCCGACTCGGGCACGACCGGCTCGGCGTCCGGTCCCGCTTCGGCCGGTCCCTGCTCACCCGAACTCTCCGAGTCCTCGGAGACCGACGAGAAGTCCTTGTAGAGGGAGCGCTCGCCGTCCTCGATCTTGATGATCACTCCGGCTTGCGGGGGATCGCCGTGTTCGTCGAACGTGAGGGGGCCCGTGACGCCCTCGAGGTTGACGAGAGCCAGGAGCCCGGCCAAGCGGGCCCGCGTGTGCTGGATGCGCTCGGTCAGCGCGCGGTCCGAAACCGGCCCGAGATTCTCGAGCGCCCGCAACGTGACGTTCAGCGCATCGTACGCCAGGGCCGCGCGCGCACCGTTCGGCTCCTCACCATAGCGATCCTCGTAGAGCGCGACGAAAGCACTCTCTTTCTCCTTCCTCTTGAACCAGTGGTCCGCGTGGTAGGCCGCTCCCGACGGCCCGCCGCGCTTGAACAGCAAGCGGTTGGACCAGGAATCCCCACCGAGGAGCGTCGCTCGCAGGCCGAGATCGTGCGCCTGGGTGGCGATGAGCGAAGCGTCGACGAAGGACGCTGGAAGGAAGAGGACGTCCGGATCGAACCGGTCGATGGCTCGCAGCTGCCGTCGAAAGTCCGTCTCCAGTGGAGCGTAGAAGTGCCGCTCGACGGCCGAGGTGGCGTCGTTCGCGGCGGTCGCGCCCGTGAAGTCGTTCGTCGCCCCGGTGCCCCCGAGGCTCGACGGGTCTTCGAATGCCTGGATGAACGCGTCGGCCAGGTGGACGCTGTAGCGGCGGCTGACGTCGAAGAGGACCGCGGCTCGGCGGGCGCCGAGATCCATCCG
>CAZQZX010000379.1:0-3497 GCA_964597885.1 uncultured Planctomycetota bacterium
GACGTGGGTGGTGAGGTGGGGATGATCCCGGAGCAGCGCCTCGAGCGTCGAGAGGTCTCCGAGGGTGATCGCCCGGACGGCGAGTGCATAAGGATCGTTCGGCTCCGCTTGCGGCTCGGTTCCACTCGACGTCATGTGCTTCGGCCTCCTTCGAAGACGCCCGGCGCGCCCGTCGCGAGTCTACCAGAACCCAGAACCGAAGGCCGAGGATGGCCCTCGCGAAGGGCGGCCGGACTGCCGGGCGCCACGGAAACCGAGATCCGCGGCGCCCGACCGACTGAAGGAGACTAAAGGATCTCGAACGCCGTTCCCTGAGAGGCGCTCAGTCCGCCCGTGGCCGCGTTGTCCTTGACGAACCACTGGGCGAAGAAGGTCTTACCGATGAGGCTCGAACGGTCGGGGATGCCGAGGCGGATGGTGCCGTAGCCGTCGCCGGGGCCCGAACCCTCGAGCACGATCTTCTGCTTCTGGATGAAGCGGTCGAGCGAGATGTTCAGGGGGATGCCATCGCGCTCGTCGCCCGGGTTCGCCGCCGCCGCGGAGAACGCCAGGATGGCCTGGGCCCCGCCGAGGGCCTGGTGGACGCCGAGCTTCCATTCGGAGTTTCCCGCCGCCGGCACCGCGTCCGCCAGCATCAACGGCGAGAGACCACCGCTGCCCCCGTTCGTCGGGCCGAACAGCGAAGGGTTTGGCGCACGCTCCGACGCGAGCGTCGGGCGGTCGAACGGCGGCAGGGCCTGCGCGACGCGCGGGTCGGTCAGCCCGTTCCCGAGGAAGTCGACCAGGTTGTTGCGCTGCGGCGACAGGTTGAGCGGTCGGAGCGCGGGGTCGCGATTCTCCGGGGCGCCGCCGCCGCCGTTGTAGAAGCCGACGACCTGGCCGAGCGTGTCGAACGTACCGGTGTGCATGTAGCGCGGACGCAGCCCCACGTTTCGAAGCGACGCCGTCTTGAAGCGACCGCGATCCGCCGGGTTACCGGTGACCTCGAAGCGGCCGAGATCCTCGTCGGGCGGACGCACGCCGAGCGCGTGGAAGTCCTCGTCCGAGAACAGCGCGCCGCCGTGGCACAGGACGCATCGCCCCGGGCCGGTGAAGACCTGGAGGCCCGCCTGCTGCGCCGGCGTCAGCGCCGTCATGTCGCCGTCGTTGAACTCGTCCCACGGCGTCTGGTCCGGAACCTGCGTGCGCTCGTAGGAAGCGATCGCCATCGAGATGCGCGACGCCGTGATCTGCGGATCGCCGAAGGCTTCGGCGAACAGGTCGGGATACGTCGGGTTGTCCGCAATGGCCGTGGCGATATCCGAAGGAATGTTGCTCGCGAGGGCGAGCGGCCGGACATCCTCGAGCTTCGAGGTGATCTGCGACCAGTCGCGACCTGCGTGCGCCATCTCGACGTCGGAGAGAGGCGGTCCGCTCGCCTGGTTCTCGAGGGCTCCGCCGTTCGCGAGAACGACGCCACCGGTCTCGGGATCGTCGAAGCGACGGCCGGCTCGACCGTCCCAGAACATCTCGTCGAAGTACGCGGCGCCGATGTGCGACGGCGTCGCGCGCTCCGTCACCTGCGGGGCGAGCCCGAAGAAGTCATGCGGATCGTAGTCGTTCGCGGCATCCGACTTGATGACGCCGGGCGACCCGAAGATGTCGTCGGCGTTGCCGAGGATGCCGTCCGGGCCGGGGATGCGCACGACGCGCGGGTCGCCGCCGCCCGCCTCGGGACGGTGGCACGTTCCGCACGCCACCGTGTTGTCGCTCGACATCTGCTCCTCCCAGAAGAGGATCTTGCCGAGCTCGATCTTCGGAACGGTCAACGGATTGCCGGCCGGGACCGGCGGGTTCGGCAGAGGCGGAGGAGGAGGCGGCGGGCCCGGCTGGGCGAACGCTGCGACCGGCGCGAGCACCGCGAAGCAGACGAGCGCCACGGCTCCCGTCCACCACCTTCGAGCCCTCGCAAGCCCGGACTTCTCTTCGCTCTGCCCTCTCGACTGGATTGCTCTCGGCTTCATCGTCGTACTCCCGTCTTGAATCCTGCGTTCGGTCTCAACACCGACAGCTTGCGAAACCGAACATGAAGACACGATGAGAGGGGACCCACGGTCCTATCCTGCCTCGATCGTCACTGCCGAAACCCTACGACGACGAGCATGAGAGGAAGATGAAACCGGGCGGAAAAACCCCGATTCCCGCTTCTCATCGTCTTTTCATGGAGGGCGCGGTACACTTCAGCCCACGAAGGTGTCCCGATATGCGAATCCTGGTGATCGAAGACTATCCGCCCGTGCGGAAGGCCGTGGTTCAGGCCCTGCGCGAGGAGGGATACTCCGTCGACGAGTGCGGCGACGGCGAAGAAGGCCTGTTCCTGGGCTCCGGGGGAGGTTACGACGTCATCGTCCTCGACTGGATGCTTCCCGGCATGGACGGGCTCGAGCTCCTGCGCCGGATTCGCGACAAGGGCGGCAAGGTCCACGTGATCATGCTCACCGCCCGAGACTCGGTCGACGACCGGGTCGTGGGACTCGACGGCGGCGCGGACGACTATCTCGTCAAACCCTTCGCGATGGAGGAGCTCCTCGCCCGGGTGCGCGCGCTCGTCCGACGCGAGTACGATCAGAAGGCCCCGGTGCTCGAGGTCGGGCACGTCGTCATCCAGACCGCCGACCATACCGTCCGCATCGACGATGAGGCGATCGAGCTCACCGCGAAGGAGTACGCGCTGCTCGAGTACCTCGCCCATCGGACGGGGCAGGTCGTCTCTCGCACCGAGATCTGGCAGCACATCTACGACGAGCGATCGACCGCGACGAGCAACGTCGTCGACGTGTACATCGGTTACCTGCGCAAGAAGCTCGAACGTCCGGATCGTCCCAAGATTCTCCACACGCGACGCGGCGAAGGCTACGTCTTCGGACCGCGACTGGAGGAAGCGCGATGATCCGGTCGCTGCGCAATCGACTGCTCGTCGGCATCCTCCTCGGAATCACGATCTTCCTCGCCGTGAACGGAATCGGCCTCTACTGGATCGTTCGCGATCGCATGGTGAACGAGATCGACCGATCGCTGCTCACGATCACGCGCACGTCAATCGCGCAAGTCTCGCTCGAGCTCGGTCGAAGGGTTCGCGAGCACATGCCTCTCGCCGCAGATCCGATCCACGTTCCCGACGACGACCGCGCCGACCTGAGGTTCCAGGCCTGGCTCGCCGGCGAAAAGGTGCTGTTCCAATCCGAGCAGCTCGACGGCGACGCGCTTCCGAAGCTCGCCGAGGATCTCGACGCGCCACGCTTCGCCACCGTCGAGCGAGCCGGCATTCCGCTCCGCGTGGTGGGGATGCGAGTGCAGGCCGAACGCGCCGAGCCGCCGCCCAGACGCGACGGACCGATGCGAGACGGGCCGGGGCGCGATGGGCCGGGGCGCGATGGGCCGGGGCGCGATGGGCCGGGGCGCGACGGGCTCTTGCGAGAAGGGCCCGGGCGCGATGGGCCCCCGCGCGACCGTCCGTT
>CAZQZX010000380.1:0-3482 GCA_964597885.1 uncultured Planctomycetota bacterium
CTCCCCCGGCCCGGGCTACGGCGGCTCATGCTGCCCCAAGGACGTCAAAGCCCTCGTGAAGACGGCCGACGAAGCGGGCTACGACATGGCCATCGTCAAGGCCACCGAGGACGTCAACGCCGAGCAGAAGCGCTTCATGATCCCCAAGATCGTGAAGACGTTCGGCGAGGACCTGAAGGGCAAGGTCATCGCGATCTGGGGCCTGGCCTTCAAGCCGCGAACCGACGACATGCGAGAAGCCCCCTCCATCACGATCATCGAGGAGCTCCTCGCCCGAGGAGCCGAGGTCCACGCCTTCGATCCCGAGGCGATGCACGAAGCGCGCAAGACCTTCGGCGACCGGATCCAGTACGCGGAGAAGCCGCTCGAGGCGACCGACGGCGCGGATGCGCTCGTGCTCGTCACCGAATGGAACGAGTTCCGGAAGCCGGATTTCGACGAGATCAAGAACCGGATGCGCACGCCGGTCATCTTCGATTGCCGCAACATCTACGACATGCAACGGCTGAAGGAGAAGGGCTTCCGGTACCAAGGAATCGGCATCCCCGGCTCCGAGGGTTGATGGAATCGAAACCGCCTCGGGGGATGCGAAGCGTATCCCCCGAGGCGAGATCCCGAACTCGTCAGCGCACCGCCCCCGAGCCCGGTTTCGACATCTTGCTCGTCTTCGTACCGGAACCCGCCTCGGTCTCGGCCTCGGCTCGCGCGGCACGCACCTTCTTCCACGCTTTCAACTGCGCCACCCGGTCCGACAGCCCACGGTGGGTTTCGTCCCCCGCCGTTTCCAGCGCCGCGGCCCGCGCCGTGCATTCCGCCAAGGTCTCTTCGGCCAAGCGAAGCTTGCCCTCCTCGAGATACACCTGGGCCAGGAGGTCGTAGGCCTCCAGCAACCGCGCGACCTGGTCCGCATAGCCGTCGATCACCCTGCGCAAGGCTTCTCGCGCCGGCTCGTGGCGCTTCTGCGCTCGATGGCACTTTCCGATCCAGACGATCGCCCGTGCGACCCGGTCGCGCTCTTGTGGACATCGAGTCACGACCTCTTCGTAACGACGAATCGCGGCTTCGAAGTGCTTCTCGCGTCGGTCGAGATGACCGAGCTCGAGCAACGAGCGGGCCATCACGTCTCGAACATCCTCATAGCCGGCCGCCTCGACAAAGGCCGACTCGGCCTCGGCACGGTCACCGAGCGAACGCCAGATCTCCCCGACGCGATACGCCGCGATCGCACAGGAGGGATGGTCGTCCGGAACGGCCGCCGCGACCCGTCGGTAGGCGTCGACGGCCTCCACGAGGATTCGTCGCTTCTCTTCGCCTTCCTTCCTGAAGCTGCGCTTCTTTACCGCGAAAGCCGCCGACAACAGTTCCTTCCCCGTCGGCGGGACCTCGTCGCTGCCTCCCACCGCGGCCGAGGCGACCGGCATCCAGAGCGAAAGCCCGGTCGCCAGCGCCAGGGCCAGGGCCAGAACCCGGCTGCTGCTTCCCACTCCCCTTGTTTCCTTCGTACCCATCGAGCTTCGTCGTTCGGTCATGGATCGCTCCTTTCATCCTTCGGTCCGTGCCACGCGAATCCGTTCGTCGCTTCCAGCTCCTCCGCCGCAACGCGCCGACGCACCATCTTCCGGGCTCGGTGCAGTCGCACCTTGACGTTGGTCACCGTGAGGTCGAGCAGCTCGGACATCTCGCCGTACGAACGCTGCTCGAGGTAGCGAAGGACGAGCACGAGGGCATAGGGCTCCGGAAGGTGCGAAACCGCATCCACGACCGACCGATATCGACGGCGACGTTCCTCTTCCGCCTCGAGTCCTTCCGGGGGCGAGTGGGATTGCCCGACCACCTGACCCTCGAGACTCTCGAGCGAAACGAGCCCCTCCTCCGCGCGACGGCGGTGGTCGATCGCCACATGGAAGGCGATCCGAAACAACCACGGCCCGAACGAAGCCGGAGACCCGAGCTTGTCCAGTGACTGGTAGGCCTTGAGGAACGTCTCCTGCGAGAGATCCTGGGCCACGTGGAAGTCGCCGACGAGACGTCGGAGGAACCCGCGAAGAGGACCCGCGTAGTCGCGCACGATGCGATCGAAGGCGCGGGCATCCCCTTCCAACGATCGCCGAACGTCCCGCTCGATCCCTGCCTGCGCGTCGGTTTCCACCCATCGCCTCCCGGATCTGAACGGCGGCCCGGAACGACCCACGAGCAGCCCCACCCACCGAGCCGGCGCGCGGCCACCCGCGCTCCGCCCTTCGCGACCGGTTAGTCGGGAGGCGGACGGTCCGGTTACAGGGAGGGCGGAGGAGTTTCGTGTCGCGGGCTCCGCATCGGCGAACCACGGCCGAGGAAACGGAACTCGCGAACCGGGGCTCGCGAATCGGGCTCGAACGTCGCGGTACCCAACGGACGGCGCCCGAAGGCGGACCACTCGCTACGCGTCGAGCAGGGAGTCGATCGCGCGCATCACGATCGCCGTTCGCTCGCGGACGCGGACCCTCGGCCCAACGGAACGACGGAAGTCGATCGGACTGCCGAACCGCACCTCGACCGCGGCCGGCCGCGGGAACCGCCCTCCCGGGGGGAGCGCGTTCCACGTTCCGAGAATGCCCACCGGAACGACGAGGGCATCCGCTCGCTCGGCCAAGATCGCGACTCCGGGGAAGCCCGGCTGGAGCTCGCCATCGAGCGAGCGCCGTCCTTCCGGGAAGATCGCGGCCAGCGAGGTTTCACGGAGCGCATCGACCCCCGAGCGAATGGCGGCGACGTTCGCCCCGCTCGTGCGAATCGGAATGCAACCGAGTCGACGAAACGCGAACTGGAGGAGAGGAAGGCGGTAGTAGGCCTCGGCCATCAGGTACGTGATCCGCCGTGGAACGACGGCTTGGAGCACGATCGGATCGAGGAAGGAGGCGTGATTGGGGGCCAACAGGACCGGGCGGTCCACCTCGGTCGGGAGCGATCCCCGGACCCGGATCGGATACGCCGCACGGACCAGAGGGAGCCCGCCGAGGTACAGGAGATGGAAGAACGTACGGTCAGCGAGGGATCCGAGCACGTTCACGAACCGAGCCCCCCCGGCGAACGAAACGAAAACGGCCGACCGCGCATCGGGGCGCCGGTCGGCCGTCGTGGATTCGTCATACTCGGATCCGCTGCAAACGCGAGCCGAAGCTCAGCGGCGGCGCAGCTTTCGAGCTTCCTCCGCCCACTTGCTGCCGGGGGCGGTCCGGACGACCTCGGCGTAGAGATCGCGGGCGAATCGGCCGTTCTCCGGCTTCTCGTTGCGCAACTGGTCGAAGCAGCGACCGGACCAGTAGAGCGCGGGAGCCAGACGATCGACGGGAACGTCCCCTTCGCGATCGTTCAGAACCACGACCCGAAGGAAGCAGTCCTTCAGCGCTTCGTCGAAACGAGACTGCGCGAAGTAGGCGTTGCCGAGACCCACGTACGCCCCGTAGAGGACGTCCTTGCTCGGCGATTCCCCGTCGATGATC
>CAZQZX010000381.1:0-3476 GCA_964597885.1 uncultured Planctomycetota bacterium
CGCGGGCGCAAGCTCTACTTCAGCCGTGAGCGCACGCTCGAGGAAGGGCTGTTCATCCGTGACGGACGTGCGGTGGCCAGGCTCGAGGGTTCGGAGACGGACCTGTTCGGGGTCGCGGACCTGCGGCTCCTGGGGCGCTTCAACCAGTCGAACGCGTTGGCCGCGGCCGGACCGCCTCTGCTACTGGGGTGCGATCCGGCGGGGATCCAGCGGGCGGTCGAGGGATTCCGGGGCGTGGAGCATCGCCTGGAGCTCGTGGCCGAGATCGACGGGGTGTCGTACTACAACGATTCGATCGCCACGACGCCGGAGTCCGCGATCGCCGCCCTCACCGCAGTTGACGGGGACAAGTGGCTGATCTGCGGGGGGTACGACAAGAAGATCGACATGGACGGACTGGGCGAGACGCTGGCTCGCGAGGCCACGGGGGTCGCCCTGATCGGCCAGACGGCCGATGCGATCGCCGCCCGGATCCGGGCGACCGTCGGCTCGGCCGAGGGGCCCGCCCTGAGGCTTTGCGCCGATCTCGGGGACGCGGTCCGCTGGATTGCGAGCCAACATCCTCGCGGCGCGGTACTTCTGTCGCCGGGGTGCGCGAGCTTCGACCAGTTTCCGAACTTCGCGGAGCGCGGGAGGGCATTCCGGCGCTTCGTGCGCGCCCTCGAGAGCCCTGTCGGCGAGGGGCTCGAATCGACGTAAATGCGTGTACATGCCGAGGTTCTTGTGCTATATTTCTCGGGCTTTGGATTCTCCGGGACCCCTCAGGCGGCGTTCCATCCCTCATCTCCCCCAGCGCTGGCGGTAATCGGGCCATGATGTGCGAATCCTGTAAGCAGAATCCCGCGACGGTTCATCTGACGAACCTCTATCACCACGGGAACACGAAAAAAGAGGTCCATCTCTGCGAGGACTGCGCGGAGGACCAGGGCCTCTCGATGAACGTGCAGCCCCAGAGCGTGTCCGAGGTGATCGGGAATTTCCTCGAACCGGCGTCCGGACGCGAGATCCAGGACCTCCTCGACCAGAAGTGCCCCTGCTGTGGGATCACGTACCCCGAGTTCCGCAGCCGAGGCCGTCTGGGCTGCTGCAACGACTACAAGGTCTTTCGAGCCGGACTCGAGCCGCTGCTCGAGAAGATCCACGGGAAGAAGCAGCATGTCGGCAAGGTCCCGTCTGCGGTCGGCAAGGAAGTCGAGCGCGAGAAGACCCTTCGCCAGCTCCGCCTCGATCTCGATCAGGCGGTGAAGCTCGAGGCCTACGAGCGGGCCGCCGAGATCCGGGACCGCATCCGCATCCTCGAGTCCGGGGGCGAGGCCGACCTCGGTGACGCCGATCTCGAGAGCGGCGAAGCTCGAGGCGAGGACGCGCCGCCGAGCGAGGATCCACGAGAAGACGAGTCCGGCCATGGCGCTTGATGAGCTGTATCCCCGATCGGGGGAGTGGCTGAAGGGTACCGGGCCCGAATCGGACATCGTGATCTCGAGCCGCATCCGGCTGGCGAGAAACCTCGAGGACTTCCCCTTCCAGTCTCGCCTGAGCGAGGACAAGCGCACGCGTCTGGAGTCCTTGCTGCGCGACGGTATCGAAGCGGCGGGAATCTCCGGCAGCCCCGCGTACATGAATCTGCGCGGCGCGGATCCCATCGATTGCACGCTGCTCGTCGAGCGGCATCTCATCAGCCGTGAGCACGCCGAGGACGAGGGGGATCGAGGGGTCGCGTACACGAGCTCCGAGACCGTGTCGATCATGACGATCGAGGAGGACCATCTGCGGATCCAGGTGATGCGCAGCGGGTTCCAGCTCGACGAGGCGTGGAAAACCATCGACGAGGTCGATACGAAGCTCGAGGGACGCTTCCCGTATGCGTTCTCGAGCGAGTACGGTTACCTCACGGCCTGCCCGACGAACGTCGGTACGGGCATGCGCGTCTCGGTCATGCTGCACCTGCCGGCGCTCGTGATGACCCGGCAGATCGAGAAGGTCTTCAACGCGGTCGCCCGTCTCAACATGGTCGTCCGCGGTCTCTACGGCGAGGGCACCCATGCCTCGGGAGACTTCTACCAGATCTCGAATCAGGTGACGCTCGGTCGAAGCGAAGAGGAGATCCTTGCCGAGTTTCGCGAGATCGTTCCGAAGATCATCTCGTATGAGCGAAAGATCCGTAGCAAGTTCCTCGAGAGCCACCGACCGAATCTGGAGGACAAGGTCTGGCGCGCCGTCGGGAGCCTGCAGTCCGCTCGGCAGATCTCGTCGGAGGAAACCATGGAGCGCCTCTCGATGGTGCGCATGGGGGTCAACCTCGGCATCGTCGAGGAGATCGAGATCGGAACGGTCAACGAGCTCTTCATCCTGAGCCAGCCGGCCCACCTCCAGAAGCTCGAGGGGCAGGTCCTCGATCCGGGTGAGCGAGACATCGTTCGGGCCCGTTTCATCCGCGATCACCTGAACTGATCCCGGGTCCCGGGGGAAGCGGTCGAGGAGCGACGGACGGTGGACCGCCCCGGACACGAAATCACGGGCGAATCCGCGTGCGACCCCTCGCCGAAAAACCTCACGGCCCGTAACCCGGATCGCGACCGCGAATCCAAGATCCGGCAACTTTTTCGTCGCCCCTCGGTGCTCGTTTTCGGGCCTTCCCGTGCCCGCCGGGACGCTTTGGACCAAATTGGTACAATCGGGTGGAGCGAGGCGAGTTCCCGGGGAAAAAAGAGCTTCACCTCGTTGTCCGATCGGACGAAAACGACTGTTGATGACAACCGGATCTTCACCGGTGCAGAAGCCCGGGAAATCACGCCAGGCTTCAGGGATAGATCAGGAGGAACCCGATGTTCGACCGCTTTACCGATCGCGCCCGCAAGGTGATGGGGCTGGCCCGCCAGGAAGCCCAGCGTTTCAACCACGACTACATCGGAACCGAGCACATCCTCCTCGGTCTGGTGAAGGAGGGGAGCGGCGTCGCCGCGAACGTCCTGAAGAACATGAACGTCGATCTCAAGAAGATCCGGCTCGAGGTTGAGAAGCTGGTGAAGACGGGATCGAACATGGTGACGATGGGGCAGCTGCCGTTCACCCCGCGCGCCAAGAAGGTGCTCGAGCTCTCGCTGGAAGAAGCGAGCCAGCTCGGACACAACTACATCGGCACCGAACATCTGCTGCTCGGTCTCATCCGAGAGCATGACGGGATCGCGGCGCAGGTTCTGATGAACCTCGGCACCAAGCTCGAAGAGGTGCGCGAAGAGGTTCTCGAGTTCCTCGGCGCCGAGCTTCCGCCGGAGCCGGAAGAAAAGGCCGACTCGCCCAGCAAGGGCAAGACGCCGGCACTCGATGCGTTCGGTCGTGACCTGACGGAGCTCGCCAAGGAAGGCAAGCTCGACCCGGTCATCGGTCGCAAGAACGAGATCGAGCGCGTCATCCAGATCCTCAGCCGCCGCACCAAGAACAACCCGGTGCTGCTCGGCGAAGCGGGCGTCGGTAAG
>CAZQZX010000382.1:0-3456 GCA_964597885.1 uncultured Planctomycetota bacterium
GGGGCGGGCTGTGGAGGGGCGGGCTGTGGAGGGGCGGGCTGTGGAGGGGCGGGCTGTGGAAGGCACGGCTGTGGAGAGCAGCTGGGCGGAATCCAGCTTCGGGTCGGACGCCGCTTCATCGCGGTCCGACTCACGTGCCGCATCGTTGGGGGGCATCGAGCTCGGCGCGGGCCGTCTGGGCGACCCGGCCTCCCCATCACCGGAGCCGATCTCGGCTGCGTCGGCCCCGGAGGCGGAACCGCTGCCGGTGACGGGGGCGCCCCCTGCTAGGGCGTCCCCGCCGTCACGGCGGGGACGTCTCGCAGGTTCGATCATTCCGAATCCAACCGCCCTCTCTTTACTCGATGTCGAACAGGTCGGCCTCCCCGCCGCCCTGTCCTGGGTAGCAATAAAACAAATCGGAGCGGTCAATGACAACCGGATAATCTGGGAAAATTGAACGTCACTTTCTGTCAGGAAAGGAGATACGCCCTACCGGGCCTCTGCGGAGCCGGATCGCTCGCCGTCCGGCCAGCCGGTGGCCCCGAGGTCGAGGGCGTCGGGGGGCAGGGGGCCGAAGCGGGCCTCGAGCGCCGCTTCGACTTCTTCAAGCGTCTGGAGGCGTAGGGCTTGGGAGAGGATCGCCTCACGGTCGGGGTGGCATCGCACGAGGAAGCGCAGGAGCTCCTTGAGCTTGGAGACGAGGCCGTGCTCCTTGCGGCCGTAGCGCGGCCGGAAGCGTTCGGCCACGGCGCGGAAATACTCCATCCAGTCGGCGCCCGAGGGCTGAAAAATCGGGCGGCCTGCGCGCAGATCCGCTGCCTGTCGGAAGATCCACGGGTTTCGCAGGGCGGGCCGACCGACCATCACGCCGTCGCAGCCGGTCTCGTCCTGCATGCGCTGAAGGTCCGAGGCGTACCAGCAGTCGCCATTGCCGACGATCGGGATCTGGAGGGCCTGCTTCGCCTCGCGGATGATGCGCCAGTCCGAGACACCGCGGAAGACGTCGGACCTCTTGCGCGGGTGGAGTACGACGAAGTCGCAGCCCGCGGCCTGGACGCACTCGACGATCGCGAGCGCGCCGTCGACGTCGTCGAAGCCGGCCCGGACCTTGGCCGAGAGCTGCCCGGGGACCTCGCGCCGCATGGCGGAGAGGACATCGTGCAGGAGGTCGAGGTCGCGCAGCATCGCCGCACCCACGCCCCCGCGCACGGCGCGCGGCGTCGGGCAGCCCAGGTTGACGTCGACCACATCGGCACCGGCCGCGGCCACGAGGCCCGCCGCTTCCGCCATCCGCTCGAGCTCCTTTCCCATCACCTGGACCGACAGAGGGAGCCCGTCCACCTTCACGACGTTTCGCGCCATGAACTTACGGCTCACCGGGGCGCTCGTGATGCGCACGAACTCGGTGCAGACGATCCCGAGGCCTCCCTGCTCGGCGACGAGGGACCGGAACTCCGGGTGGCTGAACCCCTCCATCGGCGCGAGCATGATCGGCGGGTCGAAGGGCAGAGCCCCCTCCAGGGGAGGGGCGTTCTCGCGGACAGTTTTCGGCCCGTTAGGAGACGATTTGAGAATTCGATTCGGTAACATCAAGGGATACAGTCGTTTGCTGGCGCGACAAATTGCCGCGCAACAGAACTGTTGAAGAGCGACCCCAGGATGGGTGAGAATACCGGCTTATGGATCGCCCGCCCGAGTTCGGCGGGCGGGGCCGAAAAACGGCCCTGGAGGCCACTCGAAGCGTCCCCTCGTCCGAGTGTTCCTTCGTCCTGAAGAGGGGTGGAATATCGGGGTTGACCGAGGATCGGGAGCCGCCCGAAAATCGGGGCCATCCATTGTGTCTTGACCCGAATCCGTTTATGATCCCGTCTTTCGTATCCAGTGCAGGCGCGGTTCGGGGAGGAACCACATGAGCACAGTCGAGCACGATCCGTCCGAGCATACCATGGTTTTCTCCGCAGACCGGAGCGCTGTCGCCACCATGCGCGGTAGCGCCGCCGGCGAGACTTCCGAGACCCGCTCCAGGGCGGCCGGAGCCTATCAAGAGGACGCGGACACCATTCGCCCGCAGACCACCAACACCACCGGTTCCTCGATTGCCGAGGACGAAGAGACCGACAAGTCTCTGAACCCGATCCTCATCTATCTCCGCCAGATGGCGAGCATCCCGCTCATGACGGAGAAAGAAGAGAAGGAGACTTCGACCCAGCTCGAGGACTCGCGGCAGGCGCTGCGCGCCGTCGTCTTCCAGTGCGGGTTCGCCGTCGAGCGCGCCATCGAGCTTCTCACGCAGATCGTGAACGGCGAGCGTGCCTTCGACCGCGTGCTGAAGGTCGGCTACGAGGGCGAGAAGAAGGAAGCGATGATCCGGTCGCTGCCGGGTCTCATCCGCAAGCTTCAGCGCACCCTCGACAAGAACCGCAAGGATCTCCAGAAGTCGGTGTCGCGTCGAATCGGGCTTTCGGCGGCCGATCAGCAGAAGATCGCCGACGAGTATCGCGACCGGATGCGTCCGGTGGGCGACACTCTCGCCGACCTCAAGTTCGAGATGAAGATGGTCTACCCGATCATCGAGCGCATCTTCGACGAGTGCGAGGACCTCTCGAACATCGACCGGAACCTCCAGCGGCAGAAGCGACGCGGCAGCCAGCGCGTCACGATCGCCGCCACGACCGACAAGTGGCGCACCAAGCAGGTGTCGGCGCTCAATACCGCGCTCGGCATGCGGCGTCACCGTAAGGAAATGGAGGAGATCCGCGAGGTCTACGAGGCCGCGAAGACGACGCTTTGCAACCGCAACCTGCGTCTCGTCGTGAGCATCGCGAAGAAGTACATGAACCGCGGGCTGCCGTTCCTGGATCTCATCCAGGAGGGCAACGCGGGATTGATGACCGCCCTCGACAAGTACGAGGTCGGCCGTGGAAACCGGTTCAGTACGTACGCGACGTGGTGGATCCGCCAGTCGATCACGCGATCGATCGCGGACCAGTCGCGAACGATCCGCATCCCGGTGCACATGGTCGAGTCGCTCGGAAAGCTGCAGCGCGTCCGCAAGGAGTTCTTCCAGCGAGAGGGCCGCGAAGCCCAGCCGGAAGACATCGCGCGGATCATGGACATCCCGATCGAAGAGCTGAAGATCCTCTACGGCTTCCTTCGCAACCCGGTCTCGATCGACCAGCCGGTGAGCGAGGGCGACGAGAGGCTTCACGGCGACTTCATCCGTGACGACAAGAGCGAGTCGCCGCTCGACACGAGCCAGGACCTCCTGCTCCGCGAGCGGATCGACGAGGTGCTGCAGACGCTCCCGATCAAGGAGCGTGAGATCCTCAAGCTGCGCTACGGCCTGAACGACGGCAACGCGTACACGCTCGAGGAAGTCGGCAACATGTACAACGTCACGCGCGAGCGCATCCGCCAGATCGAGACCAAGGCGGTCGAGAAGCTGAAGATGCAGATCCGCCGCGAGAAGCTCGA
>CAZQZX010000383.1:0-3407 GCA_964597885.1 uncultured Planctomycetota bacterium
CAACGCCGAGATCCAGGGCAACGAGATCGTCTACAAGGATTACCAGGACATCGGGATCGCGGTCGGCGCCGAGGAAGGCCTCGTGGTGCCGGTGATTCGCGATGCCAATCACCTGAGCTTCGCGCAGATCGAAGGCGCGATCCGCGACTTCGGGCGCCGCGCGCAGGACGGCTCGATCACGATCGAAGAGCTGCGTGGCGGTACCTTCACGATCAGCAACGGGGGTGTCTTCGGCTCGCTCATGGCGACGCCGATCATCAACCCGCCGCAGGTCGGCATCCTCGGGCTTCACCGCATCGAGGATCGACCGGTCGTCGTTGCCGGTGAAATCGTGATCCGTCCGATGATGTACATCGCGCTCTCTTACGACCACCGGATCGTCGACGGACGGGAATCCGTTCAGTTCCTGAAGACGGTCAAGGAGATGGTCGAGGATCCGGCGGGCCTCTTGCTCGCCGGCTGATCGTAAGCCGACTTCCGGAAGGTGCTTGAGCGTGTCGGTATCGCCTGCCGACGCGGCTCCCGGGTCGTCCTCTGGCCGGTCAGATCCTATAATCGGGCCATCCTGAGGCGAGCGCTCCACAGCTGCCGTCGAGCGTCGCCTCCCCTCTGGAGGATCCACTCGGTATGAGTACGACGTCCCCTTCGCCCCGCATGTCCGCTGAGGGCATCGAGATCTACGCGCCGAAGCACAACCTGCGGATCGTCACCGCGGCTTCGCTCTTCGACGGGCATGATGCCGCGATCAACGTGATGCGACGGATCCTTCAGGCTTCGGGGGCCGAGGTCATCCATCTCGGCCACAACCAATCGGTGCGCTCGATCGTCGACGCGGCGATTCACGAGGACGCGCAGGGGATCGCGATCAGCTCCTACCAGGGCGGCCACATGGAGTTCTTCCGCTACATGCGGGATCTCCTGGTCGAGCGCGGTGCGGGGCACATCCGCATCTTCGGCGGCGGCGGAGGCACGATCGTGCCCGAAGAGAAGCGCGAGCTCGAGGAGTACGGCGTCACGCGCATCTACCACCCCGAGGACGGCCGCAAGCTGGGGCTCCAGGGGATGATCAACGACATCCTCGAGAACTGCGACCACTCTCCGCTCACGATCGAGCGAGAGGACGGCGACCTCGCCGACCTCGTTCCCGGCGCCGGACCGGATCGATGGGGTCTGCTCGCGCGCGCGATCACCCAGCTCGAAGCGGTGGCCGGCGGCGAGGCGACCGACCAACAGGTGAAGGAGAAGGAACGGCTCGTCGAGCGCTTCCAGCCCAAGGACGGGCGTGGCGCGCCGGTGCTCGGCATCACGGGAACGGGCGGTGCGGGCAAGAGCTCGCTGACCGACGAGCTCGTGCGGCGCTACGTCGAGGATTTCCCCGAAGCGACGGTGGCCGTGCTCTCGGTCGATCCGACGAAGAAGAAGACGGGCGGGGCGCTGCTCGGCGACCGCATCCGGATGAACTCGGTCGAGTGCGGGCGGGTCTACATGCGCTCGCTCGCGACGCGCGGTTCCGGCAGCGAAGTCAGCGCGGCGCTCGAGGACGCGATCCAGCTCGCGCGCGGGTACGGATTCGATCTGGTCATCGCGGAGACGAGCGGTATCGGGCAGGCCGATTCGTCGGTCGTCCCGCTGGTGGATCTGTCCGTCTACGTCATGACTCCCGAGTTCGGCGCGCAGACGCAGCTCGAGAAGATCGAGATGCTCGACGAGGCGGATGTCGTCGTCGTGAACAAGTTCGACAAGGCCGGCGCTCAGGACGCGCTTCGCGATGTGCGCAAGGCCTACCAACGAGGGCACCAGCGGTTCGCCGAGGCGCCGGACGCGATGCCGGTGTACGCCTCGATGGCAAGCCAGTTCAACGATCGAGGGTGCAACCAGGTCTACGTCGAGCTGCTCGGCCTCCTGTCCGAGCGCGTGGGTCGCGAGTTCAAGGGGCGGTTCACCGCGTCGCTCGAGACCGGCGAGCCCGATCAGCGCACGATCATCCCGCCGTCGCGCGTGCGGTATCTCGCGATGGTGGCGGATACCTCGCGGCGGCACCGCAAGTGGATCGAGGAACAGTCGCGGATGGCGTCCGATCTGTGGGCGTTGCGCAAGGCGGTGGCCCACTTCACGGGCTGGCCGAGCCGCGACGAGGAGGCGCTTCTGCCGTTCCGGATGGAGCAGGTCTCGGAAGCCCCGAACCACCTCGAGCCCTTGATGGTCGAGTTCAACAACCTGCGCAACCAGATGGACCGCCAGGCGCTCTCGCTTCTCGAGGACTGGCCGGAGCTCGTGAAGAACTACCGGGCCGACGTGAACCGCTACGAGGTGCGCGGCCGGAAGATCGAGGTCGAGAACTACACGCAGAGCCTCTCGATGCAGCGGATCCCCAAGGTCGCGCTGCCTCGGAACACGGAGTGGGGGAGCCTGCTTCGCTGGCGCCTGCTCGAGAACGTCCCGGGCGAGTACCCGTACACGGCCGGCGTCTTCCCGTACAAGCGGCGCGGCGAGGATCCCACGCGGATGTTCGCCGGTGAGGGTGGACCGTGGCGCACGAACCGTCGGTTCCACCTGGTCAGCAAGCACTCGGAAGCCAAGCGGCTCTCGACCGCCTTCGACAGCGTGACGCTCTACGGAGACGATCCGGATCGACGCCCGGACATCTGGGGCAAGGTCGGGAACTCGGGCGTGTCGATCGCGCACGTCGAGGACATGGAAGCGCTGTACGCCGGCTTCGATCTGGCGAGCCCGAAGACGTCGGTCTCGATGACGATCAACGGCCCGGCGCCGACGATCCTCGCCTTCTTCTTCAACGCCGCGATCCGGCAGAGCCTGCGCCGCTACCTGAAGGCGGAGGGCCGCATCGAGATCAGCGACGAGGATTGCCTGCAGCCGAACGGCGGCGGGTACTCGTTCGACGATCTGCGCGCGAAGGTGTCGGACGACGAGTACGCGAAGGTCGTGGCCGAGACGGTCGCGCAGGTTCGCGGTACCGTGCAGGCCGACATCCTGAAGGAAGACCAGGCGCAGAACACGTGCATTTTCTCGACCGAGTTCGCCCTCAAGATGATGGGCGACGTGCAGGAGTGGTTTACGAACAACGGTGTCCGCAACTTCTACTCGGTCTCGATCTCCGGCTACCACATCGCCGAGGCCGGAGCGAACCCGATCACGCAGCTCGCGTTCACGCTGGCGAACGGCTTCACGTACGTCGAGTACTACCTGGCCCGCGGCATGGATGTCGATGACTTCGCCCCGAACCTCTCGTTCTTCTTCAGCAACGGGATGGACCCGGAGTACGCGGTGATCGGGCGAGTGGCGCGACGCATCTGGGCGAACGCGATGCGCGAGCTCTACGGCGCGAACGACCGGAGCCAGAAGCTCAAGTATCACATCCAGACGTCCGGCCGTTCGCTGCACGCGCA
>CAZQZX010000384.1:0-3339 GCA_964597885.1 uncultured Planctomycetota bacterium
GTGTTGATCCCGTGTTCCAGGTCGACCAGGTCGTCAACGTAGGCGACCTGATGAAACGAGGGAAGTACGAGATCATCTGTTCTTCGGAGTTCTAGCGATGACTGACGCGGCGGAGAGGATCGCAGGTTTCGCGAAGGCGCATCTACTGAAGCATCTTGACCCGCAAGTCGCGGGACCGATCGCGAAATCGATCGAGGATTACATCCGCGACGAACAGGACGCCGAGGGCGTGGCGCGGGAGATCGTGAGACGGCTGCACGCTGCGGGCGGCTTGAGGCTCGCGACGCCCATTGACCTTTGTGGTCGCGTCAACGCGATGGCGGAAATGGAGGAGATAGCTGCCGACCTGATTCGGCAAGGGAGGAGTGATGGCTGACGCGACGGAGAGGATTGCAAAACGACACCGTCGGCTGTACGTGCGGGACGGCGACGTAGTCGACGGCGTGCTCGAGGGTTTCATCCGCGAAGAACAAGACGCGAAGTGTATAGCGGAACAGTTCCGCTACGAAGTGATCGGTGACCAAGGCTGGGATATCGGAGACACGATGGAGGCTCGTCTGTGTGAGCTGATCCGGCGCGGGAGGGCCGTTGGCGATGACTGAATGGGGAACGATCCAGACGTACTCGAACTGGTGTTACATCGACTGCCTCGTCCCCGACGGAGTGAAGCTCACCAGGGACAACTACAAGGAGTACCTCCTCCAGGAGGAGCAGGAAGTCGAGGTCCGTTGGCCGAGCGGCAAGGTCGCCAACGCTGCCCTATTCTTGAAGAGGGGGACTAAGCCGGTCCCCGACCACGGCCACACCTACGACGCGCCCGACGACCGGGCGTATCTGAGAATCGACGTACAGGGCGCGAGAGCCCCGCTCTACCTTCGAGGCCAGGAGAGGATCAAATTGCGGAGAGTGACCAATGAACAGTAACGAGAAACGCGGAAGCCACACGACGACCGAATCGTTTGCGATCCCGATGGAGCACGTACTTAAGGCACTTCGGGCTGCGGGCTACCCGCTGGCACCGGGGTTCATGTGTACAGCAAGTATCCAAGCGGGCGCCTTGCATCTGGAGTTTCGGATGACGGCCCCCGTGCAACTTGAGACGGATCTTCCGCAGGACTAGCCCACCACACCGAACCAACAGCCTCCGGGCGGGGGCTCTAGGGAGGGGATATTCTCGTGACCGATGGACGACCACGGCCCGAGGACCATCTAGGTCTGATCGGGACCGTACGGGGGTGGATTCAAAGTCGCTTCCGACTAACACCCCTACTCGACGAAGACGATATCTACCAGCAAGGCTTCCTGTCGCTCGAGAAAGCCTGTCGGACGTGGAGCGGGCAAGGCGGCGCCGCCTTCTCCACGTACGCCTGTCAGGTCATCTCGCGTGACCTCTCAAAAGCCGCGGTGCGCGCCCTCTCCCGTCAACGGCGGGAGCGCCCCTCGGGCGAGGTGTCGACCCTCGTCGAGGCACCTGCGAAAGACGGGAGCATGGACGCCCCCCGCACTCGGGAACTCCTGGAACGGATGATCCGAGACCTCCCCCCCGAGCATCAGCGGATTATGCGGCTTCGCTATCTGGACGGCTGGACCTCGGCCGAGATCGCGGAGCACCTTGGGCGAAGTTCCAAGCGCCAGGCCATCGGAAGGTTCCTCAAGAGGATCCGAGATCGGATGCTCGTTCCGGGCGGGTACGACGTGTCGGGCGTGTTCGCGGAATGAAAAACGCGCCGAGAGCGGAGATGCCTCCGCCCTCGGCGCGCGGCGCAAGGGGATTAGGATCGTTCTTGTCTCTAGGCTCGCTCGTCCAGCGATTCCACGAGGCCACCGGCTTCGTAGAGCTTCGCCACGCGGTTCAGGACCGTAGCCAGCTGATACTTCTGGACGATCGGCTCCGCCTCGACATCCACGCCCAGCTGCTCCGCGATGTGCGTAATCGCCTCCACGTTGCCGTTCTCCTGCATGTAGTCGACGACCTCGAGCCAGTCGTCGAAGATGACCGGTGCCGTGTCGCTGATCGGGAACGCAATTGCCATGGTGCTCACTCCTCTATTCGTCAGATCTGGCGATACCCCCGCATTCGGAGGTTGATGTTGTGCATACTCTTCCGGTTGATCGTGACGATGTACCCTTCCTCGCCGTCGCTGTTGTTGAGGTCGATGGCGTCGTCGATCGTTAGGTAATGGTCGTGCCCCGGGCGGTTTTCCTTCGCGCGCTTCACGGTGTCCGAGTTTCGAAACGTCCGTTGCGCCATCACGTCCGAGAGTCCCCCACTCGCCCCCGGCGTCCACTTCCGAATCAGCCAGTCAAGCCGGTAGTTTGAATCGTTCGACGGCTCGAACTGGATCTCCGCCATTTCGAGCACGTTCATAAGCCCCTTCGCGTTGTAGGGCGACACGAGGCCGTAATCGAGGGTCCCGCTGAAACCCGAGACCCGGTTGATCGAGGCGTTATCCGCCACCCTGGCCGTGCTCATGTAGATGTGGCCCGTATCCCCGCCCCCGATCGTGAACGTATCCTCCGTCGGGCTGGCCTCCGTGGTCCCGTCGTCGTTCAGCTTTCGCCCGCGGATCTTCACATCGCCGCCGATCGTGATCGAGGCAGGGCTAAACCAAATGTAGTGCCCGCCCACATCCGAGACCGAGATCGACGTAGCCCCCGCGTTGAGCGTCGTGCCTGTGGCCACCTCATCATGGAAGCCGAACGCGAAGAGCGTCTTCGTCGTCGTCGACGTGTAACCTGTGTCCGTCCATAGGTCAGAGATGCGGTGCAGAACCACCGGGCTCGGCACCTCGCTCGATCCGTCGCCCTCCAGCTGAACCAGAGATACTTGGTCCGTCTTGCTCATGCTTTGATCCGATCGTAGGCGACTCGAGAGAGATCCGTGATGTTGGCCGAACTTGCCGCGGTCCATTGTGCTGTGATGCCGAGTGCTACGGACTTGGTGGTGTCGACGGTCTTGACAACCCGGTTCGTGAACTTGAGCATCCCGTTCCCGAAGAACCGGACGTGGACCGTCGTCACGAACGAGCCCGAAGCTCCGATCGCCCGGACCTCGGTGTTCGCCTCGAACGAGAAATACTTGACGAGCCCGTCCGCCGCGTTGAGCACCCCGAGCGTCGCGAGCTCGACCGAGCCCGCCTTGAGCCGGATATCACACCGACCGTTCGAGAACCCCTGCGAGAAGTACCGGCCGTAGACGCCGGTCCGGATCTCGTCGCCGGCAACCAACGTCCCCGCGTCGATGGTGTGCGAGCTCGTGTCGTAGGTGGTCTCGCTGGTGGTGTTCGTAATTACCGACGAGTCCGCGGACGATCGATACAACCGCTCGTAGTCCCCACC
>CAZQZX010000385.1:0-3299 GCA_964597885.1 uncultured Planctomycetota bacterium
ACACGACGCTCTTCCGAGATCGGAAGAGCGTCGTGTAGGGAAAGAGTGTACCATGCAGCCGATCTCGCCGTCGAGATGCACGTAGTTGAGGCCCACGTCGTTCGCGCGCAGCTCCGAAGGATCTTCCTCGGTCTTGTCTCGAAGCTCGAGAAGATCCTTGTGCCGGAACATCGCGTTATCGTCGAACGCCATTTTCGCGTCGAGGGCGATCAGATCGCCGTCTTCGGTGATGACGAGCGGGTTGATCTCGAGAAGCGAGCAGTCCTTGTGGACGAACGCCCGGGCGAGCGCGACGAACATCTTCTCGGCCTTGCGGACGAGCGACTTGTCGAGCCCGAGTCGGAACGCCAGCCGGCGAGCGCGGAACGGCGAGAAGCTGCCGTCGGCCTCGAGCGGCTCCTTCAGGATCTTCTCGGGGGTGCGCTCCGCCACCTCCTCGATCTCGACGCCTCCCTCCTCGCACGCCATGGCCACGGGGCGCTGCCGATCGCGGTCGACGACGATGCCGAAATAGATCTCTTTCTGGATCCGGCACCCCTCTTCGACCAGCACTTTCAGCACCTGCTTGCCCTCGGGCCCGGTCTGGTGCGTCACGAGAGGCTTTTCGAACATCGCTCGGGCCGTCTCGGCGACCTCGGACGTCCCCTTCAAGACCTTGACACCACCGCCTTTACCGCGACCACCGGCGTGGATCTGAGCCTTGACGACGACCACGTCGCTTCCGAGCCGCTCGGCGGCCGCCTGGGCCTCCTCCGGGCTCGACGCCACTTCGCCCCGCAAAATCGGGACTCCGAACGAGGAAAGGACCTGCTTTGCCTGGTACTCGTGGATCTTCATCGCCCGTCGTATCCCACGAAGGATTATCGAGATGAAAGCGCGAGTGCGCTCTTTGGAGCCGGAATCCTAGGTAATTGGGGCGAGGGGGTCAAACGGTTTTCGAGCCCCTCAAATCGAGGGGTTTCCGGGGGGTCCGACGGGCGTCGAAACCAGGCCCCGTTGTTTGACAAACCCCCAATTGCCCGGTATATACAGATGGGCAACCGAGGGAACCAGGGGTCACACCTACACATCATGCCTCGTCAGAGGCCGGGTTCTCCCGAGGCGCCAGCCTCCCCGGAGGCCGAACACGGGTAAGTCGCTGCTTTGGAAGGGGTTCCAAGTGAGCTATCCTGTCTCAGGATCTGCCAATCCGCAGAAATGGCTGGGCCGAAAAGTGCTCTCCCACCACTTTCACGAATTCGAAATCGAGCTCTTCGAGACCGCTCTCCGTCATCAGCCGGAGAACGTCGATGCGCTCTACTCGCTCGGGAACGCCTACACGCGTGTCGGGCGCTATGAGGAAGGGCTGCGGATCGACCGCCAGCTCGCCGAGATCTTCCCCGAGAATCCGACCGTCCACTACAACCTGGCCTGCAGCCTCGCGCTGCTCGGACGGAACGACTCGGCCCTCGAGACGCTGCATTACGCGCTCGAGATCGGCTTCGACGACGAGCGCCTGCTCGCGACCGACCCGGATCTCAAGTCCCTCCGCCTCGATCCGCGCTTCCAGGAGCTCGTCACCGAGGACAACGCCTAGCCCGAATCGGGCCTAGCGCATACTGGTACGCCGCAGTCCGGAGTACCAGTTTTCCCACCGGCCGACGGCCGCCGCTCGGGACTCTTCCGAGCCCTTGTAGTCGTATCCCAGATCCTGGTGCGTGTTCTTCGCGAGGATCTGGATCGACTTGTAACGGTGATACGGGTCGGAATCCTTGAGAGCGGCGATCAGCACGGGAATCCCGTGCCAGTCCCCCATCACCAGCAGCGAGGCCGCGGCCTCGTAGCGCACTTCCTGGGACTCGTCGTCCAGGACCTCGCGCAGCGGCATGATGGTTCGACGGTCGCGGATCTCGCCGAGCACGTACGCCGCGTTCGACCGCGCCTTGGGGTGGTCGTCCTTCAGCGACTTCACGATGCTCGGAATCGCGGGCTCGCCGATATAGACGAGACGGTTCAGCGTCGCCAGGAGCTCCGGACCGTGGCGGTACGGAAGCTCACGAAGGAGGGTGTCGATTTCCTCCTGGAGGAGAGCGCTCGGCTTGGAGTACTCGGGAAGCTTGCGCGCGCTCGTGCACGCGGGAAGCACAGCGAGGACGACGAACAGCGGAATCCAGTGCTTCATGATGCCCTCCTTACCTCTCGGCTCGTGAGCTCGGTCGTTATGGCTCCGTCGCGGGGTGGCTTCCTCGGTCGTTCGGGTCGCAGCGCTCGCTACGCCGTGGCCGGGGAACCGGTCCCTGGCGATACCGATCGGACACGAAGGCCGATCAACTTGAGCGAGAGTCGGATTTCCCTACACTCGACCGCCTCGTGGGGCCGTCTCAGGGGGCGGGATTCGCGCGAAGGCGCCCGCGCAGCGAGAGGAATCGCTCGACGAGCAACAGCACGAGCGTCGCGAGAAGCCACGGGCCGCCCGTGAAGGGCGCCGGTCGCCCGCCGGTCGACAGGACGGGAAGCTCCCCGGCGTCGAGGCGCTGTCCGCCTCCGAGCCGCGCAAGGTCGCCAAGCATCGCCGCATCCAATCCGTAAGCGCGGTGCTCGCGATCGAGGGCCGAACCGATCCCCGCTCGATCGAGCACCGCCCCGTTTCCGTCCACGAGCGTCACGACGTCGGCCGAGGGATCCGCCTGGACCACGCCTCGTAGACGACGCGCCTCCACCTGGCGCAGGCGCGCTCGATACCGACCGCATCGGACCTCGAGCTCGTCCGGGGCCGTGACACCGGAGGGCAGTTCGACCGAGACGACGAGGCTCGTTCCGCGCCGCTCCCAGTGGCGGATCCATCGGTCGCCGACCGGACTGGCCACCGCGTCGAGGATCGCCGACAGAAGCTCCGGCTGCGCGAAGCCCGGCGCGCCGCCGCCCTCTCCCGGATTCGACGCGAGCAGCGCGACTCGACCGGCGCCGTAACGCCACACCGCGAGCAAAGGATCGCCGCCCACCGTCGTTCGCACCGCGACCGGATGGCCATCGCGAGGCGTCGTGCGAGCCCAGCGGCGCACGGCGGCGTCCGGCAAGCGACCGACCGCCGCCGCGAGTCGATCCCCCGTGCGCAGGTCGAGGTCCGTCGGACCGCGGCCGATCTCGCCTTCGGCCCACTGGCGCTCGAGACCCTCGCGGAGCTCCCGCGCGTCGACGTCGCGGACGACCACGCCGTTCTGACCATCGCGGACGAGCTTCGAGAGCGCGGCTTCATTCGCATCGGCGCCAGTCGCGAAAACGGCCAGTCGGATGCCGGCCCGCGAGAAGCGTTCGCCGAG
>CAZQZX010000386.1:0-3267 GCA_964597885.1 uncultured Planctomycetota bacterium
CCTCGAAGGCTTCTTGCTCGGGGGCGTCGAGCACATCGCCGGTCGTGCTGAGCCAGATCACGGCGGCGTACGGCTCGAGGTTCTCCGTCGTGAAGTCGGCCGGGTCTTCCGTCGTGTCGACCCCGAAGTCGTGCGCCGCGCCGAGCGACTGCACGAGCGCGATCCCGTCGGCGATCGAGGAGTGCCGAAACCCCTCGGTTCGAGTGAACACCAGCACGCGGAAGTCCTCGCCGCCCATGGCCGTCGGGGCCAACGCTGCGAGCAGCCCCAGGCCGAGCACGAGCGAGATGCCGAGGATGGGGCGCCGGGTCGCGGGGCGGGGGATGCGCGTCGTCATGGGGGCGTCTCCTGGGGGTGTCTTCGGGGGCGAGGGGTCAGTATCCCATCCCTGAATCCGTGCGCCAACGGCATTCGGCGCGGGCGGTCTGAATCCGCGTCGGGCGAGCCGGCGAAGAGACCCCCGGCGCGGGTGGTGGACGACAGATTCCCCCCGCGACTCATCGAACTCAAACACTTCGTCCCCGGAGGATGATCCCATGCGACGACTGGGCCTGATTCTGACC
Organism: uncultured Planctomycetota bacterium; assembly: GCA_964597885.1. Classification (GTDB taxonomy): domain Bacteria; phylum Planctomycetota; class JACOTG01; order JACOTG01; family JAUIME01; genus CAZQZX01. Next base: position 564 of record CAZQZX010000386.1, read on the forward strand.
GCTCTCGTGACGCTTCTCGCCGGTGCTCAGGCCGCGTGGGTGGGCGCTCGATCTACCGTAGCGGAACCGCGTGCCGACATCATCGAGGTCGCCATCGAAGCCGGCACGTTCGGTACGCTGGCCACCGCGCTCGAGCGAGCGGACCTCGTGAACACGCTGAGAACCGACGGCCCGTTCACGGTGTTCGCGCCGACGGACGAGGCCTTCGCGAAGCTTCCGGAGGAGACGGTCGCCACGCTCTTGCGTCCCGAGAACCGGGACGACCTGGTTCGTCTGCTGACCTACCACGTGATCGCCGGTCGAGTGGATTCGACGTCGGCGCTCCAGGCGGGCGAGGCCGCGACGATCGAGGGCAACGGAGTGCAGATCCGGCTGAGCGACGGCCGGCTCCGTGTGAACGAGGCGACGGTCGTCGCGAACGACATCGCCGCATCGAACGGGGTGATTCACGTGATCGACTCGGTCCTGCTTCCGCCGGATTTCATGCGACCCGACCCGAACACGGCGGTCGTGCGACTGCTCGAGGCCGCGATCAACCGCGGCGTGCCGCTGTACAACGAGGGCCAGCCGGTGGCGTGTGTCGCCGTGTACGAGACGGCAGTGCAGGCCGTGCTCGAGCTTTCGGACGATCTGCTGACGGACGAGGGGCGGGAGGCGCTCCGCCTCTCGCTGACGCCGGCGAGGGGCGCACACATGGACGCGTCCGATCGGGCCTGGGCGCTGCGCCGCGCAATGGACTTCGTCTACGACGAGTGCCTCGAGAACGCCCGGAACGCCGCGACGACGTCGGCGCCCAAGCCGTCCTCGGACACCACGCGCAGCGTCTTCTCCTTCGACGAGGTCGGGACGCCCTGGTCGTCGGTCAACGACAACGTGATGGGCGGGATCTCGCAGGGAGGCTTCTCGTGGGACCCGGCCGGCTACGGCGTCTTTTCGGGGGCCCTTTCGCTCGCCAACAACGGCGGATTCTCGACGATCCGATCCGAAGCCCGCGATCTCGGTCTCGGCGACTCGGACGGCATCGTTCTGCGGGTCCGCGGCGACGGGCGTACGTACAACCTGAATCTGCTCGCGAGCGACAACCGCTTCGAGATCGGCAACTGGCGCGTCCCTCTGCCGACCACGGCGGGTGAGTGGACCGAGGTCCGGGTGCCGTTCGATCGCTTCGTGTTCACGGTGATGGGACGCCAGGTGCGCGGCAAGGGAAGCCTCGACTCGGCCGACGTGCGCTCGATCAGCTTCTCGATCTCCGACAAGAACGAGACCCCGTTCCGCCTCGAGATCGATTCGATCGGCGCCTATCGGGGGGACTCGCCCCAGGGCTGATCGACTCTCGCTTTCAGACGCGCTTCCGCCACCGATTTCGTCGCGGTTTCCTGTCGGAATTCCGGCTCGATCTTGCGTTAATGGTGCCGGGTGGAGATCCGTGGGAGGGCATCCTGGAGTGAGATTCCATGGACAGCCGATCCGCGGGCGAGCGGGAGGAGTCCGCCGACCGTACCTCGTCGCCGGAGCGACCGCCGGCCGGGCGCCCCCAGTGGCACGAGCAGCCGAGCGTCCCCCAGTGGGTCCACAGCATCGACGCCGCCGTCTGGGTCACGAACGAGGACGGTCGGATCGAGTACATGAACCCGCCTGCCGGAGAGCTGCTGGGCACCGCCCCGGACTCCGCGCTGGGGCAGCGGTGCTGCGATGTGGTCGCGGGCGTGAACGCGAGCGACGCGCCGGTTTGCTCGGCGGACTGCTGGGTTCATCGTCACGCCAGGGAAGGGCGGAAGCTCGGACCGGTGCGCATGCGTGTCGGTCCCACGTCCGAAGAGCGTCGCTGGGCCCACATTCAGACCATGGTCGACGAGACCGACTGCGGGGCCCATCGCTGGGTGGTTCACCTGGCGATGGACGTCGACCGCTGCCAGAAGATGGATGCGTATCTCCGGGAGGTGGCGAGTCGGAGCAGCACGGCTCCGAGACGCCCGTCGCCTCTCTCCAAGCGCGAGTCGGAGATCCTCGTGCGACTCGCCGAGGACCGGGATGCCGCCGCGATCGCGCGGGAGCTCCACATCAGCTACGCGACGGTGCGCAACCACATCCGCAACTTGCTCGCGAAGCTCGGGGTGCACTCGATCCTCGAGGCGATCGCGCTGCACCTGGTCGAATACGAGCCGGAGGAAGAGGACGCGTCCCGCTGAGCCCGGGACGTTCCAGCGGGATCAGCCCTTCTGCGTGATCCGCCGGGGGCGACGATCCGTCGTCATCCGTTCGACGGTGACCGCGAGCTCCGTCACGTCCATGAGCGCCGGCAGCGCCGCCCACCAGTCCGTGCGATCGTTACCGAACGTGACGATGCCGGCGTGCTCGGTCTTGTCGCTGTCGATCTCGGGGTCGAGATCGTAGACGCCGAGTGCATATCGCAGGGACTCGATCTCGTCGAAGTCGCCGGTCAGGTGGTACCAGTTTTCGAAGTGGTGGGCGTATCGCTCGCGGTACAGCTCGAGCTGTTCGCTGTCGTCCACGCCGGAGTCGATCGTGATCGACAGGAAGACGACGTCACGCTCTCCACGCTTCTCGAGATGCTCTCGAACCTTCACGAGGTTCGCGGTGACGCCCGGTCATATGCCGTTGCACGACGTGTAGAAGAACTGGATGACGACGCGCTGGTCTTTCACGAGGTCGCTGTAGAAGCGGTGCTCTTTGCCTTCGTGGT
>CAZQZX010000387.1:0-3197 GCA_964597885.1 uncultured Planctomycetota bacterium
CAGCGCGAAGTATCGCGCCGCGACGCCCGCCGAGCACAAGAAGCTCCTCGAGAACCGCCCCACCGCGCGGGACTTCGTCCCCCGCATCTGGCCGCTCGTCGACGAGAGCCCGAAGGATCCGGGCGCCGGAAGCGGTCTGGTCTTCATCGTCCGCTACGGCACGAAGGAAGACCAAGCCCGAGCCGGGAAGCTCCTGTTCGAGCATCACGCTGAACACCCCGGAATCGAGAGCTCGATCTACGCCCTGGCCCGGATCGATGACGAGACCGTGAAGCGTGGCGTGGACGCCGTGTTCGCTCGCAAGTGGAAGGGCATCGATGCCGACCCCGGTAGCGACGCCTCGCGAGAGGCCCTCTCGTGGCTGGTCACGTACGCGCCGGACACGGACAACAAGGCCAAGGCCGCACGATTGCTGTTCGAGCACCACGCCGAGCACGAGTCGCTGGCGCGCATGATCCCCTCGCTCGCGAGAATCGACGACGATTCCGTCCGCGCCGGCATCGCGAAGATGGCGGAGTCCGCGCCGACTCGAGAAGCGCGCGGGCAGGCGATGGCCTCGCTCGCCGACGGCATGCTCACGAGCCGCAACAAGAACGGCGGCGAGGCGGACGACGCCAACGAGAAGGAGATCCGCGCGCTGCTCACTCGCGTATCGAAGGAGTACGGCGATCTGCAGGGCCGTCGCGGGACGCTCGGCGAGGAAGCCGAGACGAAGCTCGCAAGCATGCGCACGCACGGCGTCGGCCGCGTCGCTCCCGAGATCGCGGGCGACGACACGGACGGCGTCGCGTTCAAGCTCTCGGACTACCGGGGCAAAGCGATCCTCCTCGATTTCTGGGGACACTGGTGAGGCCCCTGCCGGGCCATGTTCCCTCACGAGCGGTCGCTCGTGAAGAAGCTTGCGAACGAGCCGTTCGCACTCATCGGCGTCAACAGTGATCGAGACAAGCAGGACCTCCTCGCGAAGAACGAAGCGGAAGGCATCACCTGGCGGAGCTTCTGGTGCGGCGAGGACGGCACGCGCGGCGCGATCCCGCAAGCGTGGGGCGTCCAGGGCTGGCCGACGCTCTACCTTATCGACCACACCGGCAAGATCCGGCACAAGTTCCTCGGTAATCCCGGCGACGAGGTGCTCGACCGACTGATCGAAGAGCTCGTGAGCGAAGCCGTCGCAGCGAAGGGCTGATCCACTCCATGCAGATGATGCGTTTTCGAAACGGTGACGAGATCCCCGCGCTCGGCCTCGGTACGTGGCAGGCCGAGCCGGGGGTCGTCGGAGCGGCCGTCCGCGCCGCGATCGAGGCCGGCTATCGCCACCTCGACTGCGCGGCGATCTACCAGAACCAGACCGAGATCGGAGAGGCGCTTCGCGAAGTGCTCGCGAGCGGCGAGGTCCGCCGTGAAGACCTCTTCGTGACGTCCAAGCTGTGGAATGACCGTCACGCTCCGGCTGACGTGATCCCGGCTCTGGACGAGAGCCTGGCCGATCTCGGTCTCGAGTACCTCGACCTCTACCTCGTACATTGGCCGGTCGCCCACAAGAAAGGCGTCTGGATCCCGGAGACGACCGACGAGTTCGTGTCGCTCGACGAGATCCCGCTCGCGGCCACGTGGTCGAAGATGGAAGACGCCGTCGACCGCGGGCTGTGCCGCCACATCGGCGTGTCCAACTTCAGCGAGAAAAAGATCCGCGCCCTCGCCGCCGGCGCGCGCATCGCTCCGGAAGCGAACCAGGTCGAGCTCCACCCGTACCTGCAGCAGCAGGCGCTCGTCGACTACTGCCTCGCCGAAGGAATGGTGGTGACGGCCTACTCGCCGCTCGGTTCGCCGGCGAGGCCCCCGGGACTGCGCGCCGAGGACGAGCCCGTGCTCCTCGAGGACCCCGTGATCGGCGCGATCGCCGCGCGGCACGACGCCACCCCGGCCCAGGTGCTGATCCGATGGGCGATGCAGCGCGGCACGACGGTCATCCCGAAATCGGTCCACGTCGAGCGCATGCAGCAGAACCTCGCGGCCGCGGACCTCACGCTGACACCGGACGACATGTGCGAGATCGCCGGCATCGAGCGCGCCCGTCGCTACATCTCGGGCGCGACATGGGCGCCGGATGGCAGCCCCTACACGATCGAGTCGCTGTGGGACGAGTAGCCGGGGGGGACGAGTAGCCGGGGGGGACGAGTAGCCGGCGACTACTTCCCGGTCCCGTCGTCCTGGCCCTGCCCTTCGCTCGATTCGGAATCCGCTTCGGCCTCCGCCGCGCGCGCCTTCCAGGCTTCGTCGACCTTGGCGATGATGGCCGGCGCGCTCTCGGCGGCCTTCGTCACGCAGCTCTTGCAGCAGAGGCGAACGAGCCGGTTCGCGAGCACGACGTTCACCGGCTCGCCCATCGAGCCGAGCTTCTCGCCCGACACGGCGCAGGTCTCGAGCGGATACTCCGCGGACTGCTCCGCGTGCACGGCCTGATCGAGCTTCGCGATGTACCCAGCCGGATCCTTGCGCACCTTCGCGACGCAGGTCTCACAGCATGCACGGATGAGCCGATTGCCGAGGACCGCTTCCTCGTAGCTCGGCTTCCCGTCCTCGTCCACCAGCGGCTCGCCCGACACCACGCAGGTCGTCAACGGGTACAGGTCTTCCTGCTGCCTCGACAGGAGCCGCTTCGCACGCGCGAGCATGCTGGGCTCGCTCGCGCGGAACCGCGACAGGCATGTCCGACAGCACACGCGGACGACGCAGCCGTCCGACACGTGCGTCACGGCTTTCGCCCCGAAGCGTCGGCCGGTGACGGGGCACGTCGCGAGCGTGTACGGCGCGCTCGTCGCACCGAACGTGCTGGTGATCTCGAGCGGGGCCGTGACCTCGCCCTTCGTGTCAGCCGTCGCCGGTGCCTCGGCCGCCTTCGGATCCTGGCCCCCGGTCTTCTCGACCGGCGCACCGAACGCGAGCCCGAGGCCGATCAGCGTGATCGCCACTCCCACCGTCACCGTCGTCGTCACCAAGCGCATCCGTAAAGCCTCCACTGCCCTACCGCGATGTCCACGAAAAAAGCCGCTCCCCCGAAGTGTCTCGGAGAAGCGGCTCATGTGTCTTTAGAGTTTCGCGCCTCGGCGCCTACACCCGATCCAGATACCGGACGAAGCCCTCGAGCTTCTCGCGGCGGATCTGCATCTTCAGCTTCTCGACCGCCTTGGTCTCGA
>CAZQZX010000388.1:0-3191 GCA_964597885.1 uncultured Planctomycetota bacterium
CCCGAACTGCCAGACCTCTTCGTGGACGCGGACGTTCGACGAGCAGGTGGCCGTGCAGTGGCCGCACTGCTCGCACGCGTCGGTCACCCGGATGCGCGCCGGCGAGAAGCGATCGGCGATCCCGAACAGCGCGCCGTAGGGGCAGGCATACGTGCAGAAGCCCTTCGATCCGAGGAAGTACACGCACACGAACCCGCACACCACGAACGTCAGGATGCTGATCACCGGCCCCGGGAACGTGTCCCAGAAGCCGGATCGGGTCATCTCGTTCTCGACCGGGCCGAGGTCGCTGCCCGTCCACAGGCGCACCCCGATGGGGAGCAGGAACATGTAGCCGAAGGCCAGGAGCGGCACGATCGCGAGCGCCCGGGAGCGCAGCGGCTTCGGCTTCAGGCCGACCTTCAGAAGCATCCAGCGGCACAGGTCCTGGAGCGCCACCAGGTGGCACGCCCAGCCGCAGAACCAGCGGCCGAGGACGAGCGTGCTGAGCGTGGCGAGCGCGAAAAGCACGAGCCCGGCGTTGACGATCGACCGCTTCGAGAATTCCATCGCCTCCGAGGGCTCGAGCGGCGAGAGCGTGCTCCCGGTCGAGATCCAGTGGGCGATGTGGATCGCGATGAGGACGTGGACGCCGATCAGGACGCCCGCGCGCCACCGCCCCGCCTTGGAGGCTCGGCGCTCGGGGGGCTTCCCGGTGGATCCGTCGCGGCACGAGGGGCGTTTCTGATCGTGGCGGGCCGCCACGGCGCCTCCCGCGCGGCCCCCGGAGTCGGTGGGTGTGCTGCTGCTCATGCCCGTCAGTCTAGCAGGCAAAGAGGGTTGTGGCGTCCGGGGTCCTCGGCTACAATCGACAGTCCGATCAGGGAACACCTCCCGCCCGCTTCTCAGCGTCCCTCTGTCGTGCGAGATCCACAATCACCGTGTGTCGGCAGACCTCTGGGATACGCTGACCTTCGAATGCCGTCTATCAAAGGAGACATGAGCACCATGCGTCGAAGAATGGCAATTCTTTGTCTCGCGCTGATGGCGCTTCCGCTGTTCTACCTCGCGTCGAACCCCGTCGCGTCGTCCGAACCGCAGATCGTCGACAGCTTCGTGGACAAGTACAACGGTCGAACCTTCACCTTTGTCGAGGACGGCGAGCAGGTGCTCGTGCGGTTCGCCGACACCGCTGCGCTCGACCGTCGCCAGGCGATGATCGAAGGGGCGGGCCTCGTCGAGGTCCACTCCAGTGACAACGTGAAGAACGTCGGCGTGTACCGCGCCACGGGAGCCCTGAGCGCCCGCCAGGCGTCCGACCGCCTCTCGAGCGAATCGAACGTCATCGAAGCGAAGCCGCTCCTCGTCGACAACGACGGCTTCCCGCAGTTCTCGGTGGCCGGCGAGATGACCGTGCAGTTCGTGCCCGACCTCGACAAGGCCGAGTGCGAGCGCGTGATCCGCGAGTTCGGCTCGACGATCATCACCGAGCAGCGCACGCCGGGTTACTACACGATCTCGATCCCGGAAGGCAAGGGACTCTACGAAGCCATCCGCGACCTCAACGAAGAGCCGCTCGTGTGGTTCAGCGAAGAGAGCATGCTCGGCTTCAACGATCACCTCTTCGTCCCGAACGATCCGCGCTACAACAGCCAGTGGCACCTCAACAACACGGGCCAGGACGCGGGTGGTACGCCGGGCGCCGACATCCACGCCGAAGAAGCGTGGGACATCACGACCGGTGACCCGAACGTCATCATGGTCATCATCGACACCGGTGGCGACATCGATCACCCGGACCTCGCGCCGAACCTGTACCCGCAGGGTGGCGAGGACTGGAACTTCGCCGAAGGCGCCAACACGAACCCGAACGACACGAGCGGCCACGGCACGTCGTGCTCCGGCCTCGCGTGCGGTGTGGGCGACAACGGCGTCGGCGTCGCGGGCGTCTGCATGGACTGCCGCTGGATTCCGCTGAAGATCAACCTCGGCTCGGGTCAGAACCAGAACCGCGCCGACGCGATCAACTACGCCGTCTCGTTCCAGAACGCGAACCCGGATCTGCGCCTCGTGCTGTCGAACAGCTGGCGCATGTCGTCGGGTAGCTTCGCGGCCGTCGAAGCGGCCTGCCAGAACGCGGCCGACAACGACGTCCCCATCCTCGTCGCGTCCGGTAATGGAAACGGCGCGGTCGACTTCCCGGCCAAGTACGCGAGCACGCTCGCCATCGGCGCCTCGAGCCCGTGCGACGAGCGCAAAAACCCGAACTCGTGCGACGGCGAAACCTGGTGGGGCTCCAACTTCGGCGCCGAGCAGGACGTGGTCGCGCCGGGTGTCCTCATGGACACGACGGCGATCGGTGGTTACACGTCCGGCTTCAACGGCACGTCGTCGGCCTGCCCGACCGCGGCCGGTGCCGTCGGCCTCATCCTTTCGCTGAACTCGAGCCTGACGTACCAGGAAGTCGAGGACATCCTCGAGATGAGCGCGGACGACCAGGTCGGCCCCGCCAACGAAGACCCGCCGGGTTGGGACCAGTGGATGGGCCATGGCCGCATCAACGCGCACGAAGCGCTGCTAAACACGCCGGGCCTCGAGCCGCCGACCGTCTCGGACGTCTCGCCGGACTGGGGCTCGGTCAACCAGAGCACCAACGTCACCATCACCGGTGAGAACTTCTTCGGTCAGCCGAACGTCTCGTTCGGGGGTCAGCCGGCGACGTTCGTCACGGTCATCAACGACACGACGATCCTCGCGGGCACGCCGGCCTACGGCAACCTCGACACCGTCGACGTCATCGTCGCGACGCCTTCGGGCAACGGCAACCTGACCGACGCGTTCACCTTCGCGGCGACGCTGTTCGCGCCGGGTACGGCGAGCCCCGGCCAGGAGATCATCGTCTCGGGTCGTGGTCCGGCCAACGGTGACTGGGGTGTGCTCTACGACTACTTCGACGGCTCGCGGTTCAAGAGGGGCCTTCAGTTCCCGATCCCGTTCACCCCGGGCGTCTGGGGCCTCATGAAGGATTCCTTCCGCACCAGCGACGCGCCGCTCAACCCGAGCGGTCAGGGCAACGCGCGATACACCCTGCCCGACGCGCCGCAGCTGCCGAGCTTCGAGCTCCACGTCGTCGCGGTCTTCGACGGCAACGGGCCGGCTCCGGGCAACAACCTCACGCTTGCCCGCGAGAAGCAGGTCGTGCAGATCCAGTA
>CAZQZX010000389.1:0-3157 GCA_964597885.1 uncultured Planctomycetota bacterium
CGTCGAACGACACCACGCCCTGTGAGCCCACCGTAAACCCGTTAGCGGCGGTCGCCAGGGACCCGAGCACGAGATGGCCGGGCGATCCGTCGGCGCCCACCCGGTACTCCCCGGTCGTCGCGTTCGAACCGCCCACGCTGAGCGTGCCGGAAGCGCCGGCGCCGATCGTGATCGCCATCGCGGTCACCTGCCCGGCCGTGTCGAACTGGCCGTCCAGCACGCCCGGCGCACCGACCCCGATCAGGAGGCTGTCGGCCATGAGGGTCGTGCTGGAATCCATCGTGATCGTGCCCGCACCGCCCGAGTTGCCGAGCCGGACATCGCCCGCGATCACCATGTCGGCCGAGAATTCGAACTCGACCCCGCCCGCCGCCCCGCCGTTTCCGACAGTCAGGCTCGCGGCCGTGAGCTGATCGTTCGAGCTCATCGTGATCGGTTCGTGGACGACGATCGCGTCATCCGCGACCGTGGGTATACCGCTGTCCCAGGTAGACGCGTCCAGCCACGGTCCGGACTCGACGGTCGTGGTCTGGCCGTGGGCCGGACTCGTACCGAGACACAGGACCGCGATCGCCACCAAGGCAGCGATCCGGCATTCGAGATTGACGTTCATCACACACTCCTTCTCCATGATTGATCCGGTTTCACTTGATTCGCTCAACATTCACCGTTTCGAGGGCCTGATCGAAGTCGTTGCGATTCGCGTGTGCGATGGCCTCGACCTCGTCGACCTGGGGGCCACCGTCGAGAACGGCTTCGTCGCGGAAGGTCGACGCCCGGGCTTCGATCTCGTCTCGCCCCTTGCCGGCCGATACCTCGATCGAGCCGTCGATCGTCGAGCGGTACACCGTCACGCGGTCGCGTCCGCTCCGGGTCTCGATCTCGGCGTCCTCCTCGATCGTCACCTGCGAAAGGCGAACGCGGTCGCCTCCGACCTTCGTCTGGATCTCGAGCTCTCCCCGGATCCGACTGTCTTCGATGAGAATGTCCGCGCCGCTCGCGCCGCCGGCGTTCTTGATCTTTACCTCGTCGTCGAACGTGCAATCCGCGATGCGAATCGCGCACTCGCCTCGCGGGACGATCTTCAGGTCGTCCTCGACCTCGCAGCCGAGCAGCGTCGAATCCCACGCCCGGCGGATCTTGATGTCGCCGTCCACGTGGACGTTCTCGAGCCGGACCTTGTCGAACGCGCCCGAGCCCATCTCGATCTCGAGGTCGTCGTCGATCGAGCAATCGCGGAAGGTGATTCGGTCGTTGCCGCCTCCCAGGCTGACACGGACGCCCTCGTCGACGCCGTGGAACGTGACCGAGCCGATCTCGTCGTTGACCGACGTCCCACTGAGCGGCGTGACCTTGAAGCGACCCCTGCGCGGGCAGGTCACCTCGAGCGCCACTCCCTCCCCGTCGCCGACGATCTCGAGCCAACCGTCGATCACCGCCGCGCTCACGTCGCCCGAGTCACCCGACAGAATCAGTCGAACGATATCGACCCCTCCCTCCTCGACGACACCGAAGAAGTCGACCGTGAAGTTCGAGCTGAGCCCGCGAACGTCGAAGGTTGCCGTCGTATCGTCGAGCGCGGTCGAGCTCGTGGTGACCAGCAGATCGAACGTGTGCGTACCGACCGGCGGGGCGAAGTCGAGCTCGGCGATGAACTCGCCGCCGAGGATCGCGTCGTCGACATCGACGCCCGAGTACGTGTTCGGATCGCCGACCGACCCGGGAATCACGCGGGTGAGGCCGTCGAGATGCGCCACGATCGTGCCTTCCTCGCCCACCTCGAGGATCGAGGTCTCGAGAAGGCTCGCGTCATCCAGATCGATCACGGCCTCGAGCGTCCCCGTCGCGTTGTTCAGGCGGCGACCGAGCTTGATGCCGTCGATCGCACTGAACGAGCTGCGCGTGAGGTTGATGTGAGCTTCGACGATGTTGTTGGGATCACCGGTTCCCGGGTTCCCCGACTGGATATCGATGTCGCCGATCTCCGCGGTATCGCCCGGGTCGACGGTGAGCGACGAATCGATGAGGTTCATTACTCCGATGGCGTCGACGATGCCGTCGCCGCTCATGTTGACGGTACTGTTCATGTCGATGTCACCGTGGACGGCGATCGTGCACCCTTCGAACGTCATCGTGCCGTCGAAGTCGAGCACCCCGGCATCGGCTCCGACGCCATGCGCGCCGTTCGTCAGGTAGTCGATGTCGGACGAGATGTCGAGGACCCCGATGTCCCGCCACACGATGTCGAAGAAGACACGCTCGTCCTCACGCGCTTCGGCTGAAGACTGGCCGACATCCAGGCAGGCGTCGATGATGAACGTATCCACCCGCTCGATCTCCACGTCGGCACTGTGGAAGGCGCCGCCGCGGCCCGCCCCCGGACCGGTTCCGATGCTCCCGTCCGTGATGTCGAAGTCCCCGTCGATGAAGAACGTTCCGACGTCCCGAACGAGGAACGAGCCATGACCGTCCGCCACCGCTCCGCCGCCGGCATCGACGAAGTGCGCGCCGATGTCGGTGTCGCTTCCGACGAAGACCTCGTCGACACGCTCGATCACGGCGCTCCCGATACCCGACACCTGCCCGGACCCTTCCACCTCGAGCGCGCCCACGTCGAGGTCGCCCCCGATGAACAGGAGCGCCGCGTCGGTGAACGTGAACGACCCCTCGATGCCCGAGACGACGCCGCTGGTCACCGGGGTCTCGGAAGAGGCGATGTCCACGTCGGCATCGTTGGTCTCGGCCCCGACCCACATCGACTGGTTCACGACGTTCAGCGCGCCGTTGCCCGAAGCGTCGGCGATGTCGAGGCGGTTGAGCCGGAGCTCGGCAGGCGCGCCGCCGTCGTTCCCGTCCGCGTTGGCCGTTCCGCCGTTTCGGATGAACGTGAAGCCGCCCGTTGTCGGCGCGAGCGCGGCATCCCAGTTGGCGCCCGTGAAGAAGCTGTCGTCCCCTGCGATCCACTCGAACGTGCCGGGCAAGCTCGTGACCACGAACGCCACCTCGCCCGGCGTCGCCGTATCGAGCACCGCGCCGTAGCCGACGGGTCCTTCGAACGCCGGGAGGCCCAACAGGTTCCCCGAGTAGTTGAACAGGACGCGACGGGAGCCGATGCTCGCCCCGTCGGCATCGAAACCGAGCGCGCTCACCACCGAGC
>CAZQZX010000390.1:0-3148 GCA_964597885.1 uncultured Planctomycetota bacterium
ATCCACAAACTCAGCCTGGTGGCTGTACCTACCCTTCTTAAAGCAAGGGTGTCAGGATCGAGTAGGAAGGCGTAGCTGGTACCACCTACTGTAAAGCTGTTGAGCCTTCTGTTGTTTTCTGTAGTATTGGTAGACGAAAATTGTATGCTGTAGGTGGTATTGGCATCTATGTCCTGACCCGCATTGTTAGGGGAAGTGGCCGAATAGTCGTTGGCTGAATTGTTAACGTCAACCCATGTAAAGGTGATCGCATCAATGGCTGATTGGCCAGAGAGACGAGTCTCCATAAAGAGCAAGGTCATTATAACAACGACCCATATGGTTCCCTTAAAGTGCTGACGCATTAATGTGTGTTTAGGTGTAAATCCTTCTCCTCGACCCAATGTATGATGCATCCAGGCTCACCGATTAGAGCTGGGGATTGAAACATGATTATGGGGTCAAATAGTGGCATACCTACCTTTAGCTTTATGCCAAAGGCAGTAGTCAAAATGATGCCAGTAAAGAAGGGTGCAGAAGTTCACTGCAAAAATGCGCATTTTTTTGATTTAAACGACATTTTCCTGTGGACAAATCGCGGCAAGCTTGTACTGTAGTCTCAATATGGGGCTATTCTCTATTTGAGAGATAATTACAAGGAAATTTTGTCTTTTACTATGTAAAACCAAGTTGACATTTGGCTGTGTACCGATCAAATGGGTATGACTGAAGTCGGATGGTTAGCGCACAATTACCTTCAACGTGACCACTGTTTGCTGTGCATCGATGATCCTGAGCAGGTTCAGTCCTCTTGAGAGCCTGGAGGTGGGCAGGCGGAGTATTTGTGTCCCTGGTTGAAGGGTGACTTCAGAAGACCACATGGATACTCCATTCAGGCTGACTACATCGATCATGACTTCCTGCTCATGGCTTGTGCGGTATTGTAAGTGAAGCTCATCTCCCAGGGTAACCGGATTCGGGTAGGCCTTGAAGGTAACTTCTTCAACAGTCCGCTGTATTTGTATGCTTCTGATCTCAGAGAAGTCAAACTCTCCATTAGTATCCACTTGTCTCAAACGGTAGAAAGAACGACCCTCTAAAGGATTGAGGTCGGTGTAGCTGTAGTTCACGATGGCCTGACTGTTGCCCTGACCGTCTAATGCGGCAATGGCCTCGAAGTTTCTTCCATCTGCACTTCTCTCAATAGAGAAGAAGGCGTTACCATTTTCTTCGGCTGTGGCCCAATCCAATACCACGCGCTCGTTGTCACGGGCATTGGCTTCAAAGAACAGGAGTGTAACTGGGAGGGCCGCTATTTCGGTAGAGCCCAATGTATAATATTGCCCATCCGTAAAGTCTACGGTGAAGGTGACTGTGTTATTACCGCCATCAATGGCACTTGGCGTAATCAGTGTGGCACCTGTCTTAAAATCCCCATCATCATCCACCAGCAACCTGACCAGGTTGAGGTTATTGGTGCCAACGCCCAATGGACCGGTGACCTGATCGAGATCGTAGGTCAATTCAATGGAACCTACAGTACCGGTTTCCTGTACCCTCCATTCCCGATTGAGGCGGCTATTGATGCCTGCAGGCTTCTCCGGGTTGCCTTCCTGTTCCAGTACGGCATTGTCGTTACCAGAAACGATGAAAGAGTCATCGGTTCCGAAACCGCCCGGGTTATTGAAGGTCACGATGGCATCGGAGTTCACACTTTTAGACTGTGTTTGATTCAGGCAGGAGAGGTCATCGCGGCCAATGCCGAAGATATCGTTGTAATAGGTGCTGCCCTGGCCATCAAAATCCCAGATAGCATTTCCATCAGCTGCCCGGTAATCTCTTTCGTCTACGCCACCGGTACCGCCATCGTCTGCACTGTTCAAAGTAATGCCATATTTCAGGGCAAGGTAGCTTTCAATACGGTTACGCTGCTCAGAATCCACGGCTTCGTTGAGCACGATGGTTTCCGCAATGTCTCCGGCAAACTGTGCCTGAAGGTCTGAGGTGAAGTGGTTCCCGACACCCACGCCATCATTGGCATTCGAGAGGGCACCAGTGGCTCCTGTTCCGGTGGTTTCAGAATTGCCATCTACAAAAATGCCCAGTGCTCCACTGCTCGATACCCTGGTGCCCACCGCAATGTGGGTAGTGTTATTGTTGAAGGTGGAGCTGGTCTCGGCCTCGAAGCCGGTGTCAGAATCAGCATGCAGCCAGATGGTGCCGTTATCCATACCCATGGCATGGTCCAGGGTGCCTTCAGGTGCTCTCATGCTCACCAGAGCAGGGGAGTTGACATAGTCTCCAGCAGTACCTTGTGCCTGGCCTGTGTTGAATACGGAGATATAAGTAAAGTCTCCGGTTACGGAAGTAGCTCCTGTACGGTGGTAAGAGGCATTGCCCGAGTTAGGATCAGAGAATCGGAGGATAGGATTGAAGTTGAATTCGTTGGTTTCGAAGGTCGGCTCGATTGGGCCTCCACCGCCCAGGTCGACTTCAATACCATCGGTAGCGGGAGAGCTTTGGTCGCCCCACTGCAGTACATCCTGTCCATCGGTGGCCAGTGTAGTGCCAGCATCTGAATAAGCTTCCAGATCAGCCCTTAACCATAGTGCAATGGCGGAGTTCACACCACCCGGACCGCAGGTTACAAAGCCGGTACCAATGGTGAAGAATTGGCCGTCTGTCAAATCGATACCACTAAAAGAAAGCACATCTCCATTGAAGGTGCCACCTGTAATGATGGTAGCATCGGCCATGGTAGCGGTATTGCCCACCAACAATGAGAAAGCACTTGCATCTACCGTGGAGTAGCCCAAACCGGTAAGGTCGAATTGTAATTCAGTTTCACCTACCATACCATTGTCTTGCACCCTCCAGACTCGGGTCATTCTCTCAGAAATGGAATTAGGAACATCTACCGTATTGGCCTGTAGCTGCGAGGTGCCTCCATCGTCATTACCCCAGATGAGGTGATCGTGATCATCGCTAAAATTGTTGAGGTTGGCGCTATTGGTGCTGGCCACGCTGCCCAGTCCAACGGTAAGGATGTCATCGGTATCCGGAGCAGTCGATTGCTTTTGGATCCAGCAAGAGGCATCGTCACGACCAATGCCGGCTACATCATTGTGATAAGTGGCATTGTTGGCATAGTTCCAGATGACAGTTGTAC
>CAZQZX010000391.1:0-3132 GCA_964597885.1 uncultured Planctomycetota bacterium
CATGGGACATGCTTCGCATCCATGCACAAACCAGCGTCGAGGGCGCCAAGTCCTACTACACCGAGGCCCTCGCCCGCGAGGACTACTACACCCAGGAGCAGGAGATCATCGGCTCCTGGCACGGCCGCGGCGCGAGCCTTCTCGGCCTCTCCGGCGAGGTCACCCGCGACGAGTTCATCGCCCTGTGCGAGAACACCCATCCCACAACCGGCGAGCGACTCACCAGCCGAACCAAGACCAACCGACGCGTCGGCTACGACTTCAACTTCCACGCCCCGAAGTCCGTCTCCGTCGTCTACTCCCAGACCCAAGACCATCGGATCCTCGGCGCCTTCCGATCCGCCGTGAACGACACCATGGTCGAGCTCGAGGCCGACGCCAAGACCCGAGCCCGTGCCTCCAACCAACGTGTCACCACCGGCAATCTCGTCTGGGGCGAGTTCATCCACACGACCGCAAGACCCGTGGACGGGGTCCCGGATCCCCACCTCCACTCCCACTGCTTCACCTTCAACGCCACCTTCGACGAAGCCGAGGACCGCTGGAAGGCCGCCGAATTCGGCGACATCAAGCGAGATGCCCGGTACTTCGAGGCCGCGTTCCACGCCCGGTTTGCCAAAAACCTTGCCGACCAAGGCTTTGGCATCCAGCGAAACGAGAAGAGCTGGGAGCTCGCAGGCATCCCGGGTACGGTCAACGACAAGTTCTCCCGGCGCACGCAGGAGATCGAGGCCACCGCCACCTCGCGCGGCATCACCAATCCCGAGCAGAAAGCCGAGCTCGGCGCACGCACCCGGCAGCGAAAGGCCAAAGAGCTCGGCGGCCAGGAACTACGCGCCGAGTGGGACTCACGCCTCACCGAGCCTGAGCGCGCGGCCATCCTCGCTGCGGGTAACGATGCCCCCCCGGATGAGAGCTCACCGCCGGGACTCACGGCCGAAGCCGCCCTCGCCTACGCGACCGAGCACGAGTTCTCCCGCGCTTCGGTTGCCTCCGAGCGCAAGGTCCTCGAGACCGCGCTTCGCCGCGGGGTCGGTGAGGTAACGGTCGAGGACGTCCACGAAGCGGCCGAGTCCTCGGACCTCCTCCGCCGGGACGTGAATGGCCGAACGATGGTCAGCACCGACAGCGTCCTCGACGAAGAGCGGGCCATGATCGCCTTTGCCCGCGAGGGCCGCGGCGCCTGTGCGCCCCTCGGGTCCGGGCAGGAGATCGAGACCCAGTACCTGAACGAGGGACAGCGCTCGGCCGTACGCCATGTCTGGGACTCGCACGACCGTGTGATGATGGTCCGCGGAGGTGCCGGCACCGGAAAGACCACGCTCATGCGCGAGACCGCCCGCGGCCTGAAGGCGAGCGGCCGCGAGGTCGTGGTCCTCGCCCCTACCGCGGAAGCTTCGCGCGGCGTGCTTCGCCGCGACGGGTTCTTTGACGCCGATACCGTCGCCAGGTTCCTGGGGGATGAAGAGATGCAGGCACGATCCCGGGGCGGCGTCCTTTGGATCGATGAGGCCGGGCTCCTGGGCACGCGGGACGTGGGACGGGTGTTCGAAAAGGCCGACGAGCTCGAATGCCGCGTTGTTCTGTGCGGGGACACGCGTCAGCACCGAGCCGTCTCAAGAGGAGACGCCCTGCGACTGCTCGAGACCGAAGCGGGCGTACGCCCAGCCGAGGTCACGGCCATCGTCCGCCAGAAAGGCTCGTACCGGGATGCCGTCGAGGCGATCTCCAAAGGCGACGTCGAAGGCGGATTCGAGCAGCTGGAGGCCCTCGGGGCGATCCAGGAGGTTGACGACCACGAGCGCCATAGCGTCCTTGCCGGCGAGTACCTGCAGGCCATCAGCAACAAGAAGACCGCCCTGGTCGTCTCCCCCACCCACCGCGAAGGCGAGGCCGTCACCGAGCTGATCCGAGATGGGCTGCGGGAGAAGGGACAGCTTCGAGGCGGCGAGTTCGTCATCCCCAAGCTCAAGAGCAGTGGCTGGACCGAGGCCGAGCGAAGTGACCCCGCCCGCTACCAGCTCGGACACGTGGTCCAGTTCCATCAGCACTGCGGCAAGGCGAAGTCCGGTGAGCGCTACCGCGTCGTTGGGACCGAGGGCGAAGTCACGCTCGAGCACGAGTCCGGAAAGCAGATGACACTCCCGGGCGACTCAGCACGGCACTTCGAGGTCTATGCCTCGGACTTCCTCCCCATCGCCGAAGGCGAGCTCCTTCGCGTTACGAGGAACGGGAAGACCGCAGACGGCAAGCATCGGCTGAACAACGGAGCCACCTACGGATTCAAGGGCTACACCGACACCGGCGATCTCGAGCTCGATAACGGCTGGATCCTCCCCCGGGATTTCGGGCACCTCGCGCACGGCTATGTGACGACGTCACACGCCTCGCAGGGGCGAACCGTCGACCGGGTCTTCATCGCGCAAGGGTCCGAGTCCTTTGTGGCCTCATCACAGGAGCAGTTCTATGTGTCGGTGAGCCGAGCTCGCGAAGAAGTCACCGTCTTCACCGACGACAAGGAAGGGCTTCGCGAGGCGATCGAGGCGTCCGGAGAGCGCATGTCTGCCACCGAGCTCATGCGGCCCGAGGCCGAGGAGCTAGCAACAACGCGCGATGAGCGCGCCGAGGCCCATGCCTACCGAACACAGCAATGGGCCGCTGGCGCGAGAGACTACGCCGGCAGGCACTTCGAAACGATCCGGGAATACCTGCCACAGTGGGAGGAACCCACACCTCCCTCCCCGCAACCGGAGCCAGGCCTATGAGCAGTAAAGGCAATGACGCCAGGAGCTTCGTCGATCGATACGCCGACCCGCGAGAGACGGTCGAGGAAAGCACCGAGACGAACGTCCATCCGATCAGCGGCGAGGTCGAGTGCTTCGCAAGCGCCGGCGCCAACCGCATGCCCCCCGCCATGCTCGTCCTGCAGATGAAGAACGGGAACCAAAAGGCCCTCATGTACTCGTACTTAAAGGAGATCGACTTCGATCCCTCCGAAGGCATCGTCCTTCAGTACGTGAGCCACCGCGTGAACCTCCGCGGTCGCAATCTGAGCGCCCTATTCGACCGACTGGTTGAACACCGGGTCACGGCCGTTCGGGAGATCGAAGAAGCGACCGTGACCGACGAGGC
>CAZQZX010000392.1:0-3129 GCA_964597885.1 uncultured Planctomycetota bacterium
GACCCGGACCGGCCGGCCGAGCTCGATGACGCGCAGTGGACGTTTGTCGGGGGTGTCTGGAACGCGTACCGCGGATTCTCAGCGATCGGGCTGCGCGAGCTCACGGAGCGCCAACGGCCGTGGCGCGAAGCGCGGCGCCGGCCGGGCGGGGTGATCACGATCCGGTCGATGCGGGAGTGGTTCGCGGAAGTGCGGGGCGCGGGTGCGGGGGCGGCCTGAATCGAAGAAGGAGCGTCCACGCATCTGGCATGGAGGAAATAGAAGAAGACCTCCGGGTCGCAACCCGGAGGGGGCCAGTTCCGCCTTTCGGCGTGGCTGGGGAGGACTGATGGGAGTATGTATCGGCTCTACGCCGATGTCAAAATCGCCGATTCAGCAGCTCGCAACCACCCGCCCCGCCTCCCCTTCCGCCGGCACGTTCGCGGACACGCCGGCCGGCACCTCCCGGGACCGAATCCGCCCTTCCCGGGGGTCGATCGGAGCCCAACCGCTAGGCGCGCAGCGGGTTGGTCGCGGTACTTTGCGGGGCATCATGGCGGGCGTGGCCAACGAGGGGTTGCCGCTCGGGTCAGGTTCGCCGGTTTCGTATCATCGGGGCGTCTGAGGTGATCGCCTCGGCGAGAGGAGTCCCCATGAATCGATCAGATCTGATGTTGGCCGCAATGGCGGCCGGTGCGCAGTCGCCGCTCACGCCCGTTCAGCTGCAGAAGCTCATGTTCTTGCTCGACCAGAACGTCGCTGATGACCTCGGTGCCCCGCATTTCTGTTTCTATGCCCACTCCTACGGGCCATTCGACCCGGGGGTCTACGAGGAGGTCCGCTCTCTGAGCAGCAACGGGCTTGCTCAGGAAGTCGCCACCACGGGTACGGTTCGACGCTACATGTTGACCGAAGGCGGTCTCCATCGTGGGAAGCAAGTCCTCGAGTCGATCCCCCGCGATCTCGCCGACTACATCGTGCAGCTTTCTGCATGGGTCAGGTCTCTTTCATTCGCGCAACTGGTGAGTGCGATCTACCGGGAGTACCCCGAGATGCGGAAGAACAGCGTATTCAAGGATGCTTCACGATGACTCTGCTCGTCGGCGTTCTCTGTAGTGATGGCGTCGTGCTGGGAGCCGACACGGCGGCGACGTTCAACGCAGGGGGAATGAGCACCGTCGAGCAGGAGTTTCACAAGCTGTTCGTCGTAGGCAATCGCGTCGTTGGTGCCTGCTCGGGCGAGGGCGGATTCGGTCAGCGATTTCGTGATGTGGTGCAAGGCCTTTGGGACTCAAAAGGGTTCTCGCGCGAGAAGGGTGCAATGGCGATCGCGCAGGACATCTCGAAGCACTTTCTCGCCAACCTCAGCGACACGTATGTGTTCACGCTTCTTAATGGCCGACCGCTCGATTTTTCCGCGATGCTCGCGTTCCCGGTTGGAGAAACGTTGCATCTCTGTGAGTTCGCGCCCCCGCAGTTCCAGCCAGAGATGAAAGAGCGCGACGGGCTCTGGTACGTCTCACAGGGTTCGGGGCAGGTTATCGCTGATCCCTTCCTCGGATTTATCCGGAGCGCATTCTGGGATACGGGACCACCTACAGTTTCCGAAGGGGCATTCGCCGTTACCTGGGCTCTTGAGCACGTCGTCGAGGTTAACCCGGGCGGCGTGAAAGGACCCATCGATCTTGCGGTACTTGAGCCCGGACCCAAGAATCGCGCTTCCGCGCGCATCCTGAGCCGTGACGAGGTGGGCGAACACTCCGAGACTGTTGCGGCCGCGGTTTCTCACCTCGGGTCGTTTCGCGGCAAGACCCAGAATCAGGGCGACTCCGACCCGATGCCCAAGCCGCCAAAGGCCACGGCCGTCGCGAATGGGTCGAAGGACTGAAGCGGTCCTCGCAGATCGCCCCGCTCAGAACCCGAGCTGCTTCCCGAGCTCGCGCGACCGCCTGAGCCTCGCCTCGTCTGAGACGTCATCCGAGAAGTCGATCGCCTCGTACGCCCCAACGCGCTGGACCGAGCGCATGCCCCGGACCTCCCCCTCGAGCGAGCGAAGCGGCTCGCTGCCCACCTTCGTCGCAGCGGCGCGGATCGCGCTGTCCAGATCCGGGTGCACGTCGACATACCGTCGTCGGTTCGCGAGCGCCAGGTAGGTCGAGCGCCGCGCCACGCGGTCGAGGCCGCCATCGGTGACGATCTCGCGTAGGAGCTCCCGGTGCGACTCGGGCGCGACGCCAGATGGGAGCTTCACGCAGAAGTGGACCGTCACCAGGCCGCCAGCGTCGCGCATCGCGAATTGGTTCGCGAAGAAGAAGCCCAGGCGGATCCGCGGCACGTCGAGGGCACGCTGGGGCGCGTGCTCGACCAGGCGGACGATCAGTTCCTTGGCGGAGTCGATGGATTGCATGGGGTGGCGTCGGCCCGCCCTACAGCGCTTCGAGGGCGTCGAGTATCGTCTCTTCGGCAAGGTACGTCGGCCGGAGGGTTCGCGCAGCCGACTTTGTTCCCTTCCCAGGATTTCTCACCATGATGGTGTCCTCGCCACCTGATGTGAACGACCAATTGTTCTCGGCAACCTTCAACCCGGTCGCGTCCCGGGCGATCGAGTTCACGATGTACCGAGCATTCACAGCCACTTCGCATTGATCAGTGGAGATCGCCCTGACCACGATGTTCATCCGCCCGATCAGTGTGAGCTCTTGGTAGGTCGCGAGGTAGTCAACGTACTTCCCGTCGAACTCGAAAGAATGCCCATGCTTGAAGGCCTTCAGGGTCCATAGCCCGCCATCTACGAAGTCCGAAGGATTCTCCGACCCGAATGTGAGGGTGATCAGTCCCGAGTCCTTCTCGAAGTTGTCGATCAGGAAGTACGTCGCGGCCGCGTGCTGAATGAGCGCATCCCAGACGTCGTCGTAGGGTCGGTTGACAACGCGGCGATGGCGGTCGTCTCTGTCCACCGGCTCGGGTGGTTCGTAGGTGGCTCTCTGTGTGACGCAAGAGACGAGGATCAGCGCGATCATCCCGGCGAGTGAGGCCCTGAGCATGACGGTGTTCCCCCTCTCAATACGGCCAATACGTACCACGAACCGGGGTGATCCGCGGCCCGAACTCTGCGTTCAGGAAGGTCGGTCCGAGCCGGTACATCGCGCC
>CAZQZX010000393.1:0-3090 GCA_964597885.1 uncultured Planctomycetota bacterium
CAAAGTTGCCGTTGTTGCCGTAGCTGTAGGCCGTCTCGTAGTTGCCGTCGTTGTACTGGAAAGCGAGTTCGAGAGCGATGACGTCCATGTCGTTGGCGACGTAGATCGGATCCTTGTGGAGCGCCGTCTTGCCTTCGTTCATCGCCTCCACGAATGCACGCAAACCGCCCTCGAAGTGGAATTCCTCGTCGTTCTCCTGACCCGCGCGCTTGTCGCGCACCTTGATGCGAATGCCGGGGTTCAGGTAGGCGAGCTCGCGCAGGCGCGCAGTGAGCGTCTCGTAGTTGAACTCGATGCTTTCGAAGATCTCGCCGTCGGGCATGAAGGTGACCTTCGTGCCACTTCGATCCGTCTTCTCGCGGCGATCGAGGTCCCCGACGGCAATGCCCCGCTCGTAGGAATGGAACCAGCAGTAGCCGTCACGCCAGACCTCGACGTCGAGTCGCGTCGAAAGGGCGTTGACGACCGAGATGCCGACACCGTGCAGACCGCCCGAAACCTTGTAGGTGTCCTTGTCGAACTTCCCGCCCGCGTGAAGCGTGGTCATGATGACCTCGAGCGCGGACTTGTTCGATTCGTGCGTGTCGACCGGAATCCCGCGGCCATCGTCGACGACCGTGACGCTGCCGTCCTCGTTGATGCTGACCGAGATGTTCTCGCAGTAGCCGGCCAGGGCTTCGTCGATGCTGTTGTCGACGACTTCGTAGACGAGGTGGTGAAGACCCGACGAGTAGACGTCCCCGATGTACATGGCGGGACGCTTGCGGACCGCTTCGAGGCCCTCGAGGATCTTGATGTTCTTGGCGTCGTAACTACCGGATCCGGACATGGGTCTCGAACTCCGTTCGGGCCCGGCTCGACGGGTCTCTACGATTCGCTTTACCGGGTCGAATACCGGGTCGCGCACCGGACCACGTGCGTCAAGCCACGAGAATGGGAGGAAGGCCCCGGCCGGGACCCCCTTCGGAAAGATTAAGCATATTATCTAAATGGATTTAGGCAAGTCTAGCGAATCCCGGGGAACGAGCCTGAATCGGATCGAACGGATGTCCGGCCGCTTCAGCTCGGTCTGGACTCGCCGGAGGATCTCGGCGCCATAAAAGGCTTCGATATCGTGCTTTAGCGGCGCGGACGAAACGCCGACCACCAAAGCGTCCCCGACCACGCCTCGCACCTCGAGCGCATTGGCCCGCGCCGGACCGAGCATCGACCTCAAGAGGGACCGAATCGGACCGTAGGGCGACTTCCTCGAAAGGCCCCTCCGGGCCATCACGCGAGCGAGGATCGCCCCGATGTCTTCGGCCTTCCCCGCTCGTCGAGGCCCCTTTCCGGAAGGCCGTGAGGGCTCTTGCCGCGCCGCGCCTGCCCGATCCACGCGCAGGTCAGGACTCGGTGTTGATCGGCATGACGACGTACGTGTACTCCGATCCATGGCTGATCCTCCCCGGGGAGCTGCGATCGGTCAGGTCGAGGTGAAACTCGGCATCCTCGGAGAGCACTCGGAGCCCCTCCAGGAGGAAGTCCGGATTGAAGGCGATCTCCTGGGACTTGCCTTCGACGTCGGTCGGCAACTCGATTTCCGACTCGCCGATGTCGGTCGTGCGCGAGGTGAACTTCGCCTGCCCGTCCTCGAACTGGATCCGCACCGCCCGAGTCTCGTCGCTCGTCATGATCGCCACTTTCCGGAGCGCCGAACAGAACGGCCCGGCCATCGACGTGACCCGGCTCTCGAAGCCCTTCGGGATCACCTCTTCGAAATCCGGGAAGGTCCCTTCGACCTGCCGGACGGACAGCTCGGCCGATGCCGTCCGGATGCCGACCATGTTGTCGTCGAAGAAAAGCCGAATCACCTCCTCGTCCGGCTGGATGAGCTTGTCGAGCTGCAAAAGCCCCTTCACCGGCAGGAGCGCCCGCTTTTCCACCCGATCCGGGTTTTCCACGGGAACCACGTACCTCGCCAAACGGCGGCCATCGGTCGCCACCATCTCGATCGACTCTCCCCCGATGTGCAGAAGCACACCGTTCAGCGCATAGCGGGTCTTCTCCCGCGCAGCGGCGAATGCCGTCTTGCGGATCATCTCGCGGAACGTGTCCGCCGAGACGTCGAAACCTCCCGCTTCGGGCAGGGGCGTGATCTCGGGGAAGTCCTCGGGATCCCAACCCAGCAGCTTGAAGAAGCTGTTCTCGTAGCGAACGTGGCAAAGGTCGCCGTCCGTCTCGATCTCGATCGTGGGATCGGAAGACTCGCGCAGGATCGAGGTCATCCGCGATGCAGGGATAACGATGATTCCCTCGCCTTCGATCTCCACGTCCGAAGTCCGGTAGCTCAACGAGATCTCGAGGTCCGTGCCGAAGAGCTGCAGATCCCCTCCCTGCGCCAGCACCTTCACGTGCTGCAACACGGGCTTCACACTTCGCGGCGGAATGATTCCGGTCAGGATCTGAAAGGCGTCGGCCAGACGCTTGCGGTCGCTTCGGATCTTCATGATTCTTCTCTCGGACTGCGCCTCGTTCGGAGCGACAGCGCAGTTTCCCCTACGGTGTTTTGACGGGACGGTCCGACTCGGTTGCGGCCCGAAACCCGAAAGAATAATAAGAGTCTTAGAGGATTGAAAGTCCCACCATCATCATCTTCAAGGGCGGGGAAACGTTCAAAACCCGACGGACGCGTCCGCAAGATCGAAGAATCGCAACGACTTGTGGACATCTCCTTCACGTCGTTCGCCGTGGAGGACGGGTGGACCTCGTTGTCGTCGCCTCGTGGACGATCGGGAGAAGTCCACGGCGTCGCGAGAAGTCTCCACTTGTCGACGGGTCCTCCCACCGATCCTCTGGGGTCAGACCACGGCATTTCCACGGGTTTTCCTTCGCCGGAGACGGCCGGAAAACGGCCGTGCGGGCCATGGGTGAGCCCGGTCGGATCGGATGGGGTCCGAAATCGAAGGCGGAGCCCGCGATTCTGGAGAACTCTGTGGAATGAAGGGGGGAGTACGACCGAAGTCGTTCGAAATAAGGTGTTTGCCTTATTCTCCGGAACCCGTCGAGGTGTGGAGAACTCGGTGATCACGAGCGACGCCGGACGATCCGCTG
>CAZQZX010000394.1:0-2943 GCA_964597885.1 uncultured Planctomycetota bacterium
GATCGACCAGGTCGGTGGCGATGAGACCGATCGGCCCGTGGTCGCGCGCGGCCAGGTCGCCGGCGTGTCCGTGGACGTGGGCCCCGAGAGCCGCGGCCTCGAATGCGGGGAGCCCCTGGCCGAGCAGGGCTCCGATCACCCCCGAGAGCACGTCGCCCGATCCGCCGGTCGCCATGCCGGGATTGCCGGTTCGATTCACGCACGTGCGTTCGCCGTCGCTGATGACCGTTCCATGACCCTTCAGTACGAGGGCTCCGTCGAAGCGGTTCGCGAACGTTTTCGCGGTCACTTCGCGATCCGCGATGTCGGCGTCGGGAGCCAGCCGTCGCATCTCGCCGGGGTGGGGTGTCAGAACGAGGGGCGCGCACGCCGACTCGAGTGCGTCGATCCGTTGCGAAAGGCCGTTCAGCGCGTCGGCGTCGACCACGGCCGGGCACGGGATCGACGTGAGCAGCTTCACGACAAGCTCGGCAGTCGCGTCGGTCCAGCCGAGCCCCGGGCCGAGTACGATCGCCTGGCATCGCGAGGCGAGCTCGAGCAGCGCCTCGGCCGATTCGGGTGTCGGCATCCCGTCCTCGGATTCCGGCAATGCGAGGGTCATCGCGCAGGGCTGGGCTGCGGGGACGATTGCCGCCGCGCGCCCGGGAAGGGCGACCGTGACGAGGCCGGCGCCGCTACGAAGCGCGGCCGATGCCGCGAGGCAAGCGGCGCCCGTCATTCCGCGCGAGCCGCCGATGATCAGCACGCGTCCGAACGTGCCCTTGTGGGAGGCTTCGGCGCGCGGTGGAAGATCTGGAAGCGTGAAGGGCTCGTGTTCGGCCATGAGAGGGGATTCTCGAGCGCCCATGATAGCATCCGGCCCCCCTATCGCAGCGGTGTGAAGAGGCCCTTGCGAAGGGGGATTGACCCTGGAACGGGGTGGATCGGCCCGTGGGATCGTGATAGAGTCGCGGGCTCGCCGGGGGGCCATGAAGAGGTAATTCGACCATGAGACGTGTCGATCTCGTCCGCATCGTGATTCGTGACGGCTTCTGCCAGGAACAATTCATCTACTTGCGCGAGCGCGATGGGGGACGCGAGTTTCCCATTGTGATCGGCCGCTTCGAAGCCGAGTCGATCAGCCGCTTCGTGAACGATCGGCCGCCGGCACGGCCGATGACCCACGACCTTCTGACGGCCGTCGTCCGCGATCTGGGCGCGACCGTCGACCGGATCGCGATCACCCATCTCGAGAGCGGGACGTTCTTCGCCGAGCTGCACCTCGAAGAGGTCGACGGCGAGTCACGGGCCATCGACTGCCGCCCGAGCGACGCCATCGCGCTCGCGGTGCGAACCGATGCTCCGATCTACGTCAGCGAAGACGTTCTGCGCCAGGTCGCACCTCAGGGGGCTCTTCCGGATCTCGACATCTGATCCGCGGGCGAATTTGATATAAGAGTCGTCCCGACCGCGGAGAGGTGGCAGAGTGGTCGATTGCGGCAGATTGCTAATCTGTTGAAGGGGAATTATCCCCTTCCGCGGGTTCGAATCCCGCCCTCTCCGCCAGTCGTTTCCCTGACTCGACCCCCTGCTCGCATCCCCCGTTCCAAGACACCGGCTCGAATCGAATCCGAGCCCCACGTCCGGCAAGGCTCGCGCTCGTTGACACCCCCTCCGTGGAATAGGAAGATTTCCGGCGGTGGGAGGGCTTTTCGATGACACGATTCCAGCAGCCGCGGTTTCTCTTCTGCGGACTTCTCTTCTCGTTCCTGCTCGTGCCGCTCGCGGGTTGTGTGGAGCGCAAGCTTCAAATCCGCTCGGAGCCGCCGGGCGCACTCGTCTACATCGACGACCAGCTCGTCGGCGAGACACCGTTCGAGTACGACTACGTCCACTACGGTGAACGGATCGTCGAGCTCCGCAAGGCGGGCTTCCGTGCCGAACGTTTCGCGCAGCCGCTCAAGCCGCCGTTCTATCAGTGGCCGGTGGTGGACTTCGTCTGCGAGATCCTGCTGCCGGTCACGATCGTCGATGAGCGCGAGCTGAATCGGCAGCTCCGCCCGGAAGATCCCGACCCGCGTGATCCGCGCGAGCTCGAGGCGGTCCTCGAGCGTGCCGAGGCCTTCCGCCAGCGGACGCTCACGGAATGAGCGGAGCGAACCGTGCGGTGACGGCGAGCCCCGAGCCGCCGGTGGATCTTGGCGGGCGCCGTGTGGTCGTGATGGGGCTTGGCCTTTTCGGAGGCGGTGCGGGAGCCGCACGCTTCCTCGCGCGTCATGGCGCAAACGTGCTCGTCACGGACTTGCGTGATGCCGAGGCTCTGCGGGATTCCCTCGATGCGCTCGACGACGTGTATCTCGCGTATCGGCTCGGCGAGCATCGATTCGAGGATTTCGACGAGGCGGACTTGATCGTCGCGAACCCGGCGGTCCCACCGACGGCGCCGATTCTCGAGCGCGCGCGACAGCGAGGGATCCCGGTCGAGAGCGAGATCTCGCTCTTCCTGCGCCGGACGAACGCGCGCGTCGTCGGCATCACGGGCAGCAACGGCAAGACGACGACCACGACTCTGATGGGCGAGATCTTCCGGGAGTGCGGCAAGAGCGTCGTCGTCGGGGGGAACGTCGGGGGTTCGATCCTCGATCGTTCGGACGAGATCGGTGCGGACGACGTCGTGGTGCTCGAGCTTTCGAGCTTCCAGGGCGAGGATCTCCATCGAATTGGACGGAGCCCGCACCTGTCGGTCGTGCTCAACCTCACACCGAACCATCTCGACCGGCACGGGACGCTCGAGGCGTACGGTGAGGCGAAGCGTTCGCTGATGCGCTACCAGAACCCGGGCGACGTGGCGTTCGTGTGTGCCGACGATCCGGGGGTTCGGGACTGGACGGACGGTCGCGGGCGCAAGCTCTACTTCAGCCGTGAGCGCACGCTCGAGGAAGGGCTGTTCCTCCGTGACGGACG
>CAZQZX010000395.1:0-2920 GCA_964597885.1 uncultured Planctomycetota bacterium
GGAGACGTCGGCGGTGACCGGGGCCGGTCGCGAGCGGCTCCTGGATGAGCTCGTGCGGGCCCATCGCGAGAGGCGGCCGGTCGTCGAGGGCGTCTCGGCGACCCCGAACCTGCGCCAGCGCGAGTGCCTCGAGGGGGCGCGGAGGTCGCTGGATCGAGCGCGAGGCGTGGTCGCCGACGCCATGCCGCTCGAGATCGCGGCGCTCGAGATCCGCGACGGCATCGACGGTCTCGGCCAGATCACGGGGGAGTCGTTCGAGGAAAGCCTCCTGGATCGGATCTTCGCAGACTTCTGCATCGGGAAGTAGTCGGTCGATCGCAAACCCTGAATGCAATTGAGCTTGACGATGATCGGGAACGAGCGGTACAATCCCGATCTGAGGCCGGGGGCGCCGGCCAAGGTGGGAGGACGAAGTCGTGCGATGCCCGTTTTGCAAGGTCGATGACGACAAGGTGATCGATAGCCGCTCGTCGTCGGATGGTGCCGTGATTCGCCGTCGTCGCGAGTGTCTCGCATGTGGGAAGCGATACACGACGTACGAACGAATGGAGCCGCAACCGCTTCGCGTGATCAAGAAGGACGGATCGCGCGTTCCGTTCGATCGCCAGCGGATCCTGAACGGGCTGCTGAAGGCGTGCGAGAAGCGTCCGGTCTCGACCGAGCGTCTCGAAGAGATCGCGACCGACGTCGAAGCCGAGGCCATGGAGCGGTTCGACCGGGAAGTCGAAGCGAAGGTCCTCGGCGAGATGGTCATCGAGCACATGAAGGACTTGGATCAAGTCGCCTACATCCGCTTCGCCTCGGTCTACCGCGAGTTCAAGGACGTGACCGAGTTCGTGGAGGAGGTGAGGCCGATGCTCGAGAAGAACCAGTGACGTCGACCCTCCATCGCCGCAGCGCCGCGATTCGAGCCAAGTCGTGAAATCCTCGGAAATTCCGACGGGAGAATCGCGCGCACGGGGCCGATATTAGACATAGCGAATTCCATGGCTGCGTCGCTTTGCGGCCCCGCCCGTTCCAATAGCTCTACTTCGATACCGTTACAAAGGGATACACATGCGCCTCACCCGCCTCGAGATCCACGGGTTCAAGTCGTTCCGAGAGAAGACCACCTTCTCTTTCGACGGCGGGGTGACGGCGATCATCGGGCCGAACGGCTGCGGCAAGAGTAACGTCGTCGACGCGTTCCGATGGATCCTCGGGGAGCAGCGGCCGAGCTCGCTCCGCTCCAGCGAGATGCAGGACGTCATCTTCCGCGGCGATTCCGGCGGCGGCGCGAACTTTGCCGAGGCGTCACTCGTGTTCTCGAACGAGGACGGGCGCCTTCCCGTCGACTACAAGGAGGTGGCGGTCACGCGCCGGCTCTACCGGTCGGGGGAATCCGGGTATTTCATCAATCGCCAGCCGGCGCGACTGAAGGATGTCCGAGCCCTGTTCATGGGCACCGGCATCGGCGTCGAGGCCTATTCGTTCATGGAGCAGGGCAAGATCGACATGATCTTGCACGCGAGCCCGGTTCACCGTCGGGCGCTCTTCGACGAGGCCGCGGGGATCAGCCTCTTCAAGCAGAAGAAGAAGGAAACCTTCCGCAACCTCGAGAAGGTCGAAGCGAACCTGCAGCGCGTCCAGGATGTCGAGGAAGAAGTCGGCCGGCGCATCCACTCGCTGAAGATTCAGGCCGGAAAAGCGCGCCGCTACCAGGAGCTGCGCCAGTCGGTCCGCGAGAAGCGCATCCAGTTCTCGCTCGTCCGGTACCACGAGCTTCTCACGGAGCGCGAGGCGGCCGAGGCGCGCCGAAAGGGCGTCGAAGAGCGCGATCAGGAGCTCTCGGCGACTCTCGAAGAGCGGCAGGCAGCCGGGGCGGAGCAGGCGCAGGCCCACGAGGCGTTGCGGCAGGAGCGCGAGACGACGCAGGCGGCCCTCGTGAAGCAGGAAGGCGAGCGTCACCGCATCCAGGAGCAGGCTTCGTTTGCCGATCGCGCGCTCGAGGAGCTCGAGGAGCAGCGTCAGCAGAAGGTCGCGACGCAGGGCGAGCTCGAATCCGGTGAAGCCGAGTCGCGGAGCGTTCTCGAAGAGACCGAGCAGCAGATCGAGGCCGCGCAGTCCGAGATCGAGTCGGCTCGCGCGGCGGTCGAGGAGAAGAACACGACCTGGGACGGGTTGACCGAACAGCTCGACCAGTCTCGTCGCCGGGTCGAAGACGTGCGCCGTCAAGCGCTGGTGTCGCTCGAGGATCGAACGCGCCTGCAGAACCGCACCGTGGAGCTCGAGGTTCAAGAGCGAGGGCTGCGTGCACGTGCGGATCGACTCGACGAGCGCGTCCGCGAGATCGACGAGGAGGTCGCGGGCCTCGAGGGCCGGATCGCGGAGGTCGGGGGCCGTCAGGCCGACCTGGACTCGCGAGTTCATGGTTGCACCGACACGCTCGATCGGCTCGGCGAGGAGCTCGAGAGCGTCCAGGCGTCGCGCGAGCGGAGGCGGGCCGAGCTCTCGGACCTCGAACGTCGCGAGGCCGACCGTACGTCGCGCCTCGTCGTGCTCGAGGATATGGATCGTCGTCGAGCCGGCCTCGACGATGGAGTCCGCGCCGTGCTCGAAGCGGGGTCGGAGCACGCTCCGGAACCGGGGGCCGGTGAGGCGGAGGGCCCGACCGCGGAATCGTTCGGCGACGACGCCTTCGGGCAGGTCGCTGCACCGTCCACGGAACCGACCGAGTCGCCGGCTCGGCTCGAGGGAATCATCGGTCTTCTGGCCGACCTGTTCACCGTGTCGAGTCGCGACGCAGCCGCGATCGAAGCCGCGCTTGCCGAGAAAGCCGAAGTCGTCGTCACGCGCACTCGATCCGCGGCCATCGCGGCGATCGAGTACCTGCGGACGGGCTCGCACGGCCGAGCCCAGTTCGTGTCGCTCGAAACGTTGC
>CAZQZX010000396.1:0-2910 GCA_964597885.1 uncultured Planctomycetota bacterium
CGGCCCCGACCGCCGGGAAGCGCGAGGCCGCGACGACGCCGAGTTCGGGCGCGACACCGCCCCGCCGCGGGCCCCGCTGACCGGGACGGTCGCCCGCATCGGGGCGTATCTCGGACGCTCGTAAATCGTCGGAACTCAAGCCGCGGTCGGGCTTTGACGATGCACTCGGGTAGTGTACAATCGCGTACGAAGCTGCATTCCCTGGTCGTTGAGAGAGACCCACGCGTTGCCCCGACCCCGACCGTTCGCCGTTTCCTGCCTCCGACGATCCGCGGCCGCGCTGCTGCTCCTGATCGCGACGTTCGCGCTGATCCCGGGGTGTGGCCAGGGCGGCCGAGCTCCGGCGATGAACGTCGTCGTGATCGTGATCGACACCCTCCGCGCCGATCACCTGTCGTGCTACGGCTACGAGCGCGAGACGAGTCCCGAGATCGACCGGTTCGCCGAGACGGCCGTCCTCTTCGAGCAGGCGATCTGCCCCGCTCCGTGGACGATGTCATCGACGTCGTCGCTCCTGAGCTCGCTCTATCCGCTCACGCACGGTCTCTACCACGCGTCGGCGAATCGCCCGCTTCCGGAATCGATCGTCACCCTTCCCGAAGCGCTCGGCGATGACTGGGTCACGGGCGGCTTCGTCGCGAACGATCTCCTCGCGCCAGAGACGCGGATCAATCAGGGCTTCGACACCTACGAGCTCGTCACGACGCCGCATCGTCCCGACCCGCACGCCGACGCCGCCGACAAGGTGAACGGCCGCGCGCTTCCCTGGATCCGCGATAACCGCGACGAGCGGTTCTTCCTGTACCTGCACTACATGGATCCGCACGATCCGTACACGGACCCGGCCGAGCATCACCGCGAGTTCGATCCCGACTACACGGGCTCGTTCAACGGCCACATCGGGCACTACTTCAAGACGATGGCGCAGGAGCGGCGACGCCGGCCCTGGCCCATCGAAGAGCGCGACCTCGAGAACATGATCGCTCGCTACGACGGCGAGATCCGCTACGTCGATGCGTACGTCCGCGAGGTTCTCGACGAGCTCGCGACGCTCGGCCTCGACGACCGAACGATCGTCGTGATCACCGCCGACCACGGCGAGCAGTTCCTCGAGCACGGCGGATTGAAGCACGGTACGAGCATCTATCAGGAAGAGGTGCGTGTGCCGCTCCTGGTGCACGTTCCCGGCGTGACGACGAAGCCGCGCCGCGTTCCGACGCCGGTCGCGACGCTCGACCTCTACCCGACGCTTCTCGACCTCGTCGACATCGAGGCGCCGCCCGAGCTCGACGGCAAGAGCCTCGCCGATGCGATCCGCGCTGCCGGCTCCGCGCTCCCGGCGCGCGAAGTCCGCACCGAGACCTCGCACGGCTGGAACTGGGCGGCGGACGGCTCGCTCGTTCGCAACAAGTCGTGGATCGGTGCCGTCATCCGGGACAATCAAAAGATGATCGCCACCGTCGACGACGAGGTCAGCGCGCCCGACGAGCTCTACGATCTCGCGAGCGACCCCGGCGAAACGAAGAACCTCGCGTCCGACGATGCCGAGCGCACCACGGAGCTCCGAGGCGCGGTCGAGTCGTACAAGGCGCGGTCCGAGGAACGTCATGTCCCCGGCACACAGTTCTCGCCGGAAGACCGCGAAAGGATGGCCGAACGTCTGAGGAAGCTCGGCTACATCGACGACTCCCCGAAGAAAAACAAAGACGACGAGAAGAAGCAGGACGACGCCGACAAGACGGACGAGAAGTCCGACGCGTCCGGCAACGGGTCCCAGGGAGATTCGAAATGATCGCTTCGGCCCGACGGAATCCGATCGTCCTCATCGTGCTGCTCCTCGTCGCAGCGTGGTCGTGCAAGCAGCCGAGCCGCGGCGCGGACGAGCAGCTCGTCTCGCTCCTCGACTTGATCGAGGAGTCGAGCCTGCCTTCGGCCGGCGAGAAGATCGTCCGCGTCGAGACGATCGATCCGGTCACGGCGCTACGCGAGGGGCGGATGACCGCGGGCAAAGGCATCGAAGAGCTCCGCGCCGACGGCGATTCGGTACTCGTCCGAACCGGCAAGGTCCGCAACGCGTCCTTCGCTCTGGACGTCGACTTCGACGCGGCTGACGTGAACGTCATCGAGCTCGTCATCGACGGCGGCGGACAGAAGCTGATCCAGCCGAAGGTCGAGTGGGTCCACGGCGACGAGGGCTTCAACTGGGGCAAGCGCGTCCTGTTCACGCAGGGCGAGGACAAGCCCGGCGTCGCTTCGACGCTGCTGGCGGCCGTCGACAAGTCGGACCAGTGGAAGAACCGCATCCAGGGTCTCAGCTTCGCGCCGAGCACCGCGGGCGGCCGCACGCTGCGCATCGAATCGATCGGCCTCTTGCGCGTGCCGTTCCTCGCGAAGAAGCTGCTCCTCGAGCGCACCGAGCAGAGGGCGGTCGGCCCGTTCACCATCACCGAGGAGACGCGCGAAGGACTCTTCGCCGCCCCGCCCTTCCGCACGCAGTGCGAGGTGAAGGTGCCGCGCGGCGGAATCCTCGAGTTCGGGTACGGCGTGATCGACGAGAACTGGTTCATGCCCGGCGACGGCGTCGTGCTTCGCGCCTGGGTACGCGCGGAAGGCGCCGACCGGAGCGAAACGGTATTCGAACGCTATCTCGATGCGAAAGCGCGCCCCGAGGACCGCGGCTGGTTCGACGAGCGCGTCTACCTCGACGCCTACGAGGGCCAGTTCGTCACGATCGGATTCGAGACCGAGGGATCGCTCGCCACCGCCGGCGAGTCCGACACGCGCTTCGACGACCTCGTCGTCTCCAACCCGATCGTCTACCGTCCGGGTGAGGATCAGCCGGACCGAAACGTCATCGTCATCTCGCTCGATCCGCTGCGCGCCGATCACCCCTCCGGGTACGGCTCCCCG
>CAZQZX010000397.1:0-2838 GCA_964597885.1 uncultured Planctomycetota bacterium
TGCTTTGGCTTCGAGCCGCGATCGGGCGAAGCCTCTGGATCCACGACCCGCATCTCCGGGGCCGCTGGTGCGTGTATCCGAAACCGACGGAGGTGAGCGATGGGGATCAAGGGTAAGCGCGAGTCGCGCGCGGGTGTGAGCGAGGCCGCGATGGCGGCGGAGGATCGCCTCTGGGAACTCGGAGTGCTGCGCTCGCACGAATGCCCGCCGGGCGCGGTCGCCCGCATCATCGACGAGCATACGCGGTCGAGGCAAATGCCCGGCAAGCCGACCGCTCCGGGAGTTTTTGTCTGGTCGAACAAGGGCCACGATTTCGATCTCGTCGAGGTTTTCGAGCTCGAGTCGACGGGGCGACTGATGTGCTACACGCACGGAGAAACGAAAGGCACAGCGTTGCCGCTCGAGCATGTCGCCGCGCCCGCGTGGCATTCGCCGTTCGTGTTTCCCAAGCCGTTGGAGGACGCCGATGCAAACGACTGAAGAAGCGGCGAGCGCCGCAGCGAGTGAGATCTGGGATCTCGTATCGAAGTTCCTGGAGTCCATCGGACAGGCGAAGCTCGGCGCCAGCGATGCCCACGCATTCACGGACATCATCGAAAAGCACACGGCGCTCCGGTGGACGGACGAGAGGCCGACGGAGCCGGGCTGGTACTGGGTGCGCCGCAAGAGCGGCCAAGACCGGTACTTCCTGTACGTCGTGCGCCTACGCTCTGACGGCTGGGTTCAACAGCACGGATCGGTCAGGCGGCTCGCTGCCTATGGCGATGGATGGGAGTGGTGCCGCGCCCACAAGCCGGTGGAGGACGACTGACTGTGGTGAACACGGACGATCCGATGGGATGGCCCGAGGCATTCGTCCTTGCGGCAGCATTCCTGGCTATAGCATGGATGTTCAAGGAATTGATGAGATCGAGGAACGACGATGGTGAGCGTGCGTAGCGGAGCCCGCGTGGCATTCGCCTCTCGTGTACCCGAACCCGATGGAGGTGAGCGATGGCTGAGCGACATCCGTGCGAAGGACTGCCGGAACAAGATCTTGAGATGCTGAACGAGCCCCTTACGACGGAGGAGGGCTTTCTGAATCCAGTCTGCCTCGCCGAGCTAGAGGCGAAGATCAAGGGGGTTCCCGAGGCACATGAGCGCCTTCGAGGCGAGCCAGAGTGGAGCGTTGAGTACCCGATGTTGCTCGATGAGATCGTCGGGGCGCTGGCTTCGTGGGCTATCCGGCAATCCGGGGGGATCCCTCCTGATCTCGGCGGCGTCTGCGCCTACTTGCGCGAGTGCCTGAAGCGCGAGGAGGGCATCCTCAATGTGTCCGACATCCCGATGTTCACTCGCCTTTCGCTCTGCGACTTGAACAAGAAGCTGTGGGAGATTCTCGAGGGTCACGCCCCGTTTGAGGTGTGGAACAATCCAGGAGCGATGCAAAAGGCTGGCTGCGACTTCGTGGACATCTCGGCGCTACTCCGGAATGTCTGCATATCGATCCGCGACCGCAGGCGGCACGACTACGCGTTCGATCGGAAATTCGAGAGGGAGCACGAGGAGCGACACGGCAAGAAGCCATTCGGAGGGGGCGACGATGACTGACGCGGCGGAGACCGACTGGCTTCACAAGCCGGACGCAGCGAAGCGGGCGGCGACGGCGTTTCGGAAAGACCTACTACGACAGGGCGGGATGTCCAAGGTGCGGCGCGCAGAGGCGGCAACCGCCGCGGCGCTCGCTGAGGTTCGGTTTCGCGAGGAGCAGGCCGCAAGGAGTGTGGCACGGATGATCGCAAGGTACATCCGGGAAGCCTGCGTGTCGGGCGATAGCTCTTGGCTCGGGATCGACCCGGATGACGAGAAAGAGATCGCCTCACTGATCCGGCGGGGAAAGAGCGAGGACGAGGCGGTCGAAGTCACCGCCGGGGATGCTGCCATCGGCGATGCACGGCAACTGCTTGAGGACGCAGGCGTGCTGTATGGCGGGGCTTCGAAGCTCGCGCAGTATGTGAACCTCAACGATACGTTCGCATGGGCGCTCTCGGACTGTGAGCATGTCCCCGATGAAGAGCTGCCGCGCGTGGCGAGACTCTTCTATCGCTACGGGTTCTGCGGCGTTCTCCATTGGGTAGTTGAGCGAAGGACTGCGCGCGGTGATAGAAGACTTGCCCGGTCAGAGTTTCATGACATCAACCGATTCATTGACTTCGCTCGGCAGGAGGAACGGATTCGCGAGGAGGAGCCCTCCTCGTCAGCGCGGGCGTACCTGAAGAAGCAGTACACGATCGGAGAGACCGATGACTGACGCGGCGGAGCGTGGCTCGAGAAAAGCAAAGACCGTCAAGTGCGCCGAATGCGGCAAGCGCATATCACGGGCGAAGGCGATTGAAAGCTGCGATTGGGACGGAAACCCCGAAGGGGTCTACGCATGCCAGAGATGCGCAGAGGAAAAGTGGCAGGAGCTTTAGCTGATGGCTGATGCGGTGGAGCGGCCACCCTGCAAGGTCTACAAGGTCAAGGACGGCGGAACGCATTGGGTCTGCGCCCGGACGCCCGCGCACGCCTTCGACATGCTCGCGGATTCGATCGACATGACGGTTGAGGAGTACATGCGCGAGCAGGGGCCGGAGGCGACCGAGTTAGACCCGATGGATCGCGTTAAGATCTGGATGGAGTTCTCGACGGAGAAGATCGCGGAGGCGGTCTACGGCCCCATCATCGACGGTGTTGATCCCGTGTTCCAGGTCGACCAGGTCGTCAACGTAGGCGACCTGATGAAGCGGGGGAAGTACGAAATCATCTGTTCTTCGGAGTTCTAGCGATGGCTGACAAAGACCCAGCGGCGCGGGCGGC
>CAZQZX010000398.1:0-2763 GCA_964597885.1 uncultured Planctomycetota bacterium
AGACCGCCGACTTCAACCGTGACGACAACCAGGACCTGATCGTCGCCCACGAGGGTGCCGACGAGGTCGTGATCTGGTTCGGCGACGGCGCGGGCCAGTTCATCAACCCGGTGAACTTCCCGACGTCGGGCACCCCGAGCTGGATCGTCACCGGTGAACTGAACCAGGATGTCTGGCCGGACTTCGCCGTTGCGAACGGTTCGAGCGGCTCGTTCTCGCTCTTCACGTCGGACGGCCTCGGCGGCTTCGGCACGCCGGAGGACTACGGTCTCGGAAGCGTCGTCGATCACATCGCGCTGCTCGACCTGAACCGCGACAACGTCATGGACCTGTGCGCGTCGCACGGCAACGCCTCGCAGATCAGCATCCTGTTCGGCGATCGCGAAGGCGGCATGAGCGACTCGGGCTCGAACGGCAGTGGCGATCTTCCGATCGACGTGCTTCCGTTCGACTTCGACAGCGACAACAACCTCGACATCGTCACGCTGAACTGGAACGACAACCAGATCGGTATCCAGTACGGCAACGGCGAAGACTTCGGTACGCCGACGACCGTTCCGACCGGTACGGCTCCGCGCTCGGCGACGCTCGGTAGCTTCAACGCCGACGCCTTCCCGGACCTCGTGGTCGCGGCTGAGGGCTCGGACGATGTCTGGATCCACCTCGCGGACGGCCTCGGCGGCTTCCTCGCCGGCACCGTCATCCACACGGAAGCGAGCTCGGATCCGTATTTCGTGACGAACGGCTTCTTCGATGCGGATTCGAACCTCGACCTCGCGATCGTGAAGCGCTCGACGGGTATGGTCACCATCCTGCTCGGCAATGGCGACGGCACGTTCAACGACGGCGGCTCGGTCGCGGTCGGCGATCAGCCCGAGTCGGCGGCTGCGGCCGATTTCAACGGCGACACGTTCGTCGACCTCATGGTCGCGAACTACAGCAGCGGCAGCGTCAGCTTCCTGCAGGGTGACGGTACGGGTTCGTTCTCGGCGTTCGCCGAGTTCCCGATTCCGGGTGGCCCGACGCACGTCATCGCTTCGGACCTGACGGGGAACACCGCCTGGGACGTGGCCGTCGCGGATCGCGACACCGACACGATCTGGGTCTTCATCGGTGACGGTGGCGGCGGCTTCGCGAGCCCGGTGGGTTACGCTTCGGGCAACGGCCCGACGCACCTCACCTCGGGTGACTTCAACGCGGACGGCAACGTCGATCTCGCGGTCACCAACCAGAACAATGCTTCGATCGCGGTCCTCCAGGGTCGCGGCGACGGCACGTTCGTCGATGCGCAGTACTTCGGTGTGGGCCAGGGACCGGCCGCGGTGGCGTCGGGCGACGTCAACTCGGACGGCTTCGAGGACCTCATCGCGGTCAACTCGCTCGACGACTCGGTGACCGCGCTCTTCAACGATACGCCGCAGCTGGCCTGCCGCTCGGGCTCGGTCAACTACCTCGGCGATGAGGTCGAAGACGTCCTCTCGCTGAACGGCTCGATCGGTGACGACATGCGCGAGCTGTCGTTCCAGGTGAACGATTCGCTGAACCTCAACATCAACTCGCCTTCGGCGGGTCCGGCCACGGCGCGCTACGCGATCTACGTCTGGCGCAAGCTGGCGCCGGAGTACTCGGCGGTCACGCCGCAGCCGTTCCTCGCGGGTTCGTTCTGCCGCGCGGGTCTGATGCAGAACGGGCCGGAGGTCATCGTGCTCGCGAACAACATCGGAAAGACGCAGTTCCTCGGGATCCCGAAAGAGGTTTCGAGCCCGGCGCCGTTCACGATGGAGTTCCCGAAGGGTCACCACCACCACATCTCGGTGACGATCCAGGGCCTCATCCAGGACAACAACTCCCCGAGCTCCAAGGGTGTGTCCACGACGAACGCGCTCGTGCTCACGATTCTTCCCTAGGCAGCCCGGAAAGATAGCCCACAGGCCCGCGACGGTCATCCGTCGCGGGCCTGTTTTCGTTTGAGGGGAGTCGCTCGGGCGCGCGGCCCGCTACAGCAGCTCGTCGAGCTCGTCGACGAGGCTGCCGAATCGCGCGAGCGCCGAGTCCACGGCATCGGGCGCGAGCAGATCGACGCCGGCGTCGCTCATCAGCTCGAGCGGGAACTTCGAGCACCCGCCCTTGAGGAAGCCGAGGTAGTCGTCGAGCTCGCGCTTCCCGCCGCCGAGGACACGGTCGGCGAGAGCGATGGCTGCCGACATACCGGTCGCGTACTTGTACACGTAGAACGCGCGGTAGAAGTGCGGGATCCGCAGGCACTCGAGCTCGAGCTCGTCGTCGATCACGAAGTCGGGACCGAAGTAGAGGTCGAGGAGCTTCCGGTACTCGCTTCGGAAGCGGTCGACGGTGAGGCCCTCGTGCCGCTCGACGATCTCGTGAGTGATGCGCTCGAATTCCGCGAACATCGTCTGGCGGATGATCGTGGCGCGGATCGAATCGATCTCGTGGTTGATGAGGAAGGCCCGTTCGGCCTTGTTCTTGACCCGCTCTAGCATGTACCGGTTGAGGAGCTGCTCGTTGAAGGTGCTCGCTACCTCGGCCACGAAGATCGTGTAGTTGTAATCCGTGAACGGCTGATGCTTCGACGAGTAGTACGAATGCATCGAGTGCCCGGCTTCGTGGGCCAGCGTGAAGATGTGATCGAGCACCTTCGGCTGGTAGTTCATGAGGATGTACGGGTCGCCGTCGAACGAACCGCAGCTGAACGCGCCGCTGCGCTTGCCCTTGTTCTCGTAGCGATCGCACCAGCGGCCCGAG
>CAZQZX010000399.1:0-2677 GCA_964597885.1 uncultured Planctomycetota bacterium
ACCCTCACGACGATCGGCGGCTTTCTTCCCCTCCTGGTGTTCGTGGGCGGCGATTTCTGGCCTTCGCTCGCAATCGTGCTCGTCGGCGGGATCGGCGGGGCCTCGCTCGTCGCGCTGTTGTTCATCCCGGGCGCGCATCTCCTCGTGCAGGAGTGGCGTCATCGAGAGACGAAAGCAAGGCCACCGGCTCGAGAGCCGGTGGCCTTCGGGATCTAGCTGAGGGTATCGCCGGGTGCGACCCGCTACAGCCCTTCGATGTCGAACGGGAAGCGGAGCGTCACCGTGCGGTCGTCGTTCAGCGTGCTCTCCACGAAGATCGACATGCCGTCCGGCTGGCCGTAGGTCTGCGATTCGACCGTTCCGTCCGGATGGACGATCACCTCGATCGCGTCACTGAACTGCTCCGGGTTCTGCGGGAACAGGATCGGATTCCACATCACGATCTGCGCGTAGAGCCGGATCGGACGCGGGACGATCGGGCGGCGGCCAGTACCGGCCTTTCCGCGCTTGTCGGTGAGGCCCCGCAAACCCTTGATCCGCGGGAGGCGCACCGTG
Source organism: uncultured Planctomycetota bacterium (assembly GCA_964597885.1). Lineage (GTDB taxonomy): Bacteria > Planctomycetota > JACOTG01 > JACOTG01 > JAUIME01 > CAZQZX01. The sequence goes on from CAZQZX010000399.1 coordinate 556, forward strand.
TACACGCCCGGCTCTTCCATCACGACCGGAACGTCCGTGTGGATGTCGCCGAGATAGGTCGGCCAGGTATGACCGTTCGTGTAGGGCTCGTTGCCGGCGCTCGAAGCGAAAAGCGCGAAGCACTCGGCCACTTCGATCGTGAAGCAGCACTGCGTCGTGTTGCCTTCCTCGTCCATCGCCGTCACGCAGCAATCGTAGCTGCCGATGTCGCCGATCTGCGGCGTCCATGAGATCGAGCCCGTCGCCGGGTTCCCGTCATTCAGCACGATCACCGCTTCCTGAGGAAGATCCGGCTTGCACGAAAGATCGATCGTCACGATCTCGGCCACCTTCTCATCCATCGCAGAGAACTCGAGGAAGAGCGGCATCTCGGCCGAGACGGCCACGTTGTTCGGCGCATCGCACGTCGGAATCGTCGGGGCACCCGAGACGATCAGCCGGACGATATCCACGCCGCCCTCTTCCACAACGCCGAAGAAGTCGACCGAGAAGTTCGACGACAGATCGCGCACCTCGAAGGTGGCCGTCGTATCATCGAGCGCCGTCGGGCTCGTGGTCACCAGCAGATCGAACGTATGGGTGCCGGCCGGCGGCGTGAAATCGAACTCGGCGATGAACTCGCCGCCGAGGATCGCGTCATCGGCATCGACCGCCGAGTACGAGCCACCAAGCCCGCCGACCGTCCCCGGCGTCACCCGCGAGAGGCCCGCGAGGTGCGCCACGATCGTCGCTTCGTCACCGGCTTCCAGAAGCGAGGTCGTCAGGAAGCTCGCCTCGTTCAGATCGAAGGCCGCCTCCAGCGAACCCGTCACGTTGTTCAGACGACGACCGAACTTGATGCCGTCGACCGCGCTGAACGAGCTCCGCGTCAGGTTGATGTAGGCTTCGACGCTGTTGTTCGGATCGCCGGTGCCCGGATTCCCCTGCTCGATATCGATGTCGCCGATCTCGGCGGTGTCGCCTGCATCCAGGGTGAGCGACGAGTCGATCAGGTTCATCACGCCGACGGCATCGACGACGCCGTCGCCACTCATGTTGACGGTGCTGTTCATGTCGATGTCGCCGTGGACCTGGACCGTGCAGCGCTCGAACGTCATCGTGCCGTCGAAGTCGAGCACCCCGGCCTCGGCGCCCGTGCCGTGCGCGCCGTTCGTCAGGTAGTCGATGTCGGACGAGATATCGAGCAGGCCGATGTCCCGCCACACGATGTCGAAGAAGACGCTCTCGTCCTGGTTGGCCTGGGCCGAAGACTGGCCGACATCGAGACAGGCATCGATGATGAAGGTATCGACTCGCTCGATCAGCACGTCAGCGCTGTGGAATGCCGAGCCGCGCCCGGTACCCGGCCCGCTTCCGACACTCCCATCGGTGATATCGAAGTCGCCGTCGATGAAGAAGGTTCCGACGTCACGGACCGTCAACGAACCGTGGCCGTCCGCCACCGCGCCTCCGCCGGCATCGACGAAGTGCGCGCCCACATCCGTATCGCTCCCGATAAAGACCTCGTCGACGCGCTCGATCACGGCGGTTCCCGTACCGGAAACCTGACCCGTGCCTTCCGCCTGGAAAGAGCCCACGTCCAGATCGCCGCCGATGTACAGAAGCGCGGCATCGGTGAACGTGAACGAACCTTCGACGCCCGAGACGACGCCGCTCGTCACGGCCGTCTCGCTCGACGCGACGTCCACGTCGGCGTCTCCCGTCTCCGCGCCGACGCGCATCGACTGATTCACCACGTTGAGCGCGCCGTTGCCCATGGCGTCGGCGATGTCGAGGCGGTTCAGCCGAAGCTCGGCCGGTGCGCCACCGTCGTTTCCGTCCGCGTTGGCCGTTCCGCCGTTTCGGATGAACGTGAAGCCGCCCATCGTCGGCGCCGAGCCCGCATCCCAGTTGGCGCCCGTGAAGAAGTTGTCGTCACCCGCGGTCCACTCGAACGTGCCGGGAAGGCTCGTGATCTCGAACGCCACCTCGCCCGGCGTCGCCGTGTCGAGCACCGCGCCGTAGCCGACCGGCCCCTCGAACGCCGGAAGACCCACCAGGTTGCCGGAGTAGTTGAACAGGACGCGGCGGGAGCCGATGCTCGCCCCGTCGGCATCGAAACCGAGCGCGCTCACCACCGAGC
>CAZQZX010000400.1:0-2663 GCA_964597885.1 uncultured Planctomycetota bacterium
CCGCTGTACATCGTGTGCAGCACCAACGGCGGCAGCGCGAAGTTGTAGACCATCTGCGCTTCGTCGGTGCCGTCGCCGAAGTAGCGCACGTTCTCGACGTGCGGCACGTTGGTCTCGGTCACGAGCGCGATGGGCGGCGCCACGACGTCGAGCGCGGCGCGGAACAGCCGGATGATCGTGTGCGTCTGCTCGAGGTTCGCGCAGTTCGTCCCGAGCTCCCACCACAGATACGTCACCGCATCGAGCCGCAGCAGGTCGGCCCCGCGCCGGTGGTAGTCGAGGAGCAGCTCGATCATCCGCAGCAGCACGCGCTCGCTGCGATAGTTGAGATCGATCTGGTCGGCGCTGAACGTCGTCCACAGGTAACGCTCACCCTCGAGCGTCGAGAACGGCGTGAGCAGATCGGACGTCCGCGGCCGGAGGATCTTCTGGCGATCCGCATCGGAGATGGCGTCCGCCCGATCGAAGTCGACGAAGAAGTCGGTGTACTCGGGGTTCCCGCACTGGTACTGGCGAAACCACGTGCCCTTCGCGGAGACGTGGTTGGCGACGACGTCGAACATCAGCCGGAATCGCTGACCGAGCTCGTGGACGTTCTTCCAGTCGCCGAGCCTCGGGTCGACCTTGTAGAAGTCCATCACCGAGAAGCCGCGGTCCGAAGACGACGGATAGAACGGCAGGATGTGGACGCCGTTGATCGCCCCCCGCATGTAGACGTGCAGGAAGTCGGTAAGCGCCTCGAGTGGGGCCTTGCCCTGATTGCGGATCAGGTCCCCGTAGGTGATGAGGATGACGTCGCGCTCGCTGAAGCGCGACTCCGACCGGAAGTCGGCGTCCTTCGCGATCGCGTCATCCGTCTTGGTCGCGTGGTACACGCGGAGGATGCGCTCGAGGCCTTCGTAGGCCCGGCGCGCCTTCGACTCGCCGTAGAGCGAGGTCAGCAGGCCGAGGAGCCGCTCGCGGTGGACGTCCTCGATCTGGAGCAGCGGCCGCCGAAAGTCCGGCTCCGCAAGATGACGTTCCGTCGGGAAATAGGGGATCATGCGTCCGAGTCATCGCAGCCCCCGCCGAGGGCCGCGCTCGCTTAACGACCGATCGACCCCGGCATCCCCTGCGCGCCGAGGTCGTGCGAGCTCAGAACGCGTTGAGGGCTTGATCCCGGGTGTCGTGAATCTCGAAAACCCGGTCCATCCGCACGAGGCTGAACAGACCGTGGACGGATTCTAGCATCCCGCAGAGCTTGAGATCGCCACCCATGCCGTTCAGCCGGCGAAGGCACGAGATCAGCACCCCGAGCCCGGAGCTGTCAACGAACGTCAGCTGGCTGAGATCCAGGACGAGGCACGCATTTGCGGCGACGCACGGTTCGATCGCATCGCGGAAGCCCGTCGCATTGCTCGCATCGAGGTGATCGCCCAGGAGCTCGATCACCGACACGTTTCCGACTTCCTCAATTTCCAGGTTCATCGTCACTCCTGCTCGTGTTCAGGTCCTTGACCAGGCGGATGGACTGTTTGCCGTCCTCGCACTGCGAGTACGTGACCTCGTCCATCGTGCGGTCGATGATGTAAAGGCCGAAGCCGCCGCTGCGTGACCCGTCGAAGCTCGGCTCGGGGACAGCGGTGCGGTCGAAGCCTTCTCCTTCGTAGCTCAGCTCGATCTCGATCCGATCCGCGAAGAGCCGGCAGCACGCCGCGATGTCGTGCGGCTTGTCGGCCTCGCTCGCGTGCTTGACGACGTTGGCGGTGGCCTCGGTGATCGCGAGCTCGAACTCGGCGAGCATCGGGCCGTGCAGCGCGACACCGGCGTTCGTGGCGAGGAACTCGCTGACCCTCGTTCGCATCTCGGGGACGCCGTCGAGCGTGCTCGGCACGGTGACGGTCGCCTCGGCATACGGCTCCGCGCTCGTCGCACCGATCCGGACCCCGACGCAGGTCAGGTCGTCCTGGAAGCCGTCCTGCTGCGAGTACTCGAGCAGCAGCCGCGACAGACCGTGGACCAGGATGCTCGGGTCGAGCTGATGCGAACCGCGAATCGTTTCGGCGAGGCGCTCCTCCCCGAAGAACGTGCCCTCGGGACTCCGCGTTTCGGTCACGCAGTCCGAGTAGAAGAAGAGGAAGTCGCCCTCGGCGATCGGGACGGTCGTCTCCTCGTACGTCTCGTCGGCGGCGATGCCGAACGGGAAGTTGCGGCCCTCGAGCAGCACCCAGTCGTCGGTCGCCTTGCGGTAGTGGATCGTCTTCGTGTGGCCGCAGTCGACGAAGCACAGCTCGCCGCGTTCCAGATCGAAGCGCGCGTAGCACGCGGTGATGAAGCTCTCGACCGCGATCAGCTCCGGCGTGATGTCGGCGTTGACGCGGTTGACGATGTCCTCGGGCCGCGGGATGTGGAAGCTCTCGCGGGCGAACATCGCCTCGTTGACGGCCCGCACGAAGTGGGCTCGCGTCGCCGCGCCGAGAAGGGCCGCCGGCACGCCCTTCCCCATGACGTCCCCGACGATCACGTCGAAACGCCGCGGCGTGTACTCGACGAAGTCGAAGAAGTCGCCGTCGATGGCCTGCGAAGGCACCGAGAGCGAGCCGATCGCCACGCCGTCGAGGTTCTCGGGCGGACGGCCGTACAGGAGCGTCTGCTGGATCCGCGCCCCGATCGACACCTCGCGA
>CAZQZX010000401.1:0-2638 GCA_964597885.1 uncultured Planctomycetota bacterium
GTCTCTTTTCGGAGAGACGCGCGGCTCAGGCCGAGCGCGCCGAAGAGCGAGGCCCCGGCCGAGAAGAAGCCGGCGGCTCCGACTCCTGATGCCAAGGCTCCCGCGGCGAAGCCCGAAGCCGCTCCGACGCCGGCCCCCGAGGGTGCGGGTGGCGCGCCGGCTGCGGCGGAGACTCCCTCGGAGTCGTAAGGAACAACGAGCTCGCGCGGCCGACCGAGGCCTCGCGATTGGAGACAACACACGTGCAAGACGAACCCCCGGCGGCGTGCCCTCCGCGGGGTCGTTTTGCATGATCGAGACGCTCGAGCGATCGGGCGACCGAATCAACCCGAAGGACTTATCGGCAAGAGGACACGGCCATGTCGCAGATCACGCAGGATCAAGTCAAGTCGCTCCGAGAGATGACCGGCGCGGGCATCATGGATTGCAAGCGAGCCCTCACGGAGTGCGATGGGGATATCGACAAGGCGAAGGATCACCTGCGCAAGAAGGGTGTGGCCGTCGCCGACAAGAAGGCGGCGCGCGAGACGAGCCAGGGCGCGGTCGGCCACTACATCCACATGGGCGGCAAGGTCGGCGTTCTCGTCGAGATCAGCTGCGAGACGGACTTCGTCGCCAAGAACGACGACTTCCAGGAGCTGCTTCGCGACGTCGCCATGCACGTGGCGGCGATGAACCCGCTTTGCGTGTCGCGCGATGAGGTCCCGAGCGACGTGCTCGATCGCGAGAAGGAGATCTTCCGCGACCAGTCGATCAAGGAAGGCAAGCCCGAGAACATCCTCGACAAGATCGTCGATGGTCGCGTCGAGAAGTTCTACAAGGAGCGCTGCCTCCTCGATCAGGCCTTCGTGAAGGACGACAGCAAGACGATCCAGGAACTGGTCACCGCCGCGATCGCCAAGATCGGCGAGAACATCCAGGTGAAGCGCTTCGCTCGCTTCGAGGTCGGCCAGGCATGAATTTCGATGAGGCGCCGGCTTCGGGCGGTCTGACGCCTCGATACAAGCGAGTCCTCGTGAAGCTGAGCGGTGAAGCGCTCGGTCGGGAAGGCGAGGGCGGGATCGATGTGCGTGAGCTCCAGTCGATGGCCCGGCTCGCGCTGTCGATTCGCGATCTCGGCGTCGAGGTCGCGCTGCTCGTGGGCGGGGGAAACCTCTTCCGCGGGCGGAGCCTTTCGAACGTCGGGGTCGTGAAGCGAACGACCGGCGACTCCATCGGAATGCTCGCGACGGTCATGAACGCGCTCGCGCTGCAGGACGCCATCGAGGCGGAAGGCGGACGCGCCCGCACCATGACCGCGATCGAGATGCACCGCGTGGCCGAGCCCTTCGTGCAGCGTACCGCGGTGCGGTACCTGTCGGAGGGCATCATCACGGTCTTCGGCGGAGGCACGGGAAACCCGTTCTTCACGACCGATACCGCGGCCGCGCTGCGGGCCATCGAGATCGGGGCGGGGCTCCTCGTGAAGGCCACCAAGGTCGACGGGGTCTACTCGGCCGATCCGGTGGCGAATCCCGACGCGGAGCGCTACGATCGACTCTCGTACATGGAGGTCGTCGAGCGACGCCTCGGTGTGATGGACGCGACGGCAGTGACGCTGTGCATGGAGCACCGGCTTCCGCTCGTGGTCCTCGACGCGAAGAAGCAGGGCGCCCTCGAGCGCGCCGTCTGCGGACAGGAAGAAGGCACTCTTATCAGGGGGTAGTCTCGATGGCGACCGAAGTACCGACGTTCGACGGAGTCGTCAAAGATACCGACGAGAAGATGGAGAAGGCGCTTACGCACCTCGAGGACGAGCTGCGCAAGATCCGTAGCGGGCGGGCCACCCCCGGCCTCGTCGAGAACATCCGAGCCGAGTACTACGGCTCGCCGACGCCGCTCGGACAGCTCGCGAGCATCTCGATTCCCGAGCCGCGCCTCATCGTCATCAAGCCGTTCGACAAGGGCTCGATCGGCGATATCGAGAAGGCGATCTTGAAGTCCGATATCGGGCTCACGCCGCAGAACGACGGCAAGCTCGTCCGCATCTCGGTGCCGCCGCTCAGTGAGGAGCGCCGCAAGCAGCTCGTCACGCAGATCAAGAAGATGGCGGAACAGGGCCGCGTCGCGATCCGAAACATCCGTCGCGACCAGAACAAGTTCATCGAATCGTCGCAGAAGCAGGGCCACTTCACCGAGGACGATCGCGACAAGCTCCTCGAACAGGTCCAGAATGCGACGAAGAGCTTCGAGAAGAAGATCGACGAGTACGTCGACAAGAAGTCCAAGGAGATCATGGAAGTCTGAAAAGACTGTCCTTCTGCTCCAAGGAGTCTTGTCTTTGTCGAGGCGAGAAGGTAAAAAACCACGGTGACGGTGGAGGGGGCATAGCTCAGTTGGTAGAGCAACTCCCTTTTAAGGAGTAGGTCGAAGGTTCGAGCCCTTCTGCCCTCACCATCTTTGCTGCTGCTTCTGCTGTTCGCTGGATCGGCTGTACGCTGTACCCTTCGCTGCGCAGTGACACGCGCAGTGAGACGAGCCGCGTCTTTGCGGCCCACCTTCAGGAATTCCAGAGGGTGGCCCCTTCGTCTAGTCAGGCCTAGGACACCGGATTTTCATTCCGATAACGCGGGTTCGAATCCCGCAGGGGTCACCACTT
>CAZQZX010000402.1:0-2624 GCA_964597885.1 uncultured Planctomycetota bacterium
GGCTTCCTTCACTTCGGTGAGCACCGCCTTCAGTCGCTCCTCGAACTCGCCGCGGAACTTGGCGCCCGCGATGAGCGAACCGATATCGAGCGCGAAGACCGTCTTGTCCTTCAGGCCCTCGGGGACGTCGCCCTTCACGATGCGCTGCGCGAGCCCCTCGACGATGGCCGTCTTGCCGACGCCCGGCTCGCCGATGAGCACCGGGTTGTTCTTGGTCTTTCGCGACAGGATACGGATCGTGCGGCGGATCTCGGAATCGCGGCCGATGACCGGATCGAGCTTCCCGCGATGCGCTTCCTGCACGAGGTCGCGACCGTAGCGGCCGAGCGCCTCGTACGTGTCTTCGGGGTTCGCCGACTGCACGCGCTGGTGGCCGCGCACGTCCTGCAGCGCCTGGAGGAACCGATCGCGCGAGATCCCGAACTGGTCGAAGATGCGACCCGCGGCCGTCTTCTTCCCTTCCTTGATCATCACGAGGACCAGGTGCTCGACCGAGACGTACTCGTCCTTCAGCCGCTTGGCCTCGTCCTCGGCGTCGACCAGGATGCGATTCGTGCGCTGCGTGATGTGCGCCTTGCCCGGCTCGACGCCCGGTCCGGAAACCTTCGGTCGCCGCGCGAGCTCGTCCTCGACGGACGACACGAACGACTCGAGCGGCACGTCCATCTTCTGGAAGAGCCGCGGCACGAGGCCTTCGTTCTGGCTTGCGAGCGCATGCAGGAGATGCTCGCCGTCGATCTCGACGTGTCCACGTCGGACGGCTTCGTTCTGCGCCTGCTGCAGCGCTTCCTGGCACTTCTGCGTGAGTCGGTTGATATCCATCGCTTCGTCTTCCTTCCTCTGCGCGTCCCTACGCCCGCGGATCGAAATCGGACGCGTCGCGCAGCTCCTCGTAGAGCTTCTTCTCCTTCTCCGAGAGCTCCTTCGGGACGACGATCTTGATCTCGCCGAACATGTCGCCATGCTCGCTGCCGCTTCCCTTGGGGAGCCCCTTCCCTCGAAGGCGCAGCTTCTGTCCGCTCTGGGACCCCGCCGGGATCGAGAGCGACACGCTGCCGTCGAGCGTGTAGACCGCCACCTTCGCGCCGAGCGCCGCCTCCGATGGCGTGACCGGAATCGCGCTCGTCACATCGTGCCCCTCCACCCGGAACTTCGGGTGCGAGGCGATGAGAACCTTCAGCATCAGGTCGCCGCGCTCACCGCCCGACGGACTCGGGGAGCCCTGCCCCGCGAGCCGGATCGTCGAGCCGTGCTTCACTCCGACCGGAATCTTCACCTGGTACTTCTTCTGCTGGCGCTCGCCCGACTGCGGGTCGGTGGTCGTCAGCGTGATCGACTTCGTGCCGCCGTGGAAGACGTCTTCGAGCGTCAGCTTCAGGTCGGCCGTGATCGTGCTGCCCTTCGCGGGCCCGCGCGAACGCGTTCCGGCTCCGCCGCCACCGAATCCACCGGCACCGGCTCCGCCGAGCCCTCCGAAGATCGCCTCGAAGAAGTCGCTGAAGCCGCCGCCACCCCCACCGCCGCCGAACCCTCCGGCACCGGCGCGGCCGCCGCCACCCTGGCCGAATCCGCTGAAGTCGAAGCCCTCGAAGCCGGGCGGCGGAGTGAAGTCCTGCCCCGCCTTCCAGTTCGCCCCGAGCGTGTCGTAGCGCTGGCGCTTGTCGGGATCCTTCAGGACCTCGTACGCCTCGCTGACCTGCTTGAACTTCTCCTCGGCGTCCGCGGTCTTCGCGACATCCGGGTGATACTTGCGGGCCAGCTGGCGATACGCCTTCTGGATCTCCTCCTGCGATGCGCTCCGGGCGACCCCGAGCACTTCGTAATAGTCTTGGAATTTCACGGACACCTGGTTCACCTCCCCGGTCGAGCCCGACCGACACCTGCGCGAGCGTTCCTGCCGGGCCACGGTTGTCTCTGGCAACTCACCGACGCAGGTGAATCATACCGTTTTGCGCTGCTCCTTCGAAAAAGGGTCCGGGGCCGGCAGGCAGGGGGGCTCCCTCACCTGCCGGCACCGCGGAGGATCAAGCTCTCGATGATGATGTTGTGGTTCCAACCGCGCGAGCGTTACTCCTGCGTGAACTCGGCGTCGATGACGTCCTCGTTCGCGCTCGCGTCGGCACTTCCGTTACCGTTACCCGCGCCCGCACCGTCGCCGGCCGTGGCTCCCGCCGGCTGCGGCTGGGCATGCGCCGCCAGGCTCGACTGCGCCTGCCTGAGATCGCCGATCAGGTTCTGAAGCTTCTCGAGCGGCGCCTCGGTCTTCACCGCCTCGCGGATGTCCGCGATGAGGCCGGTGATCCGAGCCTTCTCGTGCGTGGGCACCGCCTCGCCGAGCTCCTCGAGCTGCTTCTCCACCTGGTACGCCACCTGGTCGGCCTCGTTGCGCTTGTCGATCAGGTTGCGGCGCTTGCGATCCTCGGACGCGTTCGACTCGGCGTCCTTCACCATGCGCTCGACTTCGCTCTTGTCGAGGTTGGACGAATCGCTGATGGTGATCGTCTGCTCCTTGCCGGTATCGCGATCCTTCGCCGACACCGACAGGATGCCGTTCGCGTCGACGTCGAAGCTCACCTCGACCTGAGGCACGCCTCGCGGCGCCGGCCGGATCCCCTCGAGCTTGA
>CAZQZX010000403.1:0-2599 GCA_964597885.1 uncultured Planctomycetota bacterium
ACAAGGATCGTCGCGTAATGGGAATTCGACTCAAACTCGTCTCTAGCCTGGGCGCAATCTTGATCGTCTCGACGATCTTGCTTGGAACGGCGTTTGCGCTTCGGGAACAACGAAAGCTCGTTGCCTTGAAGCGTGATCACCTTCAGCATTCCGCTCAACTTGCGGGGAATCTCCTCGGCGAGATCGCGCCCGCGAAGCGAGAGCGTGCGGTCGGACTCTGGAATCGGACAGCGGCTACAGGGCCGTCCTACAAGATCCTGTTCAGCGGAGACCACGATGAGTCTCCGAATAGCGACTCGCAGAGCGACTTCGGCTCATCGGAGATGATGAGCACCTCTGTTCCGATCGCGACTACATCCGGCGCCGAGAACTGGCGATTGATGGCGGCGGAGCCTCGACCCGACAGCCGGGCGCTTCTCGTGGCAAGTTTCAGAGAGCACTTCGTGGCTGGTCTGATTCTTGCCGCAGCGGCGGTTCTCGCGGCTGCCTTGGTCTGTCAGCGGTTCGTCATTCGTCCCGTCCGCTGGCTCGTCGAGGCGGCGGACACCATCGCACAAGGCGACGATTGGGAGCCCCTTCACCCGCAGAATCGCAGGCAAGACGAGCTTGGCGTCCTGGCGGATCACCTGGCGGCACTCAGCCGGCGCCTGGCGTCGGCCGTCCGGAGCGCGCGGCACGGATCCGCGCACCTCGTCGCCGTTCGTGTTCGCCGAGAGCTCGAGGACCCCATTCGGCGTCTCACGGTCGGTGTCGTCACACTCGAAGCTGCGATGGACGGTGATCCAGATGCGAAGCGTGAGATTCAACAGATGTACGACCAGCTTCGCGTCCTGAACGAAGTTTCGACTCGGTTGGCGGACATCTCTCCGGATCCGGAGATCGTGGTCGCGGGCTCGAATCTCGATTGACACGAAGCCAACCGACGGGGGCGCTCGTTCGAGCCGCGCTTCGTCGGAGGAGAGACCGTCGCTCCGCATGGGAGGCAGAGACCCTGCTGGACTCGGAAAAGCAGCTCGCGGCAGGGAACGCCGAACTCGACCGACTCTACCAGGGGGGCGGCCTCGCCGGAGCACCCCACGGGAGGGTCCGTACGGATTAGACCCCCAGATGCAACAACTCGGAGACGAAAGATGCGCAACGTCAAACCCATCATGACCGTACTGACCACTTCGGTTTTGCTCGTGTTCGTCGCGACGGACACGACCGCGCAACGAGCACGCTCGTTGTCGCGCGATCCAGTGCTCCGCGGAAATCCAAAACGCGACGCGGGCGGCTCGTGTGTCTACGATCGGGACGGCAAGGTCGTTTTTGCACCCGCTGGTAGGGAATGCCGAGACCGTGCGAACCACCTCGTGGATCGAGGCGACGCCGATTCTGATCTCGTCGGATCCTTCCCTCCCGCGCTTCAGGACGATCTTTCCCGACTGCTTGGCGATCACGTTCATCTCTCTCAAGAGATCTCGCGCCTGCGATATCTGATCCGAGAGGAGGGACGCGAGGAGGCACTCAAGGCCGCAGAGAAAGTGAGTTCAGAAATTACTGAGCATACGGCGCGCGAAGAACGCTTCTTCGAGGCGGTCGCGAGGCTTCGGAGTCGTCGTTGACACGACCGGACCGGTGCCTATTGAGGCTTGCAGGCGTACGGTGGCGCGTGGAGTTCGGTATGAAGCACCTCGCGATTCTGATCGGCATTTTCGCCTCGGCGGCGATCGGTGCGGGCTGCGCCCTGATGCCGGCCCCGCCGCCGGTGTGGGGGCATACGCGTCACTCGGCGGGGGACCAGCCCGAGGCCAACTGGACGCTGTACAAAGACGAGGAGTTGGTCACCGGTCGCCACACTCTCACGCTCTGCGGCACGTCGAAGGCCGACGAAACGAAGGATGCAAGGTTTTGTTTTCGGCGCTCAGGGGATCAACTCGTCATCCATATTGCGCTGCCGCACCAGAAGCTTCGGACGGCCCGGCAGGGGATTGTCGCGTACGTTCGAGTCGACGCGAATCACCCGGTGTCGCCCCGGACGGCACGCGCGGCGCGGTGGGGCCGCGGCTTCAACCCGCGAATGCCGGGGACGTCGTTCCCCGTTGATGGAACGAATCCGCGGACGGGCGCCGTCGAACCCGGCGGCCTATTCGACCAGCTGCTCGAAGGCTCGACATTGAGCGCGCTCGTGCCCCTTCTGCCGGATCGTTTTGGGGAGTACACGATTCACCTCGATGGGTTTGCGCCGCTGCTTCGGGAACTATGGGAACACGATGGCCAATCGACCGGCGACTGATCGTGCCGCTCCGTGGAGGCGTCGCATGACGCCTGGCCCCGGCGGCGCGGGGAATTCTCCATGCCCGCGCGACCGGCCTCAGGGGGGCGGAAATTCGACCGGGGAATCAGTGTTGGAGGGCAACCGGAGAATGTCTGTTTCTAGCGACGCCTGGAAAATCGATGGCTCATGATCACCGACTCGACGCCGCGACCGGCGACAGAAGGGTCGGCATCGCGATCGCTGCCAACCTGACGCTCACCATCGCTCAGATCATCGGGGGGCTCTTCTCGGGAAGCCTCGCGCTCATCGCGGACGCGATTCACAACTTCTCCGATATGGGAG
>CAZQZX010000404.1:0-2546 GCA_964597885.1 uncultured Planctomycetota bacterium
AATCCGACGAGCGCGTCGCGAGCCGCGGGAAAATCTCCGGCGGCCTGCGCGAGCTCGGCGCCGAGAGTCGGCGCGATGATCGGCTGCGCGGGACCGACGCGACCGAGGGCCTGCGCCGCCGCCGCGCGCACGCGCCAAGCGTCGTCCTCGAGCCTCTCGAGCAGTCGCGGCGTCGCCGAGCGAGCCGCCGGCCCGAGCTCGGCGAGTCCGAGCGCGGCATCCTCACGCACACCCGGATCGTCGTGATCCAGCTCGGCCCGCAGGATCGCGAGTCCCTCGCCGGGATTGCAGGCGAGCGCCGACACGACGACGCGCCGCACGTCGGCGGTATCGTCCCGGAGGACGTGATGCAGCTCGGCGAGCGTCGCCGGCGACACCGAGCCGAGCGCCTGCAGTCCGCGCGCCGCGGATCGTCGCACACGCGGGTCAGGATCGGAGAGCGCCTCCACGAAGATCGACTCACGGGGCGCATGCTGGCGATCGATGCAGGCGATCGCCGTCGTCGCGGCAAGCCGTACCGAGAGCTCGTCGTCGCTCCGCGTCAGATCTCGGAGCACGGGAACGAGCGAGCGCGCGCCAGAACCGAAGCTACCGAGAGCGTCGAGGCCCTGGATCCTCACTTCGGGATCCGGATCGCGGAGCGCCGCGCGCAGCGTCGGAAAGGCCTTCCACGGATCCCGCGCGAGATGGGCCAGCGCGACCGCGCAGGCGATTCGCGTCTCGGGGTCTTCGTCTTCGAGATGGCGCTCGAGTGCGGGTACCGCCGCGATCGCGAGGCTGCCGGGGAGTCGGTCGATCGCTTCCGCGGCCGCGCGGCGCACGCGGGGCGAGCCGTCGTCGAGCGCGTCGGCCAGGGCCGGAACGGCATCGCGCGCGGCCTCCCCCAGATCGCCGAGGGCTTCAGCCGCCCGTACCGCCGTCAGCGTATCGACGTCGGAAAGCTCGGCAGCGAGCCGTGAGGCCTCGCCCTCGAGACCGACGACGTACGGCGATCGAAGGGTGGTCTCGCGTTCCGTCGTAGCGCAGCCGGCCAGCAGGATCGCGGCGCAGCCCGCCAGCAGCAACACCGCGCTGCCGCTCCAGAACGCCGGCACCTTCGAGCCGCGTAGAAAGCGTCCATGAGTCATCCGGTAGAGCATACGATTTCCGCAGATCGGGGGAACTCGCGCCGCCCCGGGGGCACCTCCCGGGTGGTCACAGGCCCGTCTCGCACGAGGCGAGGCTCTTTTTCTCCGGACACAGGAGGTCCGAAATGTTCCGATGCATGCGCGACCGGCGCGGAGCGGCGCTGGTCGAATACGGTCTCGTCATCGCGGGAGTCGCGCTCGTCGCGGCCGCCGCCGTCTCGGTCTTCGGCGTGAAGACGAACGGCCTCATCTCGTCCATCGGAAGCGCTCTTCCGGGTGCCCATGAAGACGACAACGGCGCACTTGTAAGCGGACGCTATCTCGAAACGTCCCAGCGAGGAACGAGTACGTCGGCCGGCCAGACGGGCCCCATCGTCGTCGATGTGCTCGACGCCGTCGAAGGCGGCAAGAGGCTCCCCGACAGCCTCGGTCTGCCGATCGACATGCTGCTGATCGACAGCGGCACGGCGCCCGGTCCGGGAAGCCTCTCCCGCTAGCGATCGGCCGAGAACACGACGGTTCGATGCGCTAGTGCTTGGGGCGCTGTATGGTAGACTCGCGCCCTGGGCCTGGCACGCCCCTCCCCCTTCCCCCACCGGAGGCATCGAGCATGTCCAAGTTCGCATCGGCGATCAAAGAAGAAATTGCGCGCGTCGCTCGCAAAGAGGTGCGCGCACTCACCACCTCGACGCGAAAGCTCGTCACCAAGCACCGCTCGGAAATCGCGGCGCTCAAGAAGACGATCGCCGACCAGGATCGCAAGATCGCGCGGCTCACGGCGACGCTCGCGAAAGGCGCACCGCAATCAGCCGCCGCCGACCGCGAGACCACGCGCCCCGAAGGCGTCCACGAAGGCTTCCGTTACTCGGTGCGTTCCCTCCGTTCGCATCGCAAGCGACTGAAGCTGAGCGCCGCCGAATACGCCGCGCTCCTCGATGTCTCGATGCAGACCGTCTACAACTGGGAGCACGGCAAGGCCCGCCCGCGCGCCAGCCAGATGCCGAAGGTCATCGAGCTGCGCAACCTCGGACGTCGCGAAGCGCTCGCCCGGCTCGACGAGATCGGGGCCGTGCCCGAGGAACCCGCCCCTCGCAAGACCGCCAAGAAGAAGGCGAAGAAGGCGCCCGGTCGCAAGGCCGCGAAGACGACCAAGAAAAAGCGAACCACCGTGGCGCGGAAGAAGACCACGCGCAAGCGCGTCGCGAAGAAGGTCGGCAGCCGCAAGCCCCGCGGCTAGCCGCGCTGATCGCAACCTCTCTCGGCAAGCGCGCTTTCGTCCACCGCGAGTCCCGACGCGCCTTGACACCCGACCGGCGCCGGAGATAACATCCGGCCCTCCGTGAGGCGGCATAGCCAAGTGGCTAAGGCGACGGATTGCAAATCCGTTATCCCCGGTTCGAATCCGGGTGCCGCCTCCAT
>CAZQZX010000405.1:0-2529 GCA_964597885.1 uncultured Planctomycetota bacterium
GGATAGAGCGAATCTTCCTGAGTCGTGGCCGCGATGATGGAGGACGCCGCTAGGTTGCGCAGGTAGAGCTGCTTCCCGGGTGAGCTGGCCGCCACGGCCGGGTGTCCGTTCATGGCGAGGAAGCCGACAAACGGATCCGGGCCGGTCATCGCGAGGTAGTAGCAGCCCGACGCACCGTCGGAGAAACCCGATGCGAAGACCGAGCGCTCGGGAATCGCGAGGCCTCGTCGCACATCCCGAACGACGGCGCGTACGTGGCGGACGCCCGGATCCGTCCACCACATGCAGTCGGCCCTTCCCAGAGGAGTGGCGACGACGATCCCTTCCCGTTCGGCGAGATCGGGCCAGAGGAGCGACGCGTATCCGGTGGCGTTCGGCGTGCCGAGCCCTGTTCCGTAGTCGCTTCGACCGACCGCCCCGTGGAGGTGGACGAGGAGAGCCTTCGGTCGCGCCCCCTCGGCGATCGCCCGAGGGACGTACAGCTGGTACGGCCGAGAGACGCCGGCCGTGTCGGTCGCGGTCCACGCGGACCAGCCCGCGACGACCTTCGCTCGCCGCGCTTCCTCCGGCCGCGGCGCGATGCCGCCCTCGAAGGCCGCGAGGATCGCGTCCGCTCCGGGATCGGCTTCGACGATCTTTTCGATGAGCCGCGGCGCCGCGTCGGGCTGTGCGGAGATCAGCTTGCCGAGTGCTTCTCCCACGTCGTTGGTTGTCACGGAAGCGGCGACGATCAGCGTCGCGACGAGGACGTTCATCACGGGGACCCTTTCTGCTCCGGCCGGCGATGGCCATGTGAGCCGATCATCGTAGCGCGAGATCGTCGCGAGTTGAACGTTCGATCGATTGCTGTCTCGGCTTTTTTGAAGAGCGGTGAATGCGTCGCGAGGTTCGCGCGTCGAGTGCGCCGCGAAAGGAATGGTTCCTTGGAGCCGAAGGCGACCAACGCCGGGCTTCGGTCGATTTACGTGATGATTACGGAGAAGAGAAGATGAAGAGGACTGCAATGCTGGCTGCGACTTTGCTTGTCGCGTTTTCTGGAATGGTGCATGCGAATGATTCGTCGATTCCCTCGGTCGTCGTGAAGGTGACCAACCTCGCGCCGTCCCGCGGGACGTTCCTCACGCCGGTCTGGGTCGGCTTCCACGACGGAACGTTCGATTCGTACGACGGCGGGGCGCCGGCGAGCGTGCCGCTCGGTGGAGAAGAGATCGAACGACTCGCCGAAGACGGCGACACCGGCCCGATCACCGCGACGTTCGCGGCGCTCACCGGAGACGGCCCGCAGGGCACGATTGCCGGCCCGGGCGGCCCGCTGGCGCCTGGCGACTTCCAGTCGTTCACGTTCAATCTGGATCCCGCCGTGGATCGGTACTTCAGCTACGCGTCAATGATCATCCCGTCGAACGACGCCTTCATCGCGAACGGCAATCCGCTCGCCCACATGCTGTTCGATGCAGACGGCGACTTCGTCGCGCAGCCGTTCATCGTCTCGGGCGACGAGACGAACGACGCCGGCACCGAGGTCAACGACGAGATCGCGAGCAACGTCGCGTTCCTGAATCAGGGCGCGCCGAACGTCGGGGTCAACGAGAACGGCGTGGTCGTGACCCCGTTCCCGGGCTTCGCAGCGGCCGGTTCGCTCGCCTACCCGAACGGCATCCTGAACTACCCGGTGTTCGCCAACGCGGCCGTGAACGGTGAAGAGGATCGCCTCCTCGGCGTCGAGTTCGAGTACGTCGACCTGGGTGGACGCATCCGCTTCGAGGCGGACCTGAGCGCCTCGCAGGAAGTCGCGCCGGGAACCGTCGAGTCAGACGGCAGAGGAACGGCCCGACTGCGCTCGCGCAACGGTGAAGAGCTTCGCATTCGCGTCAGCTTCCGCGGGCTCACCGGCCCGCTCGTTGCGGCTCACCTCCACCTCGGCCAGGCCGGAACCAACGGCCCGGTCGTCGCGGATCTGGAAGAGGGCATCCGAAACCGCCAGGTCCGGATCACGATCACCGAGGAGGACCTCGTCGGCCCGCTCGAAGGTCTGAGCTTCGTCGAGCTGCTCAACCAGCTTGCGGCCGGCAACATCTACGTGAACCTCCATACCGAGGCGAACCCCGCCGGCGAGATCCGCGGGCAGCTCTCGATCGACTAGCGATGCGTGCCGCGCGTCGACGTCCGATCGACGTGCGATCCCGAGATGTTCTTCGGAGCCCGGTGCCTGGTCCCAGGTACCGGGCTCTGTTCATTCACGTCGAGCTAGGGCTCGACGATCTCCACGACCAGAGCGTTCGTCGCGCTCGCGGGCCGCGTCGCGGTCGAACCGTCGTCGAGGAGGAAGCCTTGGAAGGTCGCGCTGACGGGGTTCTGCGGACGCGTCGGGTAGGAGGCGCGTGGTAGGTGGGTTGCAAGAGGCGGCGATGTCGCTCAGGGAGCCTGGGGGATCATGCGAAGCCGTCGTCAGCGCAGCTGTCTCAGATTTGAGAGCATGCTCGCGCAAGCCTGGTTCCATTCGATCCGAAGGAAAGCGCGCGGTGCCTG
>CAZQZX010000406.1:0-2502 GCA_964597885.1 uncultured Planctomycetota bacterium
CGCCTGATTGCCTTGCGCCACGAGACCGCGACACAGGCCCCGGACCCACTCGAGCTGCGCCGTGTCCGACAGGTCGATCGGCGCGTCGCAGGCCTCTCCGCGCGCGGTGCGGATGAAGCGCAGGGTCATCGCGCTTTCGGGCCGCTCCGGCAGGGCCTGCAGGTCGTGCTCGGCGAGGCGCAGCTCGCCCTGGACGAGACGCGCGCGGGCCAGGAACGCGCGCGCGTCATCCGCGAGCGAAGGTGTCGTTAGTGCGCGCTTGAACCACTTCTCGGCGGCGGCCGGGTTCCCGATCTCGAGGAGGACCTGGCCGATGGCGAGCTGGATCTCGGGTGTGTCGCCCCATTGCTTCACGTGCGCGGAGAGGGCCTGGAGCGCTTCTGCGGGGCGTCCGTCGTGACACAGGCATTCGGCCAGGGTCAGGATCGGGATGCGGCTCTCGTCGGCGGCGGACTCGACGGCTTCGCCGAAGAGCTTCCACGCCTGGGACCGTCGGCCGCTTCCGAACGCGATCCGCGCCAGCTCCATCTGGCTCTTCCATGTGGTGACGCCGGGCTGTCCCGGCATCGACAGAGCGTGATGCGCCATCGACACGCAGCGCTGGTAGAGCTTCTCGGCCTCGGCAGTGCGATCGAGCTCCGAGGCGATCCGCGCCGCGACGAACAGCAGGTTCGGCGTGGCTGAAGGAAGCTCGTCGAGCGCCTTTCGCAGCGCCTGGTCGGCTTCGGCGGTCTTTCCGTCCTCGAAGAGGTAGAGCGCGTGGAACGCGACGATCTCGCCGGCGAACAGGTGATCCTCGCGCGGACCGTTCTGCCGCTGGTACATCCTTCGATAGGCCTCCGCGAAGGCCTCGCGCGCGGGCTCTCGCTCGGGGAAGCGCCGCAGGAAGTCGGCGTACTTGTACCTCGAGTAGAGATCGTCAGGGTGCTTGAGGAGCTGCTTCTCGAACAGCCGCAGATTGCGTTCGTTCTTGTCGCGCGCTTCGACAACGGCGGGGTGGTAGCCGGTGTGCAGGATGCGCGATCCGAGCACCGCGAACTCCAGCCCGCGCTGGCGCGCGATCGCGGCGAGGGGCTGGATGATCTGTTCGTGGATCACGTTCTGGAACCGAACGTCCGGACCCGATCGGAACAGTCGCAGGATGAGGCTCGTGACCTGCTGCCGATCGCTGTAGAGGTTCACGACCGGCAACTGGTACCCGATCTTCTTCTCGTCGCGGATCGCCTGTCGAATCGCTTCGAGCCCTGCCGGGTCGAGCGTTTCATCGGCGTCGAGGATGAGAATCCAATCTCCGGTCGCTTGCTCGAGACCGATGTTCCTCGCCTCCGAGAAGTCTTCTCCCCAGGGATGGAAGATCACGTTCGCGCCGAATCGGCGTGCGATGGCCGGCGTCGAATCGGTCGACCCGGTGTCGACGATCACGATCTCGTCGACGACGCTCTTCGCCGACTCGAGGCATGCTTCGAGGCACGCCTCCTCGTTGCGGACGATCATGCAGAGCGAGAGCTTCGGTTCCCGCATGGGGAGTGTCTCCTATCGGTGGAACGGGTACGGTTCGGTACGGATCTCACGAACCTATCGAGCGATCAAGTCCGGGAGTTGAGGAGGCTTGCAGCAGAAATCGCCGGCGTCGGTCAAGGACGGGGGCTCCCGGAGGCACGATCGCGAGAAGGGCTAAAGGATGGGGCGCAAGAGCCTCGATGAAGGTGTTGCGAAATCCGGCAACCCGAGAGGAAGTCCCGAAATGCCTGATCCACGGATTCTTGTCGTCGATGACGAGCCCGGTATCCACGAGGCGATGCGTTGCGCCTTTGCCGAGAAGGGCTACACCGTTCGTTGCGCTTCGAGCATCGAGGATGCCGAGACGGCGCTCGCCGAGAGCCTTCCGGACCTCGTGTTCCTCGATGTGCGCCTCCCGCGCGAGGGAGGGCTGCAGTTCCTGCAGCGCATCCGAGGTCTCGACCCGAACCTCCCCGTGGTGATGATCACGGGCTTCGCCACGATCGAATCGACGGTTGCGGCGATGCGGCTCGGGGCTCACGACTACGTGGAGAAGCCGTTCCGGATCCCGCAGATCGTGCGCGTGGCGGAGCGAGCGCTCGCGTCCGGCAAGCGATCGAACGGGCGGGCCGGTGAGGGCGCCGTCGAGTCTCCGGATTCGACGCTCGTCGGCGAGAGCCCCGTGTTTCGCAAGGTTTTGCGACTGGTCGCCCGCGTGGCGCGCACCCCGAGCACGACCGTCCTGATCCGCGGTGAAAGCGGGACGGGCAAGGAGCTCGTGGCGCGGGCCATCCACGAGGACGGGAACCGTGGAGACCGGCCGTTCGTAGCCCTGAACTGCGCCGCGATCTCCGAGACGCTCCTCGAGGCCGAGCTGTTCGGCTACGAGAAGGGCGCCTTCACGGGGGCGCTTCGAGAGGGCAAGCAGGGCCTCTTCGAGATGTCACGCGGCGGCACGATTCTCCTCGACGAGATCGGAGAGATGCCGGTCTCCCTGCAGGC
>CAZQZX010000407.1:0-2488 GCA_964597885.1 uncultured Planctomycetota bacterium
CCGCCGGAGCCTTCTCGGGATCGACCTCCAGGAAGACGCTACCGTCGATCTCGGGAGCGTCGGCCCAGCTCCGGCCGACGAACTTGCCTTCGCCGCGATCGCGCCCTTCGATCAGGCACTCGATCACGGAGCCGATCTTCTCTTCGTTCTGGTCGAACGCGATGTCTCGCTGGTGACTCATCAGTCGATGGTACCGATCTTCCTTGAGCTCTTCGGGAACGTCGTCCTCGAGCCGGAAAGCAGGGGTGCCGTCTTCCGGGGAGTACGTGAACGCTCCGAGCCGTTCGAACCGGACATCGGTGAGGAACTGGATCAGCTCCTCGAACTCGGATTCGGTTTCGCCGGGGAACCCGACGATCATGGTCGTTCGCAGGACGAGCCCGGGGATGCGGTCCCGCATCCGGAGCAGCAGATCGGTGAGCTCACCGCGGTGCATGCCTCGTCCCATTCGTTTGAGCATCGTTCCGCTCGCGTGCTGCAGCGGCATGTCGACGTACTTGCAGACGCTCGGCGTGTCGGCGAGCGCCCCGATGAGGTCGTCGGTCACGAAGCGCGGGTACGCGTACAGCAGGCGCGTCCACGCGATCCCGTCCGTCGCCGCGATCATGGGCAGCAGCTCGTGGAGTCGGGGGCCGGCCGGGAAGTCCATGCCGTAGGACGTCGTGTCTTGGGCGATGACGTTGATCTCGACGGCGCCGCCGGCGGCCAGGCTCTGCGCTTCCGCGAGAACCTGCTCCGGAGGCTTGCTGCGATGCCGCCCTCGGAACGACGGAATCGCGCAGAAGGTGCAAGGGTTGTCGCAGCCCTCGGAGATCTTGAGGTAGCCGGTCCAGCGCGGGGTCAGCCGCGAGGCGAGCGCGGGCGCCACGTCGGGGCAGGGGCTCGTCGCTTCGTTGGCCGTGCCGTCGTAGCCGCGGGGCTCGTACCGCAGGCCCTGGTTTCGATCGGCAACCGTCGCACACGCCTCGAGGATCGATTGGCCGGGAGCGATGCCGAGCATCTCGTCGACTTCGGGGATCTCGGCGGAAAGCTCCTCGCGGTAGCGCTCGGACAGGCAGCCGGTGATGACGATCCCGCGGTGCCGTCCCTCCTTCTTGCGCTCGACCGCCTCGAGGATGGCCTCGATCGACTCCTCTTTCGCGGGGCCGATGAAGGCACAGGTGTTGATGACGACGACTTCCGCGTCCTCGGCCTGGTCCTGCAGCTCGACCTCGTCCGCGTCGACCAGGGCGCGGAGCATCTCCTCGGAGTCCACGGTGTTCTTGGGACACCCCAGGGTGATGACGCCAACGCGTGTCTTCTCGGATGTTTCTCGACTCATCGAGCCCTCGGCTTCGGATCGCGGACAGGGTGGAGCCTTCGTCCCGAACCGATGTCAGGGTTGCGGCGCGGGTGGGGTCGAAGCTATTGCGGATGCCGGCGCGCGGTCCGATCACGAACGGATCGGCCCGAAACGCCCAGTCTACCATCGCCGACTGGGCGTTCAAGCGTCTCGGGGCTGGACTTACGTCGGATCAGGCTCCGCCGTTCGACTGTTCCTGCCACTGCTCGAGCGACATCAGGATATCGCGGGGACGCGTTCCGCGTGCCTCGCCGATGATGCCTTCCGACTCCATTCGCCGGAGGAACTCCCGCGCGGACCGCGCCCCGATCGAGAGCTGCTCGCGCAGGTGCTTGATCGAGCCACGTCGCGTCGTGAGGACCATCCGGACCGCCGCTTCGTACCCTTCGACGTCGAAGTCGGCTCCGCCGTTCGCGGCGACCGGGGCGTCCTGGTAGACGGGATCGGCCTCGAAGCTGCCGGGCTGGGCCGCGACCTCGGGGAGATCTTCGAACACCGGGAAACCGTCGTCGTCGACCCGCGTCTCGATGAGCGGCTCTTCGTCGGCCGGCGCTTCGGCGGCCTCCTCGCCCTCTTCGTCCTCCTCCGGATCGCCGATCGGGAGGTCGAACTCTTCGAGCTCTTCGTCGTCGTCCTCGTCTCGCGTGGCGCCCACGGTGGAGAAGAGGGCATCGGCTGATGTGGCGCTCGAGGAGGTCGCAGCGGCCTCGTCGCCCGACGCCGACTCGAGGTCGAGCTCGCCGAGCGTGCTCTCGTCGGTCGTCGCGTCGTCGGACTCGTCTTCTTCGGTCAGCGGGATGAGGTCTTCGAGGTCGAACTCCTCGTCCTCTTCCTCGTCGTCCGCGGTGTCGGTATCCGCCGGATCCGAGACCTGCGTTCCGTCCGCGGCGCCGATCTCGAGCTCGGGTGCGGTCGGAGTCGCTTCCTCGGCTTCGTACAAGGATGCGTCGAGGCCCTCGTCGGCCTGTCCCTCGGCTGCGGGCTCGGGGAAGGGGAGCGCGGCGGTCTCGCCGGAAGCGCGCGGCTCGTCGGCGGCCGGCGTTTCCGCGGGCGCGGGGACCTCTTCGACTTCGTCCTCGTCCTCGAGCTCTTCCTCGTCCTCGAGCTCTTCCTCGTCCTCGAGCTCTTCCTCGTCCTCGAGCTCTT
>CAZQZX010000408.1:0-2409 GCA_964597885.1 uncultured Planctomycetota bacterium
GATGTCGAGCGAGAAGAAGCTTGTGAAGCGGTTCGAGGTCCTCGGGACCGAGGTCGCGCCGTTCGAGTGCACCAAGGAGACGCTCGAGTTCCACTCACGGCGGCGCCGGCTCTTCGAGGACGAGGGCGCCGCGAAGAAGTGCGCCGAGGAGGCCAAGGGCCGCCTGAAGCTCGTCCAGATCTTCAAGGCAGAAGAGGGCGAGGTGAAGGGCTTCAAGGTCGCGACGAAGGACATCCCTTTCTGGGTCGAGCGGGGCGCGTTCACCGAGAAAGCAGCGGCGGAGGCTCTCGCCGAGGAGCAGCGGGCGAAGCTCGCTGAGGCGGACGCGGGAGATGGACAGGCCGCGAAGCCCGTCCGCAAGAAGACCAAGGTGGCGAAGAAGAGCGCGGCGAACGCGGGAAGCCGGTAGCTGGTAGCCGATGACCTTCGCCAGCCGCATGGACTCGCTCGCAGGGCGCATGATCGCGAAGTTCGGTGCCGAGACCTTCACGTTTGCGGTCCCGGACGCGGAGGCTTCGCGCAGTGGCCAGACGTACACGCCATCGTCGACATCGCCCGTCGCGCTGACAGGCGCGCTGGTGCCCCCGAGCGCGGACACGACGATCAACGGGCGGCCGGTGAAGGATGGGAGGCGGATCATCTGGCTCCAGGGATCGGCGGTGACGTTCGAGATGGAGTCGGGGCTGACGTTCACGCGGGAACGCGACGGGACGAAATGGACCGTCGGCGACGTGCAGCGGTACGACACGCAGGGGCAGACGCCCGGCATCAAGATCGAGGCGGCGAAGAGGCGGAAGTGATCACGAACGCTCGCGATTTTCTGAGACAGACGCGGCTCGAGCTCGACCGGCCGATCAAGACCGTCGTCCGGCTGCACAAGGCGGCGCATCGCGACTACGTGGCGGGTGTCGTCTCGGGTACGCCTTTCGACACCGGTGGGGCCAAGGGCGGCTGGAACACGACCCTCGGGGCGCCTTCGGACGCGAAGACCGGGCGCAAGGATCGCTCGGGAGCGGAGACGATCGCCGCCAACCTCGCGGCGATCGCGCCGCTCCAGGATGTCGGCGTCTCCTACACGCAGAACGCCGAGGAGCACATGGTGGTGCTGGATCAGGGGCTGTTCACTCCGCCCAACCCGGGGCCATCGAAGGATCCGCGGCCGGAGCGATTCAACCGCGTGCTCGTGTCGGGCGGCTTCTCGCTCCAGGCACCACGAGGCGTGACGGATGTCGTCGCGGACCAGGTCGAGGCGAAGTACGAAGCGATCGCGGCGAGGACCTGATGGCATGGGACGCGCTACTGAACACGGTCGAGCAGCGGTTTCGCGCGGTGGTCGACGACCTCGACGCGGTGCCGACGATCTACCAGAACCAGCCGCTCGAGGAGCTCGACCTCGACGGCCTGCCGGAAGACACGGGGTTCGGGCTCTGGCGGGCCGTGACGTGGGTGACCGGGGAATCCCAAGAGCTCGCTCGCGGGCGCGAGTACACGAATGTGCGGATGGTCGTGATGGTCGCCTCGAATCTGGAGGTCGGGCTCGGGCCCGCGATCGCCGAGGCTCAGTCGATCCGCACCAAGATGCGGGAGGACATGATCGAGAACCCGCTCGAAGGGATTCACTTCGTTGGGGGCGATGTCCAGATCATCGGCGAGGTCATGGATCCGAACACGAAGGCGAAGAGCTTCCAGGTGAACTACTCGCTGCGGGTGATGCTGGAAGAGGCGGTTACTTGAAACCACGGGAGGTGTAGCGATGCCATTTACGAATACCGCCACGAAGAAGCGCACTCTTCTGGCAGCAGCGGTGGAGGCCGAGGGCTACGCGAACGAGAGCCCGTCCACGGCGCCCACGCTCCAGAACCTGCTCGAGACAAGCGAAGCACTGAAGACGACGCCGGAGTACTCTCGTTCGGCGAACCGGCGCTCGGACCGAAACCGCCCCGGGGCGTTTCTGTCCGGCTCGAGCACCGGGGGAGACATCGGGATCCAGCTGCCGTTCGGGCACTACGACTTCATGCTCGAGGGGCTCTACTACTCGGCAGGGTTCTCGACGCCTGCCACGCCCGTAACGGCGACGACGATCTCGCTTCAGTCGATCGCGACGAGCTCGACCAACTACGCGAAGATCCTCGACTCGGGGAACGGGCTCGGCGGCCTGAACCTGGGCGAGACAATCGAGCTCGAGGGCTCGGGGACTGCCGGGGGTGTCAACAACGTCGTCTGCAAGGTCCACAGCGTCGCGGCCGGAGAGGTCGAGGTGGCGAACGTCGACTTCACCGATGAGGCCGCGGGCGCCTCGATCACGATCACCGAGTTCGCTTCGATCACGAACGGCATCACGCCGAGCTCCTACGTCTTGGAGCGCGTGTACACCGACCAGACCGGGACGCCCACGGGGAAAGTCGCCAC
>CAZQZX010000409.1:0-2406 GCA_964597885.1 uncultured Planctomycetota bacterium
AGGCCACTGTCCTTGGGCAGGCGGACGACAAACAGGCGCTCATCGGCGGCGTAGAGATCGGCCAGACCGGCCTCGTCGAGGACGTGCGTGTTCACGAAATCGCTGTGTTTGCCCAGCTGGTCGATCGCGTCGACCTCGCCCTGGACGAGCACACGGTCGCCGGCGCGAAGCGGGACGAACGCGAGGTTCGTCAGGCGCAGGCCGTCGCGACGATGCAGGCCGACGATGGCGACCTCGAAGCGCCGGCGGAAACCGGAGTCGCGAATGAGCTCGTTCACGAGCGTGGAGTTCTCGGCGATCTCGACCTCGGCGTAGCGCACTTTCTCGGCGACCATCGATTTGAGCACCGGTGCTTCGCGTTCGATGACGAGATCGCTCCAGCGGCGCAGCTCGCGGAACTGGTCGACGCGGCCCTGGACGAGGATGCCGTCGCCGCCGCGGAGCAGGGTCTGCCGACTCGGCAGCGGCTCGCTGCGACCGTCTCTCATCAGCGCGAGGATGATAAGTCCCGTCGACCGGCCGATCCGGCTCTCCGCGAGCGTCTTGCCGACGAGGACCGAATTGTAGGGAACGCGCATGACGAAGGTGCGTTCGTGCAGCTTGTAGCGGTTCCGGAGCGAACGCTGGCTGACGTTGCGGTCGCGCTCGGCCTTCTTGACGGGCAACAGGAGGCGGCCGAACAACGCAATGAAGAGCACGCCGACGAACATGACGCCGCCGCCGATCGGGGTGAAGTCGAAGAGTTCGAACGGCGTTTCCCCGGCCCGCGCCATGGATTCGCTGATCAGGAGGTTCGGCGGTGTCCCGATCAGGGTCATCAGGCCGCCGAGCAGGGTTGAATAGGCGAGTGGCATCAACAGGCGGGAGGCCGGGATCCGCGTCCGCCGGGCCACCTCGACGACGACCGGCAGCATGAGCGCCGCGACGCCAATATTGTTCATGAAGGCCGACAGGACGGCCCCGGTGATCATGATGACGACGATCATCGATATCTCGCGGCGGCCGGCGATGCGCATGACCTGGCGACCGATGATGTCGGCGATACCCGTTCGCGTGAGGCCTTCGCTCAGGATGAACATGGCCCAGACGGTGATGACCGCGCTGTTGGAGAAGCCGGCGAAGGCGTCGTCCGGAGAGACGAGCCCCGTAATCGCGAGGGCGCCGAGCACGAGCAGCGCCACGACGTCCATCCGGATGATTTCGCTGACGAACAGGATTAGCGAGATCGCAAGTATGCCGAGAACGATTGCAATGTCGCCGGTCATGCTCGTGATTCAGTCACTATCTGCTCCGTGTGCCGACATTCTAACCAGCATGGAAATAAAAAGCGTGTTGTATCGCGCAATCCGGCTGGCGCTCGAGAGAAAAGCGTTCACAATGCGCCGATGAGCAAGCCCATTTACGAGCCGACTCGGCGTCGCCGGACAGTGCGTCACTCGATTCGTGGCATCGACTACGCCGTCCACGAATGGGGAGACGGCGGCGGGCAGCCCCTCGTCTGCCTCCACGGCTGGGGCGATTCCGGGGCGAGCTTCCAGTTTCTCGCCGATGAACTCGGCGACGACTGGTATGTCGTCGCGCCGGACTGGCGCGGCTTCGGCGAATCCGGGTGGAACCAGGGGCACTACTGGTTTCCGGACTACGTCGCCGACCTCGACGCGCTGCTCGCCGTGTACTCCGCGGATGAGCCTGCCTCAGTGCTCGGCCACAGCATGGGGGGCAACGTGGCGGGCCTCTATGCAGGCACCTTCCCCGAGCGGATTCGCGCATTCGTCAACGTCGAGGGTTTCGGCCTCGCCGATTCGGAGCCCGACAAAGCCCCCGAGCGCTACCGGGCGTGGATCGAGCGTGGAGCGCGCGGGGATGCGTTCGCGACCTACGACGATTTCGACGCGCTGGCGGAGCGCGTGCTCAAACGCAGCCCACGCCTGGATGCGGCGCGCGCCCGCTTCGTGGCTGAGACGTGGGCCCGCGAACGCGACGGCCGCATCGTGCTTTGTGCCGACCCCCGCCACAGGCTGCCGAACCCCGTGCTGTACCGGCGCGCCGAGGCGGAGGCCTGCTGGAAGAATGTCAGCGCGCCCGTGCTGATGATCGGCGGCGAGGATTCCAGCATGCGGGATGCCGGTCATCCTCACGACGGCGCCTTCGATTTCGCGCTGCCCTTCCCGCACACCGAGCCGGCGATGATTCCGCGCGCCGGCCACATGCTGCATTTCGAGGCGCCGGCCGAGCTCGCCCGTCTCGTTCGGGACTTCCTCGCCAAAACCGTGTAGATTTGTCCAGTACTGGATAAAACCACAGTAAAGGAGACGGGCGTGGAGGCCGTTGCCGAGCGCGAGGATGTGTTCGACCTGCTGAACCCTGCCCAGCGGCAGGCGGCGTGTCACGGCGAGACCCGGGCCG
>CAZQZX010000410.1:0-2402 GCA_964597885.1 uncultured Planctomycetota bacterium
CCACGACGAGCTCGACGTGACGCTCGGAGGACACCTCGCTATTCATGAAGCCGAAGTCCTCGGCGTCGAGGTCGCGCTCGGGCGGTGAGACGCGTACGCCGTTCGACCCGACGACGACGTGCTCGCCTTCACGCACGCTCCGAAGCTTCACGCAGCGGGCCTGGCCCCCGTCGACGACGATCAGCGCGTCCATGCGCTGGTGCGGCACGGGAACCCACTCGCCGCCGTGACGGATCTCGGTGGCGTGGTTGGTGGAGGAGTAGAAGTGATCGGGCGCCACGCCGTCGCGCGGGGCGGGGATCAGTCGCACCTCGCTCGCGTCGACAGCCTCGCAGCCCAGGCGCGTGAGCTCCTGACCGATCTCGGCCAGCTTGCCCTCGTCCGGGGCGGTGACCTCGATCAGGATGCTCGAGGTCTGCTCCTTGGTACGCCCGATCAGGAACTCGGCCACCTCGTAGGTGGCTCCGGTGGAGACGATCGCATCGAACATCCGATGCAGCGTCCCGTCATCGATGAGGTGCCCTTCGGCACGCAGTTTCGTCGTGGTCGGCATGCCGCGTATTCTAGGACGCGTCGGGCGAAGCGTCGACGGCATCTCGGTGAGTCCTGAGTGAGCGCCCAAAAAAAAGAGCGGGGGAGCCCCGAGAGCGGGGCTCCCCCAGTGGGCGCGCCGGTCGGCTCCGGTCGTGACCGAGCCGGCACGTTTCGCCTGCGTCCGGGAAGAGACGCGATCGGTCAGATGAATTCGTGGAGCACGTCGAACGGCTTGATCCGGAGGAAGTAGTTCCAGTTCGACAGCAGCTTCGCGAACGGCGGCGGCTCGTGGCACGCGCGGACGTGCCCGATGACGTGGGCCGCGACGGCCGAGAGGTCCGACGTGCTCTCTCGGGAGATCAGCGACTCGAGGTAGCCCAGCGGACGCGCGTTCGGGCACGCGCCGAGCGTTCGCAGGAGGGCGATCTTGCCTTCCGGCGTGCGCTCGCGCTCGACCGCGTTCTGGACGGCCTGGATCGCCGAGGCCGACCCGACGAGCGCCAGACCTCGCGCCGCGCCGATACGAACCTTCGGCTCGGCTTTGCGCTGGTTGAGCATCTCGACCATGGCGGGGACGGCGGGCACGTCGTGCAGCATGCCGAGCGCGATGGCGGCGTAGCGCCTCACGTCCGGGCCGTTGTGCGTGGCGAGGGCGCCGTGCAGGACTCGACGGGCACGGGACGTCGCCCGACCCTGGATGCCGAGCGCGAGGGCACCGGCGGCGCGGGTGCTGGCCGTCTCGCTCTTGTCGAGGAGCAGGCGCACCATCGCGTCTTCGGCCTTCGGCGTGGACGCGAGGGCGAGCGCGATGCACGTCGCCGCGCGCAGGTGACCCTTCGTCTCGCGGGCCAGCGTGCCGAGGGAGTTGACGGCGTCGTTGCCGCCGATCCGTCCGAGAGCGATCGCCGCGAAGGAGCGGACGCGATCGTCGGTGGCCTTGCGGGTGAGCGCGACGAGATGCTTGATGGCGATCGCACGCTGCTTCGCGAGCAGGCTCGCGTCGTACCCGGCGTCGTCGGCGGTGTCGCCGGTGAGTGTGCCGGTGCCGTCGAGCAGCTCGCCGAGGCCGGTGATCGCCGACCAGCGGACGTGGTAGTCGAGGCTTCGCGACTTCTCGAGGAAGATCGGCGTGGCCGACGGATCCCGCGAGAGCGCGAGAGCCGAGAGCAGCAGCGACTGCTTCACGAGCGAGGTCTCGCTCTTCGCGCGCTCCTTCAGGAATGCGACGCCGAGCGGTGCACGAGAGGAGCCGAGCGCGAAGTAGCACGCCGCGTGGAAGTCGTCGTGCTCGGGGCGTCGGCAGCTGTCGATCAGGATGCGCACGGCCTTCGAGTCGAGCGGGCCCGCGACACCGAGGCCGGCCGCCGCGATGGCCTGCACGACCGACGGGAAGCGCGTGTCGATCAGGATCTCGAGCAGGGCCGCGCGTCCCGAGGCACCGCCGTGACTCGCGAGCGCCATGACAGTGCGCACCGCGAGCTCGGTCTCGTCCTTCTCGGCGGCGTCGAGCGTGGCTTCGAGGGCGTCGAACGGAATCGCGTCACCGAGTCGAGCGAGCGCGAGCGCGGATTCGGCGCGCAGCCTCGAGTCGTCGACCTCGGTCGCGTGGCACTCGAGCGCGAGCGCCATGTCGTTCACCGCGCCTTGCAGCGCCTTGTCGTGCGAACCGGTCGTCTCGTAGTGGCGAGATCCGCGGTAGAGGAACAGCTCCTTGTGGTACTCCCACCAGGTGCGCCAGTCGAACGAGCCCGGGCTGTGCACGCGGCGGTGCTTGCCGGGGCGCATCGGAACGACGCCGCCTCCCGCGACGGCGCCGGCAACTGCCCAGCTTTCGCAGGACCTCCCTCGCAAGCCCGGTTTCGGAGGAT
>CAZQZX010000411.1:0-2394 GCA_964597885.1 uncultured Planctomycetota bacterium
CCGGGCCTCGCGATCGCGGGTACCGTGACCTCGCTGCTGTCGAACGGTTGCCGCTTCGTCTTCACGCCCGCGTCGAGCCTTCCGGGCTCGCAGCCGGGCTCGGCGGTCGTCGTCACGACGACGGTCAACGGAACGCCCCAGGTGTCGGACCAGGCCGGTAACGTCATGGCCGGCGCCGAGACGACGGCGTTCACGATGCGCAACGGACCGACGATCAGCAACAACCCGATCCCGCCGAATGCGCTGTGGTTCGGAGCCCTGAGTCCGGATGGCGTCGGCTGCATCGGCGTCAACTCGTCGGGCGTTTCCGCGGCCTCGCCGATCCTCCAGGTCGACACCGACGGGGACGGCATCCCGACGGCGGCGGACGACAACACGCTGATCGCCACCTCGATCAACGAGGAAGTCGGAGTCCCGGTGGATATCGTGCTCGGCAACGTGATCACCGCGGGGCACTCCCTCGAGGTCATCCCGAGCCCGAACCCGCCGATGCCGCTGCCGCTCGGCAGCTCGATGCCGGGCCTTCCGTCGGTGTGCCCGCTTCAGACGGTTCCGACGCCCAACAGTTCGAACGCGGACATCGGTACGTACTTCTACGTCGCCGACTCGAGCACCAACACGATCCGCGTGCTGAACTCGAACACATCGCTCCAGATCGACTCGATCCCGGTTCCGGATCCGGCCGGCGTGGCTATCTCGGCGAACATGCAGACGCTGTTCGTCTCGAACTTCGGGCGCAACTCGGTCTCCGTGTTCAACGTGAACATGAACATGAACACGCTGATCAAGGAGGTGAGCGTCAACCCGCAGGATCCCGCCCAGCAGATCGGTCGCGGTCCGCGGGCGATCGTTTCGCAGCCCGACCAGGAAGACGTCTGCGTCCTCAACACGCAGGACGAATCGATGAGCCTCATGTCGTACGCTCGAGGCTTCGAGGTTCGAAAGACGGTCGAGAGCAGCATCGGACCGGACCCGGTCGACCTCGGTGCGACCTGGCGAGGCGCGACGTGGCTCTGCTACATCACCAACCGCGGCGCCGACACCATCTCGGTCTTCGAGTCGGGGCCGAACTTCCCGGTGCAGGCCGGGCCCGATGACATCAAGGCCGTCCTCGAAGGTGGCCAGGGCCTCGGCACGTTCACGATCCGCCGGCCGACCCGAGTCCAGACCGACCTCACCACGGGTCTTCAGGGCGACGGAGTCTGGTACGTGAACTCGGAGGATGGAACGATCGGTCAGATCAACCTGACCTTCATCGGCCCGCCGCCGAACCCGTACTTCCCGAACCCGGCGCCGTCGCGCGTCTGGGGTCAGACGCGAGTGACGCCGGCCTTCGGTCGCGTCGCGGACCTCGCGCTCGGGGACAACCTGACGCCGTGCCTCGGCTTCGGGATCAACGCCAACATCAAGAACAACTTCGGCCAGATCTCGGCGCCCATCAAGGGATACGTCGCGACCACCAATTCCGTGCGAGTGTTCAACGCGCGAACCGCGACGGACACGGGCATCGAAATCCCGGTGCCGGGCGTGAACCAGCTCGTCACGCACTGGAAGCAGTAAGACGCACAGAAACACCTGCTGAGCCAAGCCATCACGCCCTCGGGGAGTCTGACTCCCCGAGGGCGTTTTCTATCTGCTATCCTCCCCCCATGACGCCCGTCGAGTCGATGCGCTCCCGCCCGCGTGTGCGGGGCCCCGAGATCCGCAACATGTTCGCGCGGATCGTCCATCGCTACGACCTGCTGAATCATCTGCTGAGCTTTCAGATCGACCGCTACTGGCGCATGCGGGCGGTCCGCCGAGCGCAGGTGGAGGAGAGCGACCGCGTTCTCGACGTCTGCGCGGGAACCGGTGACCTCGCGATCGCGCTGGCGAAGCGCGCCCCCCGAGGATCCGTCGTGGCGAGCGACTTCTGTACGGAGATGCTCTCGCGGATCGCGCCGAAGGCCGAGCGCAAGGGCCTCGGCGGCAGGATCGGAGTGGGGACCGCGGATTGCCAGCGCCTCCCGTTCGAGGACGCCTCGTTCGACGTCGTCACCGTGGCGTTCGGGATCCGAAACGTCGCCGATCCGGGCCGTGGTCTCGACGAGATGACGCGCGTGCTGGCACCCGGCGGCCGACTCGTCATCCTCGAGTTCTCGTACCCGGAGAGCTTCGTGGGGCGCGTCCTCTACGGAGGCTACCGCTGCGTGATCCCGGCGATCGGCAAGCTGTTCCTCGGCGGCGACGAGGAAGCCTACCGCTATCTGAACGAGTCCGTTCGAGACTTCGCGAGCCGCGTGAAGCTGGATCGCCTCCTCGAAGAGCGGGGACTCGCGAACGTCCGCCGCACGACGCACACCCTCGGTATCGCCCAGATCGTCTCGGGTGAGCGTCCACCGGAAAGATCAGGAG
>CAZQZX010000412.1:0-2314 GCA_964597885.1 uncultured Planctomycetota bacterium
GCCCCCTGCGCGAGCCGGTCGAGCACGGCCTCCCGAGATGGCCGCGCAACGGCGTCCGATCTCTCAAGATCGAGCGTCGACTCTCCGTGCGCTATCCGCGCGAGGCGCTCTACCGCGAGCTCCCCGTTCTGCTCGGCATCGCCGAACACGGCGAAGGCCCGAACGGAGAACGAGCCGCCGCCCGATTCCTCGATCGATGGCGACGGCTCGCTTGATGTCTCGGTCGTTCGTGTCGTAGCGGGCGCCCGCTTCCGCGGAAGGATCAGTTCGCGCGG
This sequence comes from uncultured Planctomycetota bacterium, assembly GCA_964597885.1. Taxonomy (GTDB): domain Bacteria; phylum Planctomycetota; class JACOTG01; order JACOTG01; family JAUIME01; genus CAZQZX01. The sequence continues at coordinate 276 of CAZQZX010000412.1, forward strand.
ATCGGCTCGGCCGCGGCTTCCCCGCGCTTGCGACCCGGAATGAGCATTGGCACGCGATCGCGATACGCCCGGTAGTCTTCGCCGAGCGACGCCTCGAGATCACGCTCCTCGAGCTGGATCGCCACGAGGATGTACGCGGTCGTCGCGATCGCGAAGACCAGGTGCGACGCGGTCATCGTCGGCGTCGCCCAGAACGCGAGCAGCCATCCGACGTACAGCGGATGCCGCACGAGCTTGTACGGCCCCGGCTCCACGAAGCGCACCGGCGTGTACTCGCGTCCCCTCAGGTACAGCCACACCTGCCGGAGACCGAACAGATCGAAGTGGTTGATGAGGAACGTCGTGACGAGCACGATCAGGAAGCCGAGCGCGAACAGACCGTAGAGGATCGCCTGCCCCGCCGAGCTCTCGATATGCCAGATCGTCCCGCCGAGCGGCTGCCACGCCGCGAACAGCAGGATCAGCGCGAGGCTCGACAGCAGCACGTACGTCGGACGCTCGGCCGGTTCCGGGATGTAGCGCGTCAGCCACTGCTTGAAGCCGGGACGCGCCATACCGCTGTGCTGCACGGCGAACACCGCGAGCAGCAGCCCGTTCACCAGGAGAGCCGTCCCGAGCGGACCGGTCGCCCCCGAATCCATCGTTTTAGGCACCAGGAAATTGCCGATGAAACCCGCCGCGTACACGAAAGTCCCGAAGAAGATCGCGTAGCTCACCACACCGTAGAGAAACACCAGAATGCGCTTCATCCGACTCGCCTCCAAGAAGCTCGAGTAATTCGTGGGTTGACCGAACATCCTCCCCTTCCTGATCCCGTCGCGTGAGGAGGGCCCGTCGCCTGCCACGAAACTCGGAAAAAACTTCGAACCGGCACCCGTTCGGGTTGTAATGGAGGGTATGGGAAGATCGCAGAGAGTCCTGATCGTGCTCGTGGCGCTCGGCCTCGGAAGCCTCGTCCTCGCGCCGGAATCCCCCGCGCAGGAGCTCGGCGAACGCCCGATCCGGATCCTCGTCTTGGATCAAGGCGGGGAGCCGATCGGCGGGTTTCCGGTCGCCATCTACGCCCGGCAGGATGACCCGACAAGGATCTGGGAGGGGGTTACCGACGATGCCGGTCATGTGCTCGGGCCCACGATCGCAGCGCTCACCGCTCGGGGGGCAGACCGACGGCTGCAGGAACCGCTCTTCGTCGTGCCCGACTTTGCCTGCGAGCCCCACCACTACTTCAGGATCGATCGCGAGGCGCTCCCCCGATTCGTCGAGACCCCCGCGCTGATTCAGGGCGTCCGCGCCGAGCCGCTACGCGTCCTCGTGCAGGACCTCGACCGCGTGGCGGTGCGCGGCGATGTGAGGGTGCGCATCGAGCCGATCATCGATGATGGCGACCTCGCCTGGTATCCCGAGATCGGCCACGTCTATCCGGTCACGGACGGTGAGGTCCGCGTCCCGATGTGCGACTCCCGAGGGGCGTTCCGGGTCACGGCGATCTCCAGATCCCCCGACTACGATCATTACCACCTCACGATCGATCGGAGCTCGGCCAAGCGCGTGTTCCTGCGGCTCCCGCCGCCGTCGCTCGACATCTTGTTCCGCACTCCGGTCGGCCGGCTCGGAGAGCGAAGGACGGTCCGCGTCCAGGCTCCCGACGGACTCTTCGATCGCACCCTGCAGACGGACGCACAGGGACGGATCCGGCTCGACTTCCCGCGCCCCGTCGACGAGCACGATCGTCCGACGCGGTTGCTCTTCTCGGTGCTTCAGATCGACGCACTCCATGACAACGAGACGCAGTGGTCGGGCATCCTCCCCGCCGGCTGGAACCGGAAGGGCAACGTCGAGCTCGTCCTCGCGCAAAGCGGCGTGCGGGTACGGGGTCGCGTGGTCGATCCGCACGGCGTTCCGATTGCCGGAGCTCGCGTGACCGGCGCGTCGGATTTCGGTCCGGTCGAATCGCGAACGCGCGAAGACGGTTCCTTCGCGATCCAGGGGGGCGTCGCGAGCGGCGTCCAGCTGCGCGTGAGCGCCGGCGACGCCTACGA
>CAZQZX010000413.1:0-2265 GCA_964597885.1 uncultured Planctomycetota bacterium
CGTGACAATCTTGTCGCTGCCCCGTCCGATGACATGCAGATAGCCCGCTGCATCCCAAAAGCCCAGATCGTCGGTTTGCAGCTCCGGCGGCGAGCCGAGGAACGTGCTTTCGGCAGGTTCAGTGGGAGGCCAATAGCCCAAAGCCAGAGATTTGGCGCGAATGCCAATGCTGCCGATTCGATCGGGGCCGAGGGGTTTGCCCGCTGCGTCGCGGATGGTGATGCGGGCGTGGGGCAAGGCAGGGCCGCAAGTATTGTGCCGACCGTTGAGAAAGTCCTTGGGCAACAGCGTGGCGACCTGGGAAGCGGTTTCCGTCATCCCGTAGGTGGGAGCGAGGCGGATGCCTGCTTGGTGCGCCTGTTCCAGCAGGCTGGGCCACGGTGGTGCGCCCCCCAGCAATACCGTGGAAAATTGAGCCAACCAGGAGCGTTGGGTGGTTTGGGTGAGCAGTCTCTGCAGTTGGGTGGGCACTAGGGAAATAAAACTTTGGGCCGGATCGAGCGGTAGCGGGTTCCCAGTTTCCAAGGCTTTAAAGGATTGCAGGGCCAAGCGTCCGCCAGACGTGAAAGACCGGAGGAATTGCATTAGGCCGCTGACATGGTAGAGCGGCAGCACGCAGTAGGAATCGATGCGATCGCGCCGGAAGTATTGCCGAAACCCTGTCACCGAGGCCATCAGCGTGTCCCAGGTATGCACCGCAAAGCGCAGGCGACCGGACGATCCCCCTGTAGGAATCAGGATTGCGGGATGAGTCGGTAACTGGGGCGGCGAGTGGGACGGTTCGACGTACTGCAGATCGGGCCGATGACCGAGGATGCAGTCGGGTTGGACAGCGGCAAACACCTGCTGCCATTCCTGCCTCCCCCAGCCCGGATTGCCTAGGCAAACTGTCTGCCCCGTGGCCACTGCAGCGACAAAACCTGCGAGAAAGGCCAGCGGTTCCGATTCCACCAGCAGCACCCATTGAGACCGAGCTGATTGGCTAGTCAAGACATGTGCCTGCTGGGTTGCCAAGTTGGCGAGGGTGCAGCTGTCCCCTCCCACGAGCCAATCTTTATCCGCTCGATCTTGCAACTGGCTTAGCAGTTCTGCCATAGGGTTTCAGCCCGATTGGCGCTGAGGGGATCGTTGGCCGGGAACCAGTGGGACAAGCCAAACCCCAGGGCGCGATTAGGTGCCTTCCGTCCTTGCTCCTTTGCATCTGCTACCAAGTTCTCGGCCAGTTGAAAAATCGCTTGGCGACCAATGGCCGTCTCGAATACGGAGGAAAGCACCCAGTCCAAGTTGCGATCGCAACACACCTGACGTAACTGGCTGGGGAAACCAGCGATGGACGGTTTGATAACGACAATACCCGACCAACCGCGATCGCAACACCGCTGCAAATCCTGCAAAGTCGCCACCGATTCATCCAAGGCCAACGGCGTTTGGTACTGCGAGGCCAACTGCTGCATCGCGACTTCTTCCCCCACGGGCAAAGGCTGCTCCAAAAACTCCACTTGTACGCCCAAACCGTCCCCCATCGCAAGGGCATCGCATACTTGCAGCCAGCGCTCCGCAGCAGCAACCGTCAGGCCACCATTGGCATCTAACCGCAACTTGACTGCCCGCGCCCTTGACTCAGGACTGCTGCTGCCAAACTCTTCAAATTCATAGATGGCATAACGATCCCCCCTACCCCCCTTATTAAGGGGGGGGGCAATAGCCGGGGGGATCTTCGATATTTCTGGTGCGCCAGTCCTGGACTGTATTTGTGTCTGTATGGATTGAACCAACTGCTGAAACAAAGACAGTTCCTGCTCAACAGGTGCAACGCCAATCTTCCACTTTAGGGTGCGATAGCCCTGTCCCCAGAGGTCGCACCAGTGCGTTAATGCAGCAACTCCCGTGGGTAGCAAGCCGCAAAGCGTGGAAATATCCGGTTCAGGTTGAGGGCGATTGGGATGGAGAGGAGATTGCGATCGCGCCAATTGCTGCCAAGCAGATTCCACACCGAAACGACAAGCAGGTAGAGTGGCTGGGATGGCTTGAATCTCGCTTTTGGAAAGCTGGGTTGGTAATTGCTGACATAGCTTCGCAGCCTGGATCTGCGTCTCCGAACCAAACCAAGGCAGCGGCGCAATCTCGCCAAAGCCAACGTACCCAGCTTCATCTGTTAAACGAGCCAGAATGCCCTGTCGCTCGTGCCAGAGGCCGTGATGCGTCTGCAGCGGCTGCTGAAAGGAGCGGCAGTAAAGACGAAACTGAAATTGATGCACCACCAGC
>CAZQZX010000414.1:0-2244 GCA_964597885.1 uncultured Planctomycetota bacterium
AGACGCTCGTCTCGTTCCGCTGACACGCCGTATCGGCGTCGCCCGTACCGCTAATCTCGAAGGGGCCGCTCGTCTTCTGCGTCCACTCGTCGAGGACTTGGTTAAACTCCCACACCTCACGATCGTTCGAGCCCTGACCGAACAAGTACCCGAAGACCGACTGAGGCGCCGTCGAGCCCGTCGTGACGTCAAAGAGCGTATGCCGCCAGGACCCCGCGGAAGTGCCGTCGTCGTACCAGATCACCCATGCCGCCTGAGGCGTCCCGCTCCCCGAGCCCTGGACCGTCACCGCGGGTGAATCGATGTCGGCGCCGTCCTTGTCCTTGATCGTGAAGTCGTTGGTCCCCGCGTTCTCGATCAACCACGAGGCGCCCTTCTTCCGAAGCGGCCTCCCCGCCGCGCGCATGATCGGCATTCGAACGGACTGACTCGTCGCCGTCATCGTGATCGACTGGAGGCGCGGCGAGCCCGCGAGTAGCTGAACCGTGGTCGCGCTCGACTGCGGCTCGCTCCTACCCAGAAATTCTTCAAGGGTGATGGTCACGAGAAGACCTTCCAGGTAAGGTCCCCCGAGGTTTCCCGTAGGAGGCCGAGGATCGCCGTCGTATTGCTCGCGATGCTGACGACCAGCGTGTCCGTGTGATCGTTGACCGTAGTTGCGCTCGAGCCCTCGTTCGAGAACACCTGCACCGGCCAGCCGTCAGGGACATTCTCCGACGCGGGGTCGTACAGGGTCGCCGTTACGCCCGTGTTGTCGGTCCACGACTGGTAGACGCCGTCCGAGTGCGAGATCGTGAAGTCGGAGGCCACGGTGCCCATATCGTTCGTGCCGCCGGGCTCGTACTCGTCGTTCACCGCTGACTCGCTGACGACCTCGACCATCCGGATGGAGCGGAACTCGCCATCCGGGGCCGCGTCCGGGAGCTCGATGAAGAGCCCCCCGTCCGAGGACTCGTCGAAGCGGACGTGATAGTCGTGCTCGAAGCCCGCCGTCACCGCCTGCCCGAAGGTCGGGATCGACCCCGAGTCGAACGTGATGACGCCCGTCGAATAATTGACCGTGTAGTCGGAATTCTCGGTCTGCGAGCTCCCCGCAACGGCCACGAGGACCGTCCCGTCCACCGGCTTCGTGATGTTCCGGGTGAACGTGTTGGCGCCGCTGTCCGTGTAGGTCTTCGTCAGCTGGAAATCGACGCGGGTGCCCGTGCCGGCACCTAGCGTCTGATCGGTGTTCGCCGCGCTCCCGCGACCGTTCGAGGTCGACGTGTAGTCGAGCGGGTTCTGAAGGCGGAACGAGTTCAACGCCCCCTGGCGCGCGAGCCAGAACTCCATGACCTCGTACAAATCGTCGAACTCCCGACGACCGTACGCGATCTCGAACACGAACCGCGGCTGAGAGAACCTCCCAAACCGCTGCTCTTGCTGGCTGTCCTGCTCGACGATCGACGTGCGGAAGCCGCCGCCGATGGCCGTACCGATCCCGATGTCGGTCGGGAACCTGACGTTATCGAATGACATCCCCTTACGCCCTAAAAGGCACGAAGCCCCTCGTCTGAGGCTTGCGCTCCTCGCTCTCCTGGCGCTGCGTCAGCCGCCGCCCCTCGCGCGCTGCCGGGTTCCGCCGGAACGAAGACCCGAACCGATCGAAGCTCTCCGTGAGGCTCTCCAAGCGAGCCTGGAGGCGATCGACTCGGATATCTGTCGACGTGGAGCCCGCGATATCCCCCGCGAAGCCGCTACCGCCCGTGACGCCGCCCGTAGCGAACGGGCGAGCCCTCATGAGCCGGTCCATGTCCTGCGCGGTAACATCGAGCCCCAAGCGCCCATCGTTGTCTCGGCGCGGCCGGAGCCCGACGTTCGTTCCGACGATGTTCACCATCCCGCCATCGAGGGGGAAAATCCCCTCCTGGTGGCGCATCTCTCGCACCGCTGCGGGCTGGCCGTTCCCCTGCATGAAGAACTGAGGGAGCGCGCCGATGTCCGGGAGCCCCGGGATGCCGCCGTTCTGGTAGCCGACCACCGCGCCTTTCGCCGCGCCGCCGATGCCACCGAGCCCACCGAAGGCAAGCCCGCCGCCGATCTGGAGCAGGAACGGGAGGATCTGCGCAAGCGTGTCGTTCTTCCCCACAAGCCGCTGGAGGAGGATCGGTGCAAGCGTCCCGAGCGCCGTCCCCAGGAGCCCACCCGCGATGAACGGCTGTACACCCTCCGGGATCCCGCCCTTCGCGAAGCCCTGCACGATCG
>CAZQZX010000415.1:0-2201 GCA_964597885.1 uncultured Planctomycetota bacterium
CGTGCATCGGGTCGAACTGGAGCACGCGCTGGAAGCACTCGGCGGCCTTCTCGTACTCGCCCGCGTCCTCGTACATCACTCCGAGGTTCAGGTAGGCGTTGACGTGCGGCGGATGGGCCTTCGTGCAGCGCTCGTAGAACTCGATGGCCATCTCGTCTTCTCGGCGCATGTCGAAGCGGTAGGCCAAGCGGAAGAGTGCACGGGTGTGCGAGTCATCGAGCGTCAGCGCCTTCTCGTAAAGGTCTTCCGCCGCGTCGTAGTCCCCTTCGTTCTCCGCGAGGAGTCCGCGGAAGTAGAAGAGGTCCGCGTGGTCCTTCCAGGCGGCATCCTTCTCCAGCGCGTCCAGCCGCGACGCGAGGTCTTCGAATCGGCGGAGCTTCGCCAGTGCGTCGAGCTCGAGTCGGACGGGCTCGCGAGCGTCGCCGAAGGATCCCTTCGCGAGTACTTCGAGAGCGTCGGCGGCGCGACGGCTCTCGTCGAGCGACTTGGCGAGGACGAAGGTGGACAGGGGATCGGTGGCGCCGTGGAGGCTCTCGGCCGCCTTGGCCGGGGACGCGACGAGCCACTCGAAGATGCCCTTGCGTCGTGGATCCGCGGCGCCGATTTCGGCGACTTCGCGTTCGACCCTGCGGCGCTGATCCTGATGGACGAGGATCGTGGCGCGCAGATCGACGATCGAATCCGGGGTCAGCGAATCGAGATTGTCGAGCTTCGGCATGACATCATCGACCGGTTCGCTCTCCGCTTCACGCGTTTCGACTTCGGACATCGCGGAAATCCTCGAATGGATGATTGATCGGAGCAGGGCGCGGCTCGCGGCGCCCGGGGGATCGGCGGGCCGCCGGGCCGATCGGCAAAAACCGAAAGTATATTTTCCGCAGGAAGTGACGCAAGAGTCGCGGGCAGCCCCGGTTCGACGCGCAAGGAGCCGCGCTTGTCGGGATTCTCGACCGTTAGTAGACTCCGGCCCCCTCTCCGTCACTCGCGGGTGGCGTCAGCCGGGGCCCACGCCTTCTGCGGAGGAAGCATCACGTGTTCCGAAAGGTCCTGATCGCGAACCGGGGGGAGATCGCGCTTCGTATCTCCCGAGCCTGCCGAGAGATGGGTATCCGGACGGTAGCCGTCTATTCGGATGCGGATCGGGCCGCGGCCCATGTCCTGGGGGCCGACGAGGCCTGCCGGCTCGGGCCTCCTGAACCTTCGGAGAGCTACCTCGCGGTCGACAAGGTGCTCGAGGCGGCGCGCCGCTTCGGGGCCGACGCCGTCCATCCCGGCTACGGCTTTCTCTCGGAGAACACGACGTTCGCGGAGGCCTGCGAGGCAGCGGGCATCCGATTCATCGGACCGAGCTCCGAGGCGATTCGCCGCATGGGGGACAAGCTGGAGGCCCGTCGGGGCGCGAACGAGTTCGACGTTCCCGTCATCCCCGGCACCCTCGGCGAGAATCAAACCCTCGAGGACTTGATCCGAGCCGCGCCCGAAATCGGTTTCCCGGTGATGCTGAAGGCGGTCGGTGGGGGGGGCGGCAAGGGGATGCGGATCGTGGAGCGCCCCGAAGACCTCGAGGCGGCGGCTCGGACCGCGGCTTCCGAGGCGAAGAAGGCCTTCGGGAACGACGAACTGTATCTGGAGCGCTGCGTGACGGGCGCGCGTCACGTCGAAGTCCAGGTCGCCCGAGACGTCCACGGTGCCTCGACTCACCTGTTCGAGCGCGAGTGCAGCGTTCAGCGCCGGCACCAGAAGCTCATCGAGGAGGCGCCGGCGGCGATCTCGCCCGAGCTACGCGACCGGATGACGTCGGCGGCGGTGCGGATTGCGGACGGAATCGACTACGTTACCGTCGGCACGGTCGAATTCCTGGTCCAGGGCGACGACTTCCACTTCCTCGAGATGAACACGCGCCTCCAGGTCGAGCACCCGGTCACCGAGCTGATTACCGGGGTCGATCTCGTGAAGCTGCAAATCCGGCTCGCGGCAGGTGAGCCGCTGGGCTTGGCCGCCTCGGATCTCGAGATCCAGGGGCACGCCATCGAAGCCCGGATCTGCGCCGAGGACCCGGAGGCCTCGTTCCGTCCCTCTTTCGGTACGGTCACGGACGTCCGGCTTCCGGGCGGGCCCGGTATCCGGATCGATGCCGACCTTCGCGTCGGGACCGAGGTTTCGGTCTACTACGATCCGCTGGTGGCCAAGATCATTGCTCA
>CAZQZX010000416.1:0-2198 GCA_964597885.1 uncultured Planctomycetota bacterium
CAAGGCTCGGACTCGAGCTTCCGCAGCGCCTCCGCCGCGGTGTCCGCATGGCGAGCGTCCCATCGCACGTCCGATACGGTACGAACCGACCGAACGTCCTCGGCCCCCTTCTCCGCGCACCCCACGAAAAGTACGCGGCTCTTCATCTCGGCACCTCGCCTGGAACGGTTTCTCCGGGAGCCCCGCGTGGAACCGACTCGGGGGCCACACGGTCACGGCCCCGGTCCCACTCGAACGCTCGACTCTCCACAAGGATTATCGGGGGCCGGCGAGTCGACTTGACAGCGTCTTCAAGGAAGAACGCTGCGCAAGACCTCGTCCACCCGCTTCCCATGCGCCTCCCCTCGACTCGCGCGGGGTCCGTGTCGAGCGGAATCGACATGGGCCCGTTCGAACGACCAAGAAAATCGACGTCGCGGGAGGGAATCGACCCGCGCGGCACGCGCCCCCGCACTCCGGCCCACCCAGCGAGACTTCGCTAAACCACAACCGGAAGGGGAGATCCGAACGGAGGCCCAAAAAAGCCGGGTGAAAGGGAATGGCAGTTGCCAAAGCCGGTGCTCGGCGGACGACCGCCAAACGGATCTGAATGACCAGGTGGGACCCGTGGCCGGGCCTCACCGCCACTGCCAATCACTAGGAGGATCATCATGACTTGCTTCAAGAAAGTCGCTGTGGCGCTCCTCGCCACCATGCTGGTGGCGGCGGCTGCGAAGGCCCAGCCGGCGCACTTGCAGCCGGGTAGCGCCCTCGTCTACCCGCTGTTCGATAGCGCCCCGGGTGCCGGCACCGTCATCTGCGTCACGAACCTGAACGACAACCGAGAGTACTGCCCGGATTCCGACTTCCGTCAGGGCGACGTGCTTGTGCACTACGTCTACATCGACGGCGAGACCTGGGCCGAGTTCGACCGCTACGAGATGCTGACCCCCGGTGACACGCTCTGCGTGATCGCGGACCAGCACAACCCGGAAGGCGAGAAGGGCTTCGTCTACGTTTCGGCCATGGATCCGAACACCCAGACGCTCTCCTCGTTCGACTACCTGATCGGTTCGGCGATCGTCGTCCAGGCCGACCTGAACTTCCTCTGGCAGTACACCCCGTACAGCTTCCAGAGCCAGGTTTCGGAAGGCGATGTCTGCGAGCGCAACAACCCGGATGCCGACGGCGACGATGATGGCGCCCTCGACTTCGACGGTTCGGAGTACTCGAGCTTCCCCGAGGAGCTGATGGTCGATTCGTTCTTCGAAGAGACCGGAAACTTCACGAACGAGCTCACGCTCATGACGACCGCCGGTTCGGTCTACACGACCGAAATCGACTTCCTCTTCTGGAACAACATCGAGGACAAGTTCTCGCGAACGCTCGGCATCGTCTGCTGGTACAGCAGCACGCTTGGCGAGATCTCGGCCATCGCGTCGGGCCTCGGTGGTGACCGCCAGGAGCTCGGTGCCCCGCCGGTCGAGACCGGTTGGGTCTCGATCAAGGGTCGTCGCGTCGTCGACGCCGCCGGCAACACGGTCGATGGCCTGTACCCGGCGCTCCTCGGTACCTTCGCGCAGTTCATCACGTCGGAAGACTTCGCCGCCGGTCACGCCCTGCACTACACGGGCTCGATGGACGGCAACGAGCTGCTGGAAGGCGACGGAGAGTAATTTCTTCGCCCGACTCCTCGGTTGACGAGGTTCGAGCAAGACCATCGGATTTCAACGAGAGGGCGGCCTTCGGGTCGCCCTCTCTTTTTTCTGTCGCGGCCGACTTCCCGATCGGACTCAGCGCGACGTGCGGCACGCCTCCAGCCGCCCCCGACAGACCTCGAGGACCCGCTCGGCCTGACCGGTGGGATCGAACCGAGCCCGGGCGTCGGCAAGCGCCCTCGTCCCCATCTCCTTTCGCTCACGGCGATCCCGGGCCAGCCTCGCGAGGGCGGACGCGAAGGCCTCCGCGCTCTCGTCGAGAACGAATCCGGTCTCCTCGTGGCGCACGAGCTCGGGCAGCATTCCCCGCCGCGTCGTGATCACCGGGCGTGCCGATGCCAACGCCTCGCGCACCGCGCGAGCGGTCCCGTCGGTACCCGGAACGAGGAAGAGCTTCACGTCGAGGGCCCGCAGGGAGGCGGCATAGTCGTCGCCGCCGAAGAATCAGGGAAACGAAACGACACAGTCGACGAGCCCTCGCGCACGAGCCAGACCGCGACC
>CAZQZX010000417.1:0-2194 GCA_964597885.1 uncultured Planctomycetota bacterium
TGTGGCGCCCGTCGGCCGGATCGATCCACAGCGCGTGGTGGTCGACGTGCACGCCACCGCGCGCGCCGTCCGACGTGAACGTTTCGCCGCCGTCCTTCGAGCGGTAGAGCGACGTGCCGAGCACGTAGATGTAGTTGCGGTCACTCGGGTCGACGCGCACCTGGCTGTAGTACATCGGGCGCGGGTTCACGGAGTTGATGCGCTTCCACGTCTTGCCGGCGTCTTCCGAAACGTAGATGCCGCCGTAGTCGTGGCCGTCCGGTCCCTGCTGCTCCTGGATGTTCTCGCGCTGCCCGCCGAGCCCCGAGCTGAACGGGCCGGCGCGCACCTCGCGCTGATCTTTCGGCTTCTCTTCTTCTTCCTTCTTCTCGTCGTCCTTCTTCTCGCCTTCGTCGCTCTCTTCCTTGTCCTCTTCTTCACCGGGACGCTTCGCGAAGGTGATGTCGATCTTCTGGATCTTGCCGTCGCGGACGATCTCGACCTGGACGGTCTCGTCGGCGACGTGCTTGCGGATCTGCGCGGTGAGGTCGCTGTACGAGAGGATCGTCGCGTCGCCGAGGCGCGTGACGACGTCTCCCTTCTCGAGGCCGGCTTCCTCGGCCGGGCCCTTTGCGGTGACCTCGGTCAGGCGCGCGCCGACGGCTCCCGCGTTCTCGCCGCGGACGCCCATGTACGCGGAGTTCTCGGGGAGCTGCGTGATCTGCTCGGTCTCGACGACCGCGAAGACGACGTTCGGATCGGCCGCGTACCAGTCGAGCCCGATGCGCCCGAGCGTCACCGACGGAAGCCCCTCGGTGATCTTTTCCCAGGTCTTGCCGCCGTCGGTCGTGCGGTGGATGCCGCTACCCGGTCCCCACTTCTTCATCGGGTCGTTCGTGTCGAAACCGTCGCGCTGCCGCTCGTAGGTCGCGGCGAGCAGCGTGTCCGGCGAGCCGGGCATCATCTTCAGGTCGATGATGCCGGTCTTGTCGTCGACGTAGAGGATCTTCTCCCACGTGTTGCCGCCGTCGGTCGTCTTGAAGACGCCGCGGTCTTCGCTCGGGCCCCACAGGCGTCCGAGCGCGCCGACGTACACGACGTCCGGGTTCTCGGGGTGGATCGCCATGCGGCCGATCTGGAAGGTCTTCTCGAGGCCCATGCGCTCCCAGGTCTTTCCGCCGTCGGTCGACTTGTGGACGCCGTTGCCCCACGAGACGCTGTTGCGGGGGTTGGCCTCGCCGGTGCCGACCCAGACGATTTCCGGGTTCGACGGCGCGACCTGCACGTCGCCGATCGACGTCGTGCCGTTGTTCTGGAAGCGGTACTCGTAGGTGTTGCCCGCGTTTCGCGTTTCGAGGACGCCGGCGCCCGCGGTGCCCACGTAGTAGTGGCACGGGTCGCTCGGGTTCACGGCGATCGACGTGATGCGGCCGCCCATGTTCGCGGGGCCGATCTCACGCCACTCGAGCTGCTTCACCCAGCTGTCGGGAAGCGATGGCTTCACATCACCGGCGCTCTCGGCTCGGGCCGCGCGTCCTTGGCGCGCACCGCGCTGTCCGCGCTGTCCCCGCTGCTGCGCGTTCGCGATCTCGGCCGCGATCAGCAGGAGCGGGAGGAGAAGCAGTACCAGGAAGCGAAGGGACGGGCGTCTCATGTCTTCTTGTACCCCCATTCAGTCGGTGTGGAACGAGTGGTCGAGCCGGGATGCGGCGCGTCGGCTCGGGGCGATTTGCCGGGTCCGAGCCTCCCTTGATGCGTCGAGACGTCTATATACGTAGAGCGTCTGCGACGGTGCCGCCTCGATGCATCTTTCGTCCGGATCGGCGCTCAAATTGAGAGACTCCCGAACGCCGAGGCGTCTCTCGTCGGAGGCTCAAACCACCACTGGACTTGCGTCGAAGTCGAAAGAGCCTAGAGCTCCCAGCCGGCGCGGTACCACTTGTGGAGCATCGCGCGGGCTTCGTCGCTGCCCTCGAGCTCGACGTCCGCCGCGTGGTAGGTGAGGGGCTTTCCGGTGCGAAACGCGATGTTCCCGAGCAGGACCGTCTCGGTAAGGGCGCCCGCGTAGTCGAAGTTGCAGGTCGTGGGGCGCCGGTCCTTGCAGGCCGCGATCCACTCGGCGTGGTGGCCGATCGACTCGCCGAGGAAGGGCTCGGGCGCGGGGGAGTTTCGCAGGCTCTCGTCGGGGCCGAGCTCGTGGCGGCCGTAGTCGGAG
>CAZQZX010000418.1:0-2184 GCA_964597885.1 uncultured Planctomycetota bacterium
GTCGAAGCTCGCTCCGCGAGATCCGCGAGGCGTTGTCGCAGCGCCTCGCGTGAAGTGGGGCCGTCCTCGGCGGGGGACAGGTAGGTGCGGACGGTGATCGCGTCGTCGTCGGTCCAAACTCGCGGGTCATCGGTTTCGCCGACCACGGCGCCGTTTCCCGGTGCCTGGCCGAGGGCCTCGGCAACGAGCTCGTGCCATCCGTTGGGAACGCGGACGCGGGCTTCGGTCCAGGTGGGTTCGGGGTCGCTCACCGGGCCGCCACCTCGTCCGTCTGCCAGTCGAGCCGCTGACGTCGCTCGAGCTCGTTGGAGAGTCGCCGGCGAAACTCGGGAACGGTGGTGAGGAGGTCGATCGGTGCGTCACGATGCTCGAGGTACAGGAGTGCCGACACCTCGCGGAGTCCGGCACGCAGGCGAATCCCCGGGCGCAACCGCTCGTCGATGGCCGCCGCGACACGATCGGCGAGCGCTTCTGCCACGTCGCGCGTGAACTCCAGCACTTCGTCCTCGTCGAAACGCTCGAGGAGGAAGGGTCGCCAGGCCTCGGGGTCGCGGGGGACGTTCGCGAGACGGAGGACCTGTTCGATGGGGATGATCTCGAGGTCGTCCGCGAAGGCGCGTTCCGCGAGTCGGTGGAGACCACCGTAGCCGGACCGCTCGTGGATTCGATCGACCAGCCAATACCCCAGTGCGTAGTGCGTCGCATTGAGCTTGCCGCTCGCGATGTCTCCGTAACCTCCCCGCAGGGTCAGCGACTCGGCGGCGGAGACCCCGCGGTCCTCGCGAGGCTCGGCTTGGAAGGGCATCCCGAGCATGATCTCGGGGGCCGTGCGCGGCTTGACCCGAAGGGACAGCGACCCCGAGAGTCCGCCGAAGGCATGGAGCGCGGCGACCAGCCGGCGGGCCCGGAACTCCACGGGATCGTCCGACGCGAACTGTTCGGCGACCTTCTCGCAGAGTCCTTCTTCGATGACGGTCGGGAGGGTCTCCCAGGGTTCGTCCAGCAGGTGGTGTACGAGCTCGTGGCAGAGCGTTTCACGCTGGTGGGTGTCGCTGGCCCGGAGCAGGATCCGGTGGTTCGAGAACGCGATGCCGTTGACCGATTCGGGAATCTTGCGGAAGGCGTCCATGCGCAGCTTCCGCTGGACCCAGACGTCGGGTTCCTCGTCGATCGTGCCCGGAACGGCGCCGCGAATCGCGGGGACGAGCTCGTTCATCCACCCGGCGACGCGGCGTGCGGAGGGTTCGTCATGGGCTCGAGCGATGCCGACGTCCGCATAGACGGAGACCGGCGGCGGAGCGATGCGGCATCCGGTGCCGAGCATCGCCGCGATCAGGAAACACGGAAGCGAGATCCATCGGTTGCGAGAGCCCAAAGCGGCCCGATCGTACCATGATCGAGCGGGCGAGCGCGGGCCCGCAGTAGCCGAGCGAGGCTCGCGCGACGTATCCTCCCGCTCGGACCGGTGATTCCTGGAGGTCGGTTGGATCTCGATTCCATACTCGTCTGGATCGTGGGGCTCAACTCCACGCTCGGCTTGGCCCTGCAATGGCGTCGTTTCGGGTTTCGGTACCCGGGATGGCTCGGCGTTCATGCGCTCGTTCTCGTGACGCTGGCGGTGGGGCATCTCGCCGGGTCGGAGGTACCCGGAGCGCTGGCCGCCGCGGTTTGGGTCCCGCTGGTCGTCGTTCCTCTCGTGATCGCCCGGTGGCTGCCTTCGTTGCTCGTCGCGCGTCGCTATCGGATGGCGGAACGGGTGTCTCGCGTGCTCGCGGCACTCCACCCGATGGATGGCTGGCGCGAGTACCCGGAGTGCATACGGATCCTGTCGCGGGTGCAGCAAGGGGATCTGGAAGGCGCCCGGCGGCGCATCGACGACGTTCGTGAGGGCGATAGCCAGCTCGCCCGCTTCGCGAGGCTCCACCT
Organism: uncultured Planctomycetota bacterium; assembly: GCA_964597885.1. GTDB lineage: Bacteria > Planctomycetota > JACOTG01 > JACOTG01 > JAUIME01 > CAZQZX01. The sequence continues at coordinate 1,927 of CAZQZX010000418.1, forward strand.
CCTCCGAGCCGAGGGGCGATTCCACGAGATCGTCGAGTGGATCGAGTCCTTCGGGGATCCCGCGCGCATTCCTCTCTCGGCCGAGCTGGCGCTCCAGTACGAGCGGGCGCTCGGTGAGGTCGGGCGCGTCGAAGACATGCTGCGGTTCCATCGAGACCTGAAGGTCCGGCTCGGTGGAGCCACCCTCGGACCGGCTTCCCAGCTCCACGTCGCCGCACTGACCGGTCGGGTCGCGTTGACGGAGCGACTCTTCGAGGG
>CAZQZX010000419.1:0-2148 GCA_964597885.1 uncultured Planctomycetota bacterium
CGCCGAGGGCTCGCGCCTTCCGGAAATCTTCATCGAGTTCATCGGGATGGCGTCGAACTTCCACGAGCTGCCGCGGGTGGTGGAGATCGCCGACGAGATCGGGGCGACGCGCGTTCACGTGGAGCCGCTCGTGCCGTACACCGCCGACCTCGAGCAGGAGCGGATCCCCGGGTATGCCGAGGAACCGTACGCCTCGACGCTCGTGGCCGCGCGCGCACGGGCGGCCGAGCTGTCGATCGATCTCGTGGGTGTGGGGATCGGGGGCGTGGGCGGTGTCGACTTCGCGGGCGCCGTCGAGCGCATGCCGGCCGACTTCGAGCCGAGCGACGAGTCGGATGCGCCGCAGGACGTGACGCCGGGCATGGCCGCGGTCGAAGCGCCCGTGCAGCCGTCGCCGATCGAATCCGTTGGGGCTGATGCTGCACCGGCGGATGCAGCACCGGCCGATCCGGCACCGAAGGAGGAGCCGGCTCGAGCGGAGACGACCGAAACGGACGGTGCGGCGTTGGCACGCGAGGGCGCCGAGACCTTGCCGGAAGCCTCCGCGAGCGGGCCCGTACCTCTTCTCTGCGCGCAGCCGTTCTCCCAGATCTACGTCGAGCGGGACGGACGCGTGCGGACCTGCTGCTACGGCGTCCACGATCTCGGCAACCTCAACGAAAGCTCGATGGAGGAGATCTGGAACGGCCCGCGCTTCCGATCGCTCCGTCGTGCGATGTGGACGGGTCGCATCCCGTTCGAGTGCGAGCAGTGCGTCGAGCTCGGTCGCATTCCTCCGGTCCGCTACGAGGAAGCCGGCTTCGAAATGCAGCCGCCGCCCGTCGTGCCGCAGGGTCGGCCGCTCTCGGTCGTGGCGCTCGTCGAGGAGAGCCCGGACGTTCTGCGGGACGCCTTCCGCGTTTCGATCGGTGCGCGGCTCGAATCGGACGGGAGCTTGACCGTCGAGGTCGAGGCCGAGCTCGATGTGGCGCTCGAGACCGGTCTGACGACGAACGTGGTCCTCGAGGCGCTCGTGGGCGACGAGACCGCTGCGCTTGCGCCGCCGCTCCGCGTGGACGTGACGGGACGGGAACCCTCGAAGGCGACGCTCGATCTGCCGGTTCCCGCCGAGCTCCGCGAGCGGATCGTCACCTCGGGGGCCCGGGTTCGCCTGCGCGTCCTCGATCTTCCGTCGGGACTGGAGCTCGCATCGGCGACGGCCGCCGTTTCGCGATGAGCGCATCGCCCGGCGACTCTTCCTCACCTCTCGTCGAGATCCGTGGAGTCCGCCGCGAGTACGCGATGGGCCCGACGACCGTTCATGCCCTCGACGGGATCGACCTCGAGATCCACCGGGGCGAGCGCATCGTGTTCCTCGGGGTCAGCGGCTCGGGAAAGTCCACTCTGCTGCATCTGCTCGGCGGGCTCGACACGCCGACCGCGGGCGAGGTCCGAGTCGACGGGCGCGACCTCGGTGAGATGACGTCGCGGGAGCGCGCGCATTTCCGGCGGCAGTCCGTCGGGTTCATCTTCCAGTCGTACTATCTCGTCCCGAGCCTCACCGCGATCCGCAACGTCAGCCTGGCGCTCACCCTGCAGGGGACGTACGGGGAGGACCGCAAGCGCCGGGCGTCCGAGGCGATCGAGCGGGTCGGTCTCGGCCATCGCGCCGGGCACCGTCCCGGCCAGATGAGCGGGGGAGAGCAACAGCGTGTGGCCATCGCTCGCGCGATCGTGCATCGACCGCCGCTGCTCCTCGCCGACGAGCCGACCGGGAATCTCGATCGCGCGACGCGGGATGACGTCGAGCGACTGATCCTCGAGCTGCACGAAGAGCTCGAGTCGACGGTCGTGCTCGTCACCCATGACGAAGAGATGGCGCATCGCATCGCAGATCGGATCGTTCGTCTTCGGGACGGTCGCGTGGAGGGGATCGAAACGCCATGAGGATGCGCGAGATCGCCGGCCTCGCCCTGGAGGGCATTCGACGAACGCCGCTCCGCACCGCGTTGACCGCGCTCGGCGTGACGATCGCCACCGGCGCGCTGCTTTCGATGGTGGGCTTCGCGCTCGGAGTGCAGGAGCAGGCGGAGCGTCCGTTCGAAGAGCTCGGTCTCCTGAACAACATCGAGGTGCGCCGCGCCGACGACCGCGACCGCGACCGGGATG
>CAZQZX010000420.1:0-2132 GCA_964597885.1 uncultured Planctomycetota bacterium
GTACAGCTACGAACGGAATCGCTTCGAGGTCGTCGGCGACTACGACCTGTTCCGCTCACTCAGGATCTCCGGTGGCTACGAGCGTCGCGAGATCGACCGCGACTTCCAGGAAGTTGCAAGCCAGGAAGAGGATATCGGCTACGGCCGGCTTCGCTGGCGCCCGACGGGGTCCATCGAGATCGACGGTCGCTACGGCACCGCGCGGCGGGACATCGGCGAATACAACACGACCGTCGCCATTGCGGCCGGCCAGAACCCGATCATGAGGAAGTACAACCTCGCGTATCGGTTCCGCGAGTTCGGCGAGCTGCGTGCCTCGTGGTCACCGGCCGAGAGCCCCGTCGCGCTGTCCTTCACCGCACTCCTCGCGGAGGATAACTACACGCGCTCCGAGCTCGGCCTCCTGAGCGGCGATGAGGCCAGCTACACCTTCGACTTCAGCTGGTTCATCACGCCGAAGGCGTCGCTCTATTTCAACGCCGGTATCGAATCGCTGGAATCCGAGCAGGCCGGCAGCGAGCGCTTCGGCCCCGCCGACTGGCTCGCAAGCAACGACGACGATTTCACGACGCTCGGCGCCGGACTCGTCGTCAATGAAATCGCCGACAAGATCGACCTCCGGCTCAACGTGCTGACTTCGTCCGGCGAATCGAAGATCAACATCGACTCCCTGAATGGCGCCGACCAGTTCCCGAACCTCGAGACCGACCTGAACCGCGTGAACCTCGAGCTCGTCTACCGGCGCTCGGAGACCATGGACTTCACGTTCAATGCGAGCTACCAGCAGTTCGAGACGGCCGACTGGCAGCTGAACGGCGTCACACCGAATGCCGTACCGCTGCTGCTATCGCTGGGTGCCGAGCCCTACGACGAAGACACCTTTATCGTCGGCATCGGCGTGCGTTTCCGCCAGGCGCCGGAATAGCCGCTAGTCGGCGAGAATGATCCCGCCGGTCACGTTGAGCACCGTACCCGTCATGTAGGCCGACTCCGGGCCGCACAGGAAACTGATCGGTCCTGCCACGTCCTCGGCCGTGCCGAGTCGGCGCAGCGGGATCGTCTCGAGATCCGGCTTGTTGAAGTCTTTCGTCATGTCCGTTTCGATCACACCCGGCGCAACGGCGTTGACGTTGATGCCGTGCGGCCCGCCGTTGCGGGCGAGATGCCGCGTCATTCCGACATGGGCCGCCTTCGAGGCCGAGTACTCGGTGCCGACGATGAGGCCGCCCTGGTAGAAGGCCATCGAACTCACGATGACGATGCGGCCGCCGCCCTGCGACTTCATGTGCGGCCATACGCCGGCGATCGAATTCTGCGTGCCGTGGATGTTGATGTCGATCACGCGTTCCCACTGGGCTTCGTCATCCGCGTTCTCGGCGACCGGCTTGCCGGGCGGGCACACGCCCGCGTTGCAGACGATCGAGTCGATACGACCGGTTTCCGCCACGAGACTGTCGGCGAGCGCGAGACAGGCCGGCTTGTCGGTGATGTCGAGAGCATGGCCGGTCGCTTTGCCACCGCGCTTCTCGATCGCCGTCACCGCCTCGGTACAGTCCAGCACGTCGGCGAGGTGCACGTCGGCGCCGCGCGCTGCGAGCATGATGCCGGCCGCGGCTCCAATGCCGCGCGCGCCACCCGTGATGAGTATCGTCTGACCCGCCAGGTCGTCGTTCGCCATGCCTGTCCGCCTTGTTCGTTGTCGGCCCCGTAGCGTATAACATCCCTCCCGTTCGCTTCACTCCCGGTGTCAGCCAATGCCATCCGACCTCGCCGATTATCTGAACGAGATTCGCACCAAGCGCGGTTACCTGCTGCCGCATCACGGCCTGATGGCTGTCTCGATGCCTGCGCTGCTCGACGCCTACGACGCGATGTACACCGAGCTGACGCTGAAGGATCGCGTGCTGACCAAGCACGGCCACGAGTACGTCTGGATGGCGATCCTCGTCGCATCGAAGGAAGCGATCGGCACGCACCACATCCCCCGCTACCTGAATGCAGGCGGCAACAATGCGGAGTTCGAAAGCATCCTGCGGGTAACGGCGCTGGCCATGGGCGGTACCGCGCACCAGTTCGTCGAGGAGCACTGGCTCGAGCACCTGGAGGGACTCGACCCGTTCGCGGCGTACGTC
>CAZQZX010000421.1:0-2110 GCA_964597885.1 uncultured Planctomycetota bacterium
GTGAATCACGCTGGCGGCCGAGCTCGACCTGGAGCGCGGCGATCCGAAGCGAGCGCTCTCGCGGACGGACGAGCTCCTCGCGCGCACCAAGAAGCGCCGCCCGAGCCCCGCGACCCTGGGCCAGATCCGGTACGTCCGAGGTCGCGCCCTGCGATCCGAAGGGAGGCTCGACGAGGCCAAGGAAGAGCTGCTCTCGGCGGTGAGCGTCAGCGGGCTCCATCGAGAGGCCCGGCTCGAGCTCGCCGATCTGCAGAGGCGTCGCGGCCGGACGCAGGAAGCGCTCCAGCTCGTGCAGCCGTATCTCTCGGCGACGGGCGGCGCGGACCTCGAAGCACTGGTCCTGGCCGCGCAGATCCACCTGGCGCGCGACGAGCCGAAGCTGGCGGATGCGAGGCTCGAGCTGGCGCTCGCGGCCGATCCGGAGGACTTCCAGGCTCTCCACTGGCAGGTGCGGCTCTACCTGCATCGCCGACGCTTCGCCAAGGCCGATGCGGCCCTGAAGCGGGTCGAGCAGCTGTACCGTGACGAGCCCGACCTGCTGCTCGCACGAGCCGAGCTCCATGTCGAAGCCGAGCGATCTCCCCACCGGGATCTCGAACGTGCCCTCGAGTGCGCGCGTCTTGCCTCCGAGATCGAGGGGGGCTCACGGGCCGGTCTCTGGATCGCACGGGCGCTCGCCGGGCTCGATCGGCGCGAGGAGGCGATCGAGGCGGCCCGCACGGCACTCGCGGAGGAGCCGGAGGACCCGGACGCCCTTCGCACTCTCCTCGCCGAGCTCGAGTCCGGTCGCTAGCGGCTTCCCCAGCGGCGAGACACGCTGTGCTCCACCCCGAGGTGGTCGAGGATCTTCCCGACGATCGAGTCCACGACCTGCTGCACCGTTTCCGGTCGGTGGTAGAAGCCTGGCATGGCGGGGAGGATCGTCGCGCCGGCCCGCGCCAGCGTCAGCAGATTCTCGAGATGGATCAGGTGGAGAGGCGTTTCGCGCGGAACGATGACGAGCCGCCGCTTCTCCTTGAGGCAGACGTCCGCGGCGCGCTCGAGCAGGTTCGCCGACAGGACCTGAGCGAGGCGCCCCACCGAGCCCATCGAGCACGGCACGATGACCATTCCATCGTGCAGGAACGTGCCGCTCGCCATGGGCGCCGCGACGTTGTGGATCGAGAAGACGCGGATGCGGTCCGGGTCGATCCCCGGTTCGACCTCGCGGAGCGCTTCGATCCGCGGACGTGTCGGTTCGATCTTGATGCCGCACTCGGCGGCGAGGACCTGGCACGCGCCGCCGGTAACCGTCAGATAGACGTCTCGCTTCGCCTCGCAGAGAGCGGACAGCAAGCGAAGTGCGTACGGGGCGCCGGAAGCTCCGGACATGGCGACGATCACGGGTTTCGGCATGGTCAGGCCCCCTGCTGCAGATAGACGAGCACGTCGTAGAACGTGTGCGTGTAGACGGCGACGGCCAGCCCCCTCGCGAGATAGATCGCGGACAGGAGAAGCCCCGCCACCAGACGGAACAGGAACGGGTGCATGGCGAACGGCTCGCCGTAGGTGCCGATGTGGTGGAACGCCGAGAAGAGCGTCGCCGAGATCAGCACGGCGAGCACCATAGCCACGCCCTTCTTGAGTCGGACCAGCCTCTCGAACAGGAACAGGATCGAAGTCACCAGGATCAAACGAAAGAGGATCTCCTCGTAGACTCCGGCACCGGCCGAGAGGACGACGTGCAAGAACACTTCCTGTCCGCCGTCCGGCCCGAGGTACTGCAGGATCCGTGTTTCGAGCAGCAGCACCGCGGGCGCGAAGAAGATGGAGTAGATCGCCGATTCGACGACCACGGGCGCCAGCAGCACAAAGACCGGCTGATCCCGCTTCACGAGCTGGATCCCCGCGAAGACCGCGAAGAGCAGCAGCAGCAGGTTGAAGGCGATGACCGCCGTTTCCCCGAAGAGTCCGAAGAGGCTGCGGAGCAGGACGTCCGCTCCGTTTCGGACATCCACGCCGAGTAGCAGGATGCCGATCTCGTAGAAAGCGAGAACCGGGGCGACGAAGAAGTACGCCGTGGTCAGGTCACGGGTGCGCTGAAAGTACTCGGCCGGCTTCATCAGCGGCT
>CAZQZX010000422.1:0-2054 GCA_964597885.1 uncultured Planctomycetota bacterium
TAGGGTGCGTTAGGCACAGCCGTAACGCACCGTCTTTCAAGGCTTTGGTGCGTTACGCTAGCGCTAACACACCCTACGAAATCAAGGTCGGTCTACTTAGGGAGTTTGGAGGAGATCCCCCCTGTCTCCCTTGTGCTGTCCCTTAGTCAAAAGTTGCGGAAACCTTGACTGGCTGGTTGTTTCCTGGGATGGTCGCCGACCCCTCCCAACCTCCCCTTGCCAAGGGGAGGTGCCGCAGGCGGTGGGGTTTTCAGCGATCTGCGCGATCGGCGGCATGAGAGTTTCAGCGAGATTTGCCTAAGGGATAGTCCCCTTGTGAAGGGGGGGATGAAGAGCCTCAAAATGAATGAGGGGATCGAGCGTCTTAAAGTCCTCCTTCTTTAAGGGGGATTGAGGGGGATCGATCGGGATATAACAGCTTGTCCAACCGATTAGATCTGAGGCTTAGCGATAATCCGGGCTTTGAATGTCTCGCAGGCGGGCCTCCGGGCGCTTGAACCGATCGAGTTGACTCTCAAAAAAGGCCCGGTTCGCTTCCAGGTGCCTGGGATTGGGATCGTCTAAGGGATAGAGCAACGCGGTGCGCAGAGCTTGGATAACTGCCGAGGTGACGCAGTACATCGAGCGCTGGAAGGTAATGCCGAGCTGAATCAGCACATCATCCTTGCCCCGGCAGTATCCCTGGTAATACTCCTGCAAATAATCTGGCAAAAAGTGCCACATATCCTGCATCAACTGAGTGGGGGGAATGCCCGCACTGCCCACAGGGAAAACATCGGCGTAGAGAATGCCGTAGTGGAAGTCCTTTTGCTCGTTTGGCACTTGTCCGGCCTGGGCATTGTAGGATTTGGTGCCTCGGAAGGGAGCCGTGCGGTAGAAAACCGCCTCAACGTAGGGTAGGGCCGCTTCGTACAACCACATGAAGCCCTTCGACTTGGGAATAATTTCGTAGCATTCGCCGCGAATGTAGACGTGATGGTAAATGGGCCGTCCTGCGATCGCGAAAATGCCATTCACCAGGAAGTCCATCGCCTCGGGCACGGTGGTCATTGCCCCTTCATCGTAGAGATCCGACATCTCGAAGAACACCGGAGCCATCACTTCCCAGAACAGGCCCAAGTTGCTGTAGTAGGAGAGTTGCCGCACCTGTTCGAGGAACATGTCGGGGAAGAGTTTGTAGAGGCCGAGCATCGCCGGATTGTTTTTGAAATACGCCCGAATCGCCCGGTCAGCATTGGCAATATATTCGTCGCTGTCCAGGTAATCGTTGAAGCGCCCGCCCATACCCTGGTGCCACAGCATTGCCCGCATGCACGCTTCGGCAAATTCCATGTTGATGCGGTCGTGCCAGAGGTGGTGGAACAAGCGAGGGATGTTGCCGGTTTCCCCCTTTTCCATAAAGGCCAACAGTTCTGGGTGCGCCGTGGCTTCGCCGCGCCAGATGCGCAGGTCAGCATCGTCCCCGGCGTAGTGGTTGTGCAAGTCCAAATATTCCTGGGGCAGGAAGTATTTGAAGAAGGGGAAGGGGTCGAGAAAAACCCGCTCGGCAATGTACAGCAGATCGCGCCAGTAGAAGTCCATGGGTACGGCATACGCTTTGTAGATGCCGATAATCTGCTTCAAATTTTCCGGCGAGTCCGGCAGCATCGCCCCTCCCGCTTCCAGCCGGTGAATTACCTCGGCAAATTCATGTTGGGAGGGCGGCAGTTTAGGAGGAGAAACAAGCGTTGCAGTCATGGTAGTTGAGAAACGCAGTAGAAGTGGATAGGGGTGAGGTGACAGATAGAAGAGAGGTGATGGAGGTCATGAAGATGGGGAAGGTGATGGAGGAATTGAGGAGTTAGGAGTTAAGAAGTCGTAGCCAACTCTATTCCATCACTCAAAATTCAAAACTCAAAATTTCCCCTCACCCTGCTCAGGGTTGAAGCTTGTTGTCATTAAGCGGGGGGATGGCGCGATCGCAGCCGTTGCCACCGAGAAGAAAGAGCTGTCTTCATGAAACTGCTGAACCAATTGCTGGCGCTCTGCCCGCTGCTCCGCCACCGTCAAGCCAT
>CAZQZX010000423.1:0-2033 GCA_964597885.1 uncultured Planctomycetota bacterium
ATCCCTGGTCGAGGCCGTACCGGCTATCGAGTACCACGGCGCTCACGAAGGCGGCGTTCCGGAATCCCTTCTTGGCTAGAACCTCGGCCAGCGTCGTCGCGCCGTTCGGAAGCCGGAAGACGCCGTTGGAGCGCACCCCGTGGACGTGGGGATACCGACCGGTGAGGATGGCCGTGTGCGAGGGCAGCGTTTGCGGCGAGGAGGCGATCGCCTGCGTGAAGCGAACGCCCTTCTCGGCCAGCCGATCGAGAACCGGCGTGGAGACCTGGTCGCTCCCGTAGCAGCCGAGTCGATCCGCCCGGAGGGTGTCGATCGTCACCAGGACGACGCCACGCGGGCTCGTGTTCGTTCCGCTGCCGCCCCCGCAGGCCACCACGACGAGGGCTGTCGCCAGGAGCCAGCACAAGGAGACGGATGAAGCGAAGGCGCGGGTCGCGCGGCTCGGGTGGGGCATCGAGAGCCTGGGGTCAGTCCCAGAAGTCCGGCCGATCCTCGGGCCGCACCTCCGGCGGGTTCTCCATGAGTTTCTCGAACGTCTTGGCCGCGTCCTTCTTCTTCTGCTCCTCGTCCTGGAGGAACTTCTCGATCGATCCCGGATCGGTCGGCTTCTTGGCCTCTTCGAAGGGATCGAAGTCGGTCTCTTCCAGGGAGAGGACGCCTTCTTCGACGGTCACCTTGACGTAGGATCCCGCCTTGAGATCGAGCTTGCGAACAAGCTTGGCGGGAAGGCGCAGGGTGCCATCGTCGTGGACGCGGATACGCAATTCCATACGGGGAACCTCGACGGTCGAGTTCGGAGGGCCGTTATACCAGTTCCCCGGTCCCGTTGTCCCGAGTGGGGCCTTCGTGCCGGGTGAGGCTCGGAACCGGGGGGAGGGCGCCGACGGCGCCCGGGCGGCTAGTGGACGCCGCCCGTTTCCTTCTCGAGGAGCCGCCGGATGCGGCCCGGATAGGCGGTCATGACGCCTTCGGGGCGCAGGCTGAGCGCGCGCTGGAACTCCTTCTGATGCTCCACGGTGTAGATCCACACCTTCACGCGGGCTTCGCGGCAGGCGCGCAGGGCTTTCGCCGAGGCGGCGGCGCGATGCAGCATGAGGAGGCTCGGGCGCTCGCGGACGGCTTCCATGAACTTCGGCCACCCGACGCGCGGGCCGAGCACGCGGCCGACACGGTGGGGCGATCGCATCGCCCGCAGGCTGCGGAAGACGCTGTGTGCATGAGCCATGAGGGCCGTCGATTCGGGGAGCTCGTACTTGCGGGCGAGGTCCAGGACGGCCTTCACGAAGCCCGGCTGCTGATCTTCGTCACCCATGAGCTCCAGGGCGAGCTCGCCCCGGCCGCGGGTCAGGAGGATCGCTTCTTCGAGCGTCGAGATCGGTTCTTCGTAGACGCGCTTCCCGCGACCGCCGGTGATCCGGAGCTTTCGGATCTCCTTCAGCGGGATCTGCGAGATGGCGCCGCGGCCTCGCGTTCGCCGGGCGACGTCTTCGTCGTGGAAGAGCACGGGCACACCATCCTTGGACATCCGCACGTTCACGGAGATGATCGACGCCCCCTTGCGCAGGGCGATGTCGCACGCTCGCAGCGTGTTCTCGGGCGCGAGTCCCGAAGCTCCGCGATAGGCGATGTTCTCGAGCTGGATGCCGTTCTTGGCTTTGGATGTCGTCGTCATTTGTGCTCTCCCCCCCGGAAAACCATCGGGCCCCCGAAACGTCCGATTGCCCGAACAAACCGCTGTCATGGGTTTTATCGGAATGATCTGCGTCAGAATTAACCCGAATGCGACACGGAGTCGGCGAACGGCGGAATCGGGCCGGAGATGAGGCCGGAGCGCGGGAGCGGACGGCGCCCGCAACGGGAACGGGCACGGAGCTTTGGGGCGTCAGGGGCTCGAATTGCCGCGGAGAGGCGTCGCTGCACGGGGCAGGAGCGGAAGATTCCCGGGATGCGACTGGGGAGACCGAGTGCTGGGCGGAAGATCCGGATTCGATGCGGGAGGAGGGAGTTGGTGGAGCCAAGGGGGCTCGAACCCC
>CAZQZX010000424.1:0-2021 GCA_964597885.1 uncultured Planctomycetota bacterium
CCTCCCTGTGGCGGTCCGGAGCCTCGTCTCGGGCGGCGCGCTTTCCACGGGTCACGCGCAGGTCCTTTCGGGGGTAGCAGAGGCCGAAACGGCGAAGAGGCTCGCCCAGGAAGTCGTGGATCGTGGGCTCTCGGTACGCCAGCTCGAAGGCATGGTGCGACCGGCCAAGGAGCGGCCTGAGAAGTCACCGGAGCCGAAGCCGAGCTATATCCTGGACTTGGAGGAGCGGCTCCACACGGCACTCGGGACGAAGGTGACGATTCGCGCTCGTGACGACCGTGGCAAGATCGTCATCGACTTCTACTCGCAGGACGACTTCGAGCGTCTGCTAGAAGCCCTCGAGAAGGCGGCGCGCTCCTGAGGTTCTCGAGGTTGTGAGGTGCCTGAGCGACGAAAAAACCCCGGTCGGAAGACCGGGGTTTTGTTGTTTCGGTCGGATTGCCGCCTCTCGAACTACTCTTCCGATTCCTCTCCGCTCGACTCCATCGAGCTCCCGGTGAGGAACGCCGGATTCTCCGAGAGGAACTCCTTCTCCCGTTCGAGATGCATTCGGAACGCATCGACGAGTGTCTGGGAGACGTAGGAAGCGTCCGAGGCCACCAAGTAGTGATTCGGGTAGGAACTCTGGAGCTCCGCGAGGCGACGTTCGGCCTGATCGACCTCACGGGCGGCAAGATGAGCGTTCGCGAGGTAAAAGAGCGTCGTCGGCTCGGCCGCCGAACCGCGGACGGACTCCAGGACTCCGCTGAAAACCCGGATCTGCAGGTCAGCGTCGAGGGTCTGGAAGTATTCGGCCGTTCCTTCCGGGAAGACCACTCCCTGCTCCTGGGCGGCATCTCGAAGCTGCTGCATGCCCGCGTGGAACTCTGTCCAGGCGCTGTCGCTCGCCTGCCGCTGCGCCCTTTGCATGAGCGCGACGGCGGTGTATGCGACCAGAATGACCGCAACGATCCCGAGGACCCCATAAATCATGGGGCGGTTCGAGAGGAGTTTGTCCAGTGGGCTCGCCGGGGTCGACGCGGGGTCGACTTCGGGGGTGGCCATCGTCCTAGGATTCATGGACCGTGTTCACCTTGATCTCGATGTAGCTGTAATTGTTTTTCTCGTAGACATTTACGCTGCAAGCAGACGTGTTCTTCGCGAACCGCAGGACTTCGGCCGCTCCCTCTCGGGTCGCGTTGACGAGTTCCCAACCGTGGTCTCGACTCATATGGTCACGGTAGAAGTCAGCGAGTTGTCGCCGCGGCTTCAACGGCCCGCGATACGTCGTCCTTCCAATTCTCATCCCATCCGCTTCGTAGCGAAGGGACTCGTTCCGCCGTTCCATGACTCGGAATCCATAGGGCGCAGGGACATCGTCGAACTGTCCCTGCGTGAAGTGGATCGAATCAGGACTCTGGATGTCAGCGGCGGTCATTTGATCCAACTCGGCGCAACCTGTTAGAGCAAGGGTGCATAGCGCGATGGACAACGCTGCAGACGCAAGCCGCATGACCTTCGTTCGAGTCGCTCTCATGTCTCACCTCCCCGGAATTCCAGCCGCCCTTGAGATCGCGGGATCGACCTGCCCGACCCCGAAGTGCGGAGAGCCCCGGCTCCCCGGCTCGGAGAGAACCCGCGAACGGTAACCAGCCAAAACCAATCATTATAGGTTCCAACGGGATTGTTGCAAGGGATCGACGAGAGCGCCTAGGCGGGTCATGATCGAGTGAGGAGAGAGCTTCTTTTGCTAGACTCTCCGGCGTGTCATGAGCCGCAAGCCACTCCAGTCAAGGGGTTTGCAGATGTCCATGGGACTCGAGGGATCCACGCTGGTCTTGAACCGGTCATGGGTCGCGATTCAAACGACGACCGTGCGCCGCGCCTTGGCCTTGACCATCAACGAAGCGGCGAAGATCATCGCGCCCGACACGTTCGAGCTGCATGATTTCGAATCGTGGGCTCAGTTGCGCGTCGCGGCGGATCAGCCACATCTCCGTACCGTGTCGCTCCGGATTCGCGTGCCCGAGATCATCGTCCTG
>CAZQZX010000425.1:0-1998 GCA_964597885.1 uncultured Planctomycetota bacterium
CTGGTTCGGCAAGAACAGGGGTTTGTGGTATCGTGGGTGCCTGTCGGCGTCCGCGACTTCGGCTGCGGTTCCGGCGACGGCCCTCAGCGTGGTGTTACCGCATCATCGAGGGCCAACCGGGGTCAGCCGGTGTGACGGCCTTTCCTGATTCCGGTCCTGGCGCGGGGGTGGTCTGAACACCCTCGCGCCGCTTTTTTCCTATCAAGCCCAATGGCTCGATCTGCATCGCATTCTACCAAGGCTAGTCGCCTTGGCAACAAGATTCATCCGATATCGTACTTCTTTCTCATAAATGCAAGCTTGCGATGAAGAAGCCGGGCAGCTGCGGACGACATCTTTCGATCTCCCGACCTCCATCGGTAGATCGTCGTTCGGTCGCGGCCGATAAGCTCCGAGAGCTCGCGCGTCAAGCCCTCGATGTGCATCTCGCGGCCGCTCGCCACATCGAAGAAGTCGCGCAGATCCTTCGTGACTCCTTCTCGGGTGGGCTCATCCATCGCTGATACCGCCTGTCGCGAAGCCGTTCGAGTCATGGTGAGACGGCCCATCGTAGTCGCCTCGATCATCGACCACAAGTGCCCCGCCGAGCGCTTCGGCTCGACGGGGGCGTGGGTCTTCATCAGCACGCGCGGCCAAGTGCGACGTCTCGAGAGAGTTCGGCGCTCTCGACGTGGTCGGCGTAGACCGCGGTTGTGGTGAGATTCGTGTGTCCGAGCCATCGTTTGATCCTGGGGAGTGGATGCCCCTCCAGTTCCCAGTTCACAGCTCGCAAGTGACGTAGGTCGTGCACGTGAATCCAGTCGAGCCCGACTTGTTTTCGGGCGCGACGAAAGTAGTTGCCGAGCTGCGAATGATCCTTCCACGGCGAGACGTGCTGCAAACTCCAGCAGTCGCCGCGCTCGTCGCGTGCTCGGCGGAGCATGATCAGTGCGCGCGTCGCCGCGGGGCTCATTGGAACGCGACGGGGGCTTCCGGTCTTGCTGTCCGCCACGAAGATCTCCGGCGGATCGAAGGAAATCGATCGATCCCAGAGCATCCGAAGGAACTCGCCCGTTCGTAGCCCGGTCTCGAGAAGGAACCACGCGCTGGCTCCGCAACGCAGATCGACCTGGAAGCATGCACGGATTAGCCTTCGCTGATCGTCCGTTGGCAGGTGCGGAATCGCGCGCTTCGTCTCGCGAGCGCGCTTGATGTCGCGCATCGGATTCTCGCGTGCGTGGTTGCGGGCACGAGCTTCTTCGAGGATCACGGACAGCGTCGAGAAGTTCCGATTCGACGTGGCAGAGTTGAGACCTGCTCGACCCATCGAGTCCCGAAGATCGAGCAGGTCGGCCGGCGTAATGGACGAAATCGGCCTTGATCCGAAGAATCGGACCAACCGCCTCACGTGGCTTCGCTTCGTTTCGACGGTCCGCTTCGCCAGCCTGGAAGCGACCCTGTCGATGTATTCCGAAGCGAATCGATCGAACGCGATCTCGCTGATCGGTGGGCCGCAGATCTGCTGTTTCAGCTCCAAGAGGTGCTGAAGGATCTGCTGCTCGCCTCCCTCGCGGATCTCCGTAGTTGGTGTTACCGCACCAACCACGTTCCCCGCCCACATTCGGCTGCGGTTCCCATGTGACATGGTTTCTCTCCATCCCCAACGCCCTGGCCCATTGCCATCCGGGAGCGTAGGAGGAAGCCCGTCTCTTCGCAAGAGCGAAGTCAACAGAGCATCTCCCAGCTCGGGTCAATCTTGGGGTGGCAGAAGCGCGAGACCGCCGCACGCTTCAGCTCGACAATCCACCAGTTCGCAAGGGCGATGCTAGCGACGAATGGCGATCGGAGTCAAGAAACGTTCGGAGAAAAAACGCGGCCGGGAGGGTCCACGGTCACTCCGGCGTGACCAAAAGTGCGAACAGGTGGACCGTCGGAAGAGGCGTGAGCCTCCCGACCACGCGTGAGCGTATCGGAAAAACTCGCCGGCGTAAAGCCTACGGCGCGTAAGCCGAGAAGGTG
>CAZQZX010000426.1:0-1997 GCA_964597885.1 uncultured Planctomycetota bacterium
ACCATCAATATCGCCAGCCGGGAGGGGCTCGACAACCTGGTGCTGGTGATCAACTGCAACCTGCAGCGGCTCGACGGCCCGGTTCGCGGCAACGGCAAGATCATCCAGGAGCTCGAGGCGCGCTTCAAGGGAGCCGGCTGGAACGTCCTGAAGGTGATCTGGGGCCGCGTGTGGGACCAGCTCCTCGCCAACGACGATGACCGGCTCCTCCTGCACCGCATGAACGAGACGCCGGACGGCCAGTTCCAGAAGTACTCGGTCTCGCCCGGCTCGTACATCCGCGAGCACTTCTTCCGTGAGCCGAAGCTCAAGCAGCTCGTCTCGCACCTCACGGACGACCAGATCCACCACATGCGACGCGGCGGCCACGACTTCGTGAAGATCTACGCCGCGATGAAGAAGGCGACCGAGATGAAGGGAGCCCCGACCGTCATTCTGGCCCACACGGTCAAGGGATGGACGCTCGGCGGCTTCCAGGGCGCGAACACGACGCACCAGGCCAAGAAGCTCGATCTCGACGAGCTGAAGGCGTTCCGCGACCGCATCCAGGTGGTCGAGATCCCCGACTCGAAGATCGCCGATCTGCCCTTCTACCACCCGGGCGAGAAGAGCGAAGAGATCGAGTACATGATGGAGCGGCGGCGCGCGCTCGGCGGGTTCGTCCCGTCCCGAAGCACCGCCTCCACCTCGGTCACCGTCCCCGAGACGAGCGTCTACCAGGAGTTCTACAAGGGCACCGCCAAGGGCCAGGACGTCTCCACCACGATGGTGGCCGTTCGACTCCTCACGAAGCTCCTCAAGGACAAGACGATCGGCAAGCGCATCGTGCCGATCATCCCCGACGAGGCCCGCACGTTCGGAATGGACGCCCTGTTCCGCAGCATCGGGATCTACTCGCCGGTCGGACAGAACTACGAGCCCGTCGACAAGGAGATGCTCCTCTACTACAAGGAGAGCACCGACGGCCAGATGCTGATGGAAGGCATCACCGAGGCCGGCGCCATGTCGTCGTTCATCGCGGCGGGAACCTCGCACGCCAACCACGGCGAGCCGATGATCCCCTTCTACTTCTTCTACTCGATGTTCGGCCTGCAGCGCACCGGCGACCAGGTATGGGCGCACGGCGACGCGCGCGGCCGCGGTTTCCTGCTGGGAGCGACGGCCGGCCGGACCACCCTGAACGGCGAGGGCCTGCAGCACGAAGACGGTCACAGCCACGTGCTGGCCACGACCTTCCCGAACATGCTCGCGTACGACCCCGCCTTCGCTTACGAGATCGCGGTGATCGTGGAAGAGGGAATGCGGCGGATGTATGCGGAAGAAGAGGACGTCTTCTACTACATCACCCTGCAGAACGAGAACTACGCGATGCCCCCGATGCCCCAGGGCGCCAAGGAAGGCATCCTGGCCGGCTTGTACCTCTTCGAGAAGTCGAAGTCGCGGGCCAAGAAGCGGGTCCGCCTGCTCGGCAGTGGCTCCATCATGCAGCAGGTCTTCCGCGCCCGCGACATCCTCCAGGACGAGTTCGGCGTCGCGGCCGACATCTACTCGGCTCCGAGCTACAAGATGCTGCGCACCGACGCCCTGGCCGCCCACCGCTGGAATCGTCTGCACCCGGCGGAGAAGCCGCGCGTCCCGTACGTCACGAAGATGCTCGCGGGCGACACGCCGGTCATTGCGGCGAGCGACTGGATGAAGCTCCACGCCGACCAGATCGCCCAGTTCGTCGACGCCCCCTTCGAGGCCCTCGGCACCGACGGCTACGGCCGCAGCGACACTCGCGAGTCCTTGCGACGGTACTTCGAGGTCGACGCCGAGTGCATCGCGGCCACCGCGATGTACCAGCTTTCCCTGGCCGGGAAGGTGAAGCCGGCGGAGGCGCAGAAGGCGATCGACAAGCTCGGGATCGATCCCGAGAAGATCGATCCGGTGACGGTCTGAGGACGCGGTTCGGGCGCTCGAGTATCTTTCGCAGCTTGCGCCGACCCAGCTTGCCG
>CAZQZX010000427.1:0-1973 GCA_964597885.1 uncultured Planctomycetota bacterium
TCAGCGAGCAGGTCGGCGAGGATCTCGAGATAGGTGCTGTGGTCCTGCCACGGTTTGCGATTGCGGTCGCCGTACTGGACGTTGGCCATGTGCCACGGAATGCATACACCGAGCACGTCGATCGGACCGACCGGCGTCTCGGTCGTGGCCGAGACGAACCGTCCACGAGGCAAGTCGGGATGACCGAGATCGTCGACGTTCGTCCACGGATGCCGCGACCACATCACGACCCGCCGCTCCTCAGGACCGTGGTTGAGTGACTGACACCAGACGGCATGGCCGTCGCCGGCGGGATACGTGATGCGGCTTCGGTCAGCACGAGCACGTCGGCGTCGAGCGATGCCAGGTGCTCGAGGCCCGCCGCTCCGGTTGGGGTCGTCGGCTTCTTGCGCTCGAGGTTCCAGGTGGCGATACGTGCGGTGTTCATAGGCCCCTTCGCAGGACGTAGTCGCCCGACCTCGGATCAGGGCTGGATCGCCCATTCACCGCAGTCGCTCACGGACACATACTGGCCGTCGCGAACCTGGATCCGCTGACCGAGGGCGTCGCCGAAGTGATTCGAGACGAGCGAACCGAACTCGCCGCTCGCGTCGCTGGTGATCTCCCAGTAGCAGCCGGTGCCGTCGCCATCCGCCTTGTAGGTGCCGGCGACGATGTCGGTGCCGACCAGGTACAACCCGTCACGAGCGATGACCGACATCGCGGCGATCTCCTCGGCGACGATGAGCGCGCTTTCCCGCTCGTCGAGGGCCAGCTCGCGCGTGTCAAGGGCACTCTCACGCTCATCCAGGAGCGCTTCGCGCTCGTCGAGCGCAGCGAGCTCCTCTGCCGTCGCCGGCACCTCGACCTCCACCACCGTCTCCACCGGAACTTCGATCTCTCGCTCGACGATCGTCTCGACCGGAACTTCGACCTCGGTCTCCACGACGCGTTCGACGACGACCTCTTCCGGTTCCGCGGTCGCCGCGGCACCTCCAATGCCCAACGCCACCACCGCCACGGTCGTGTAGCGGACCCACGACTTGGACCAGATACTCGACAGACGTTCCTTCATCGGACTTACTCCCTTCGCCGGCACCGTTGCCGGACGGCGACCTTCGTCAGACGGCGGCGTGACAGGGACAGGACCTGTCACAACCGGGCGCTACGACGTGATCGGCGAGCTGTGCCACCCTTGCCTCGGGAGATGGACGATGGCTGAGAAACCGAAGCTGCGAGCGGCCGGCGAGATCGTGATGGAAGTCGTCGACACGGCGGTCACGAATCGTTGGGATGCGGCCGTTCGACGAGCGGATGCGACACCCGGCGCGGACATTGACGCTCAGGTCAGAGCGCTCCGGAAGTCATTCGCTCGCGAACTCGCCACGGTGGGTGCGGCGGCCGGTGGGACTGCCGCCTCGCCGGGCGTTGGAACGGTGGCGGGGTTGTCGGTTGCGGGCAGCGAGTTTGCGTGGACGACCACGCGAGGCGCGGATCTGATCCTCACGATCGGGGCAATCCATGGCCACGAGGGAGCGTCGCTCGAAGAACGCCGAGCGTGGATCCTGGCCGTGCTGCTCTTTGGGGAGACCGCGAGTGTGAACCTCGGCAAGCTGACGACGCAGACCGCCAAGGGTCTCGGCAAGAAGGCCACGGACGCCATCTCAGTCGAGACACTCCGAGCGATCAATCGAACCTTGGGGCGGACCGTGCTGACGAAGTACGGCACCAAACGAGGAGCCGTCGCGATCGGACGACTCCTTCCGTTCGGGATCGGCGCCGCGATCGGCGGTACCGCCAACTACGTCCTGGTTCGAGGCGTCAGCCGCCATGCCGACTCGTTCTTTCGCGATCTGCCAGGACCGCTGCGTGATGTCCGAGCCTGACAAGCGTCTCGGCCTGACCGAGTAGGAGCTCCAAGAGCTCGTCACCGCCGAGTTGAAGCTCCCCGGGTTTCACGCAGGCGTGTTGGTTTGAGTTTCGACCTGTCGGTC
>CAZQZX010000428.1:0-1970 GCA_964597885.1 uncultured Planctomycetota bacterium
GTCCTCGATCCGGCGTTGCTGCGGCCGGGACGCTTCGACCGACAGATCGTCATCGACACGGCCGACGTCAAGGGCCGCGAGGAGATCCTCAAGGTCCACTGCCGCAACAAGCCGCTTTCCGACGACGTCGATCTGAGCATCGTCGCGAAGCGCACGCCCGGCTTCACCGGCGCCGACCTCGCCAACGCCGTCAACGAGGCGGCGCTGGTCGCCGCGCGGGCCGGCCAGAAGGAAGTCACGATGGAGAACTTCGAGGAGGCGATCGATCGCGTGATCGCCGGCCCGGAGCGACGATCGCGCATCATCAGCGAGGAAGAGAAAGAAGTCATCGCGTACCACGAGGCCGGACACGCGCTGGTGGGGCTTCTCGTCCCCAAGAGCGACGCGGTTCACAAGGTCTCGATCATCCCGCGAGGGCATGCCGCGCTCGGATACACGCTGCAGCTGCCGAGCGAGGATCGTTACATCCTCACGAAGGAAGAGCTGCTCGCGCGCATCACCGGCATCCTCGGAGGCCGCATCGCCGAGGAGATCATCTTCGACCACCTCTCGACGGGGGCGCACAACGACTTCGAGAAGGTCACGGATCTGGCGCGCCGGATGGTGTGCCAGTACGGCATGAGCGAGAAGCTCGGCACGCTCGTCTACGGCCGCTCGAACGGCCAGGTCTTCCTCGGTCGTGACTTCCACGACGAGAAGAACTACAGCGAGAAGACCGCGATCGAAATCGATCAGGAAGTGCGCAATATCGTCCAGAGCTGCTACGACCATGCGCGTCAGCTTCTGGTCGACAATCGGGACAAGCTCGAGTCGCTCGCCCGAGAGCTGATGCGGCGAGAGGTCATGGACGCGGACGAGATCCGCGCCGCCGTGTTCGGCTCGGACGCCGGCAGCGCCGCCGCCGGCGATGGCGGGGGGCCGTCGGATGATTCCGACGACCGCGGGCCGGGCGGTCCTTCGCCGGGTCCGACATCGCCGTCCGGCGGTTCTTCTTCGGATGTGACCAAGACGGATGTCTCCCCGGCCGGTGCGCCCGAAGCCAGCCGTCCTTCGGTGACGAACGGGAACGCCGGCGCCTCGCGGACCGATGCCGCCACTCCGCCGCCCTTGCCGAAGTCGGCTCTCGGGGACTCCCAAGCGACCGACTGACCGATGCGCTTCCTGCTGCTGTCGCGACAGTCCACCAACCAGAGCTCGAAGCGCCTCATCGCGGCCGTGGCAGAGCGCGGGCATGAGCTCGCCGGCGTCGATCCGCTCGAGTGCGTGCTCGAGGTGGGGCATCGAGCGCCCGGGGATCGAGGGTTGGGGCTCCGCACCCAAGAAGGCCCGGTCGACGGCATCGCCACCCTCCCGCGCTTCGGGCCCGGGCTCACCGAGTTCGGCCTCTCGCTCCTTCGCCACTTCGAGCGCGCCGGGATTCCGGGGCTGAACGATTCCGTGTCCATTTTGTCGGCGCGGGACAAGTTTCGTTGTCTGCAGATCCTCTCGTCCTCGGGCGTGCCGGTTCCTCGGACGATCCTGAGCCGTTCTTCGAACCCGTCGGATGCCCTGAAGGGGTTCGAGGGTGAGCACGTCGTTGCGAAGGTGCTTCAGGGGTCGCAGGGCACGGGCGTGGTGCGGCTCGAGCGAGGTCCCCGAGGACAGGACTGGCTCGATCGCGCATGGGCCGAGAAGCAGAACATCCTGGTGCAGGAATACGTCCCCGGTGCCGAGTCCGACATCCGCCTGTTCGTCGTGGGCGATCGTGTCGTCGCCTCGATGAGGCGTGAGGCCGTGGACGGATTCCGCAGCAACCTTCACGTCGGAGCGAAGTCGAGCGCCTACGAGGCTTCGTCGACGCTCGAAGACCTCGCGATTCGAGCGACGGGAGCGGTCGGTCTCGATGTCGCCGGCGTCGACGTCATCGAGTCGACCGAGGGGCCGATGGTCCTCGAAGTGAATCCGTCGCCCGGGATCGAGGGCATCGAAGC
>CAZQZX010000429.1:0-1937 GCA_964597885.1 uncultured Planctomycetota bacterium
GTCGGCAGACCGGTCTCCGTTCGAGGCCGTCCCTTCCTCTCCTCAGAACGAGTCGTTGGCGGGGGCTAGTCCCGGTCGGCGAGGCGTCGCGTCACGCGGATCGCCGGGCCCAACTCAGCGAGTCGATGTGCTAGCAGCAGCACATCCATCCGTTTGAAGCCGTGCCGGAGCAGGTCGTACGGCTCGGGCGCGCCACCGTCGAAGTGGGGCGGTTCAGTGTTATGCCACAGCTCTGTCTCGACCGACCCGACCAGGGCGACGTCGATCTCTCCGGTGGTCGCGGCGGCGTGGATCGTTGCGTCGATCACGTCCCGGCTCACGGCGTAGACGTCAATCAGGCCGAGGCCCTCGAGGTTCTGCAGACGGATCGCGACGACCCACCATTCTTCCTCGTCGATGTCCAGCATCTCCAGCACCCGCGTCCGGCTCGTGTCGTCGAACCCGCCAGCGGCCGTCCAGTGCTGATACTTCGTTCCGATCGGCTCGAGTTGATCGCGGTCGAAGATGGCCGCAACGTCGGGCGGGTCCTCACGGTCGACAATGTGCTTGACGCCAGCGGCGGTGAGGCCGGCGACTGCTCCGATTTCGCGCAACGATGCGCCCTCTACTCTTGCGCCTCGGATGGCGATGTCTCGCGCGTCCCGTCGTTCGCGCATGTTGCGCGTGTGCTCGGCGACGTAGTGAAGCATCGTGGCCTTCGGGTCGTTGTCCATTCCGTTAAGCTATTGAACAGCTCGCGATTTGTCAAGTTACTTAACGCACGTTCAGGGTGGCGCTGTGGCGTTGCCGTCGGCGCGGGGTTAAAGGCTGGCGGAGCGCCGAGGCCCCTCCGACTTCAGGGGAAGATTCCGAACATGTCCGCGCGGTCCTCCTCCAAGTGGAGCGAGAAGGTGGGGATATGCAGCCATGTTGCTCCCTGCTTCTCTGACCACAGCTGGCAGTTCACGGCCTCGGTGTCCAACTCGATGCCGACAGAATGAAAGTCGAGTTCGTAGCACTCGCTGTAGGACAGATGCGCCGGGTTCGGGAAGCTATCTCGAAACATCGTGTTGTAGGGCGGGTCGAAGTACCGGATCAGCATCGCCTCGGTCAGGTTGACTTCCTGCTGCAGGGAGATGGGAGTGTCAGCCACTTGCTCGATGTGGGCGTTGTCTTCGTCATCGGATGCGGTGGTCTCGGCCTTGGGGTCGATCGATGCGACGATGTAGGGGTCCTCGAACGAGATGAGCACCAGCCATACGTCCAGATCCGGTGACCGAGCCAGCGCTTCGGCCAGGATTCCCTGGAGCGTCTCGTGGCTGCGGAGGCGATCTTGCGCGGTGCGGCTTCCCTCAAAGCCGAACGACTGCCCGGCGTACAACACCTCAAGCTTCAGGTGGTCGCTGAAGGTCGGGCCGAAGGTTGTCATCAGCGTCGCAGCGTTGCCCGTGAGCAGCGGATCGCCGGTTGCATCAAGAATCGTGAACCGGGTTCCGGGGTAGTCAGCTTGCACAGTGACGTCCGTTGTACCGAGGTGGTTCCGCGTGCGGAACGGCACCTCGGTGGTGTCTGCACCATCCCAGATGCGGAACGACCCAGTGACTTCATCGTCGGTGAACGCCAGCGAGTCAGGGGCAAGGGAGATCTTGGGCCGACGACACACCAAGTAGATATGAGCCGGTTCAATGTTTGCCGTCCAGATCTCGTCCGTGACCTTCTCAAGTTCGTCAGGTTGGACAACGACGTACTGAAGGGCCCGGAGGTGGAAGAGGAACTCGGTCGTGTACTTTCTTGCCACGCGGGGCTCCTCCCAACGATCGCCGGTGGACTCTACCCTTCGCCCGCTTCCGAGAGCGGGCGGTACGGGGCGGCGATTGCAGTCCCATAGACCGCCCGCGCTGAGGGATGAACCTCCCCGGGTAATGCGCAGGCTCGATCCCTTGGGAGGATGGAGCCAT
>CAZQZX010000430.1:0-1904 GCA_964597885.1 uncultured Planctomycetota bacterium
ATGCTCGTGAAGAGGAAGACCGACGCGAAGAAAACGCCTAGAGCCGCATACTCGACGGCACTGATCTTGCGGTTCATTCCACGACCCTCCGTGGAGCGGGGTGCTCGGCACCGGTCGCTCGACCGCTCGCGGTCGCGCGCATCCGGGCGCTACCCCTGCTCACGTGCTTCCCATTCGTCCAGGCTCAGCAAGACTTCGCGGGCCTTCGACCCCTTGTACTTGCCGACGATGCCCTCCTCGGCCATCTGATCGACGAGCCGCGCCGCGCGCGAGTATCCGATCTCGAACTGGCGCTGCAGAAGGCTGACCGATCCTCGATTCTGCTCGATGACGAAGCGCACGGCTTCGTCGAACAGGGCATCTCGTTTCTTGGCTTTCCCGCCGCCGGGTCCTCCGGCAGCAGGCGAATCCAGACTCTCGAGCTCCGGATTGAACTGGGGCTCGGACTGGGTCTTCATGAATTTGACGACGTCCTTGATCTCCTTCTCCGACACGAACGCGCCCTGGCAGCGAACCAGATTGGCGGAGCGCGGCGGAAGGTAGAGGAGGTCGCCGGAGCCGAGCAGACGCTCGGAACCGATCGAGTCGAGAATGGTCCTCGAGTCGACCTTCGACGACACGCGGAACGAGATTCGTGCCGGGAAGTTCGCCTTGATGAGACCGGTCACGACGTCGACCGACGGGCGCTGCGTGGCGAAGATGATGTGGATCCCGACGGCTCGCGACTTCTGCGCGAGGCGTGTGATCGATCCCTCGATCTCCTTGGACGCGATCATCATGAGGTCGGCGAGCTCGTCGACGATGATCACGATGTAGGGGAGATGCGTCGGGATGCTCTCCGGATCC
This sequence comes from uncultured Planctomycetota bacterium, assembly GCA_964597885.1. Taxonomy (GTDB): domain Bacteria; phylum Planctomycetota; class JACOTG01; order JACOTG01; family JAUIME01; genus CAZQZX01. Next base: position 847 of record CAZQZX010000430.1, read on the forward strand.
GCGTCCATCTCCTTGGCTTTCTCGCGGATGTAGTCCTCGCCGAGATCGTTGAAGCCGGTGATGTTCTTGACGCCGACGTCGGCGAGCAGCGCGTAGCGCTCCTCCATCTTGTTGACGGCCCAGTCGAGGATGCCGGGCGCGCGCTTCATGTCGGTGACCACCGGCGTGATCAGATGCGGGATCTTCTTGAAGAGCGAGAGCTCGACCATCTTCGGATCGATGAGGATGAGCTGCACGTCTTCTGGCGATCGGCTGAGCAGGATGCTCAGGATGACGGTGTTGATGCAGATGGACTTTCCGGAACCGGTCGCTCCTGCGATGAGCAGGTGAGGCATCGCCGCGAGGTCGTCGACCACGGGGCGCCCGGAGGCATCTTTGCCCATCAGGAACGGGATCGCGTGCTCGCTCTTGCGGTAGGCGTCCGAAGCGGCGAGCTCGCGCATGCCGACCATCTCACGGATCTCGTTCGGCACCTCGATGCCCACCGTCGACTTCCCGGGGATCGGAGCGACGATGCGGACGGGCGACTTGAGCGCCATGGCCAGATCGTCGGTGAGGTTGACCACGCGCTGGACCTTCGTGCCGGCGGCGAGCTCGACCTCGTACTGCGTGATGACGGGGCCCTTGTCGATCTCGACGACCTCGCCGTCGACTTTGAAGTCGCGAAGCGTCTTCACGAGCACCTGGCTGGTCTCGCGAATCGACTCGTCGAGACCGGCCTGATCGGGGTACTTCGGCTCGGCGAGGAGATCCAGCGGGGGAAGCTCGTAGCCGCGCGCATCCGTTCGCTTCCCGAGCAGCGAGGCCGGGATCGGGAGGCGGGGCTGGAGCTTCGGCTTTCGCTTGGCGACGCCGCCGCCGATCATGCCGACGGGCTTCGCTCGCTCGGCCTCTCCGTCGCCGCTCGCCGCGGACTTCGCGGTCTTGCGGGCCGGGCTCTTCTTCGGCTCGGGCTCGCTCGCTTCCGGGTCGGTCGCGGCGGCCTTCTTCGCCTTCTTCTTGCGGGAGGGCGCGGGAGCCGCGATTTCGTCTTCGTCCTCGTCGGCTTCGGCCTTCTT
>CAZQZX010000431.1:0-1880 GCA_964597885.1 uncultured Planctomycetota bacterium
CGACGGCGAGCGCGTCGTGTACGCGAGTTCGAAGCTCGGCTGGAACACCTCGAACCGAGCGCAGCTCTACGACCCGACGACCGGCGAGTCCCTCGGCGGAGCGAATGGACGGCTGAGGCTCCCGGTAGGCGTTCGGCACGTCAAAGGCGAATGGACCGCAGCGCTCGGCTACAACGGCACGCTCAAGGAGATGCAGGTCGCCGCGTGGGCAGGTGACGATTGGGGACTTCGATCACCGCGCGCAGTCGACATCCGGATCGACGCACCGGAGGGACGTTTCAGACCGGCCCCGTCGATCGCCATGGACCTCGACGAGCGGAAGGTGCTGGCGCTGAACCTCGAGAGCGATCGGTGGGGTGCGCCCTTCCTTCTGGTGGACTGCCGGACGGGCGAGCACGAGTTCATCCCGCATGAGTTTCCGGTTCCGTATCGCTATCTGACGGGCCTGACCTACGACGGCACGCGGGGCTTCGCGGCCGTCACCGATCTGAACGGCGGGCTCTTCCTCTTCCGGACCAACGGAACGATCGACCCGCGAGAGTGGGAACGCACAGCTCATATCGAGCCCGAGGCGCCGGGACTTGTCCCGTGCGTCCTCTCGGCCTTCGGGTGCGTCTACTGGCTCGAGGGCGCGGACCTGTGCATGGCGCGGATCCGCGACGGCCTCGCCGTCGACACGGATCGCCTGACGATGCGAGCCGCGGCCCCGCTCGAGGCGAAGTTCGAGAGCCGGCTCGGCTACTACGCGGGCTCGATCGTGGCGATGGTCGGTCCGGAGGATGAGGGCCCTTCTCGTGCGATGTGCGCGGTATCGATGCACTTCGCCACGCGATCGACCGAAGTGCTCGTCGATCTCCGGCCCGGGTCGCCGCTCAATCCCGACGGGATCGAGTGGTGGATCCGCGACTGCATCATCGTGCCGGAGGGCGCCTAGCCCCATGCCGGACGGGACGCCGCCACCGAACGGACGCATGTCCGACCGCATCTGGGACGTAGCAACGAAGTTCGCAGTCGCCGTCAGCATCGCGACCGCGAGCGCGGTGGCGTCTCACGAGATCCGGCTCGCGAAGGTCGAGGCCAGTCGCTTCACGGAGCGCGACGGGCACAGACTCGAGATGAACCTCAAGGAGTGGATCTCGGAGAAGCACCCGCCCGAGTGGCTACGCGAGGACATGACCGAGCTCAAGACCATGCTCCGTGATGTCGAGCGCCGGATGAGCGCAATCGAACGAAACACGAAATAGGAAGGGAGCACGAGCATGAAGGTAGAGATCGTGATCGGCGACCCGCGCGGGGAAGAGATCCCGACGGACGAGCCGATGAGCGTGTTCCAGGGGCCGGACGCACGCGCCGCGGCCAAGGCCTACGGACAGATCGGCCAGACGCTTACGCGAAAGGAAGACGCGGAGCGGTGGCTCGGCCGGTTCGACGTGGGCGGGGTGAGCTTCGACCACGCGACCTTCGACCGCCAGACCGTCGTCCACGTTCACGTCGACGAGCTCGAGACGCTGACCGTGTACACGCTCCCGATGGTGAACCGGGACGCGTCGGGCGAGGTGAAGCCGGGCGGCGAGGCGCGAACGCCCGAGATGTCGACGCAGTATCTCGAGGTCGTGAACGGTTGATGGACAAGCGCGAAGTCGAGCAGATCCTCGCCGAGGCGCTCCCGAAGATGCGAGCCGCTCTCGCGCTCGATGACTGGGAGATCGTGAGGCGTGTGGAGCCGCTGGATTCGGATGCGATGGCGGCTTGCACGGTCGAGCCCGACCGCCTTCGCGCCGTGATCGAGTTCGACCCGGGGGCTCACGACGACCGGGAAGATCTTCTCGACAGCCTGCTGCACGAGCTTTGCCACATCATGCACGGCACGTTCGACATCT
>CAZQZX010000432.1:0-1875 GCA_964597885.1 uncultured Planctomycetota bacterium
TTCGAGGAACTTCAGACCGCCGTACTTGACGAACGGGATGTTGCGGCGCGCGAGTTCGACCTCGAGCTCGTCGCTGTGGTGCGCCGCCCGCATCAACACGGCCTGCTTCATCAGCGCGATCCCCTCCTCGCGCGCCCGCAGGATCTCTTCCACGACGTATTCGACCTGCGAGGTCTCGTCGAACGTACCCGCCAAGATCGGCTTTCGCTCCGAGCGCCGGGTCGAGAAGAGCTTCTTCGGAAACCGCTCGGGCGCCAGTGCGATGACCGCGTTCGCCGCATCCAGGATCGGCTGCACGGACCGGTAGTTGTGCTCGAGCGGCCGCACGTCGGCCGGCGGATCGAAGAGGTCCGGGAACTCGAGAATGTTGCGGACGGTCGCGGCCCGAAACGCGTAGATCGACTGCGCGTCATCGCCCACGACGGTCACACCATCACCGTCCGGGCGCAGGCCGAGCAGAACGGAGGCTTGGAGAGCGTTGGTGTCCTGGTACTCGTCGACGAGGACATGATCGAACCGCTCGCGTACGCGCCGAGCCAACTCCGGCTCCGCCATGAGCCAGAACCAGTACAGGAGCAGGTCGTCGTAGTCGAGCACGTTCTGCTTTTGCTTCGCCTCGACGTACGCCGCGAACAATCCGCGGAGCTCGTCCGCGTGCCGGGCACACCAGGGGAACGCCCGCTCGAGGACCTTCTCGAGAGGCTCCTGCGTGTTGACCGCGTACGAGTAGATCGAAAGGCACGTCGACTTCTTGGGGAAACGAACGTCTCGTTTCGCCAGCCCGCGTTCGCCTCGCACGAGATCGAGGAGGTCCGCCGCATCCGACCGGTCGAGCACCGTAAAGCTCGGATCGAGCCCCACTCCCTCGGCGTGGAGGCGAAGCAGACGATTGGCGATGGCGTGGAACGTGCCCGCCCACCCGATCCTCGCCGGCGGCGCGCCGGAATCGGCTTCGGCCGCGCTGGCGAGGATCCGCTCCGCTCGACGCGTCATCTCGCGAGCCGCGCGACGGCTGAAGGTGAGGAGCAGGATCCGACTCGGGTCCGTTCCGGAAGCCACGAGGTGCGCCACCCGATGCGCGAGCGTCATCGTCTTCCCCGTGCCGGCCCCCGCGATCACGAGGAGCGCACGCGACGGATCCGCGCGGACGGCTTCGTTTTGTTGGGGATTCAACTCCATTGTGGGGCGATTGTACACGATAGTCCAAGCTGGCAGCGCTGCGGTGCCGTGGTACGATTCGGCAAGGTGTCCGGACGGAGCACGAGACGTCTACGCATGGGTGAACCCCACCGAAACACGGGCGAGCGCGACGGGAATCCGAGCGCCAACGCCCCCGAAGTCGCGTCCTGCGCTTGCTGCGGACTGCTCCAGCGCGTGCCTCCCCTCCCCCCGCGCCACGTCGCTCGCTGCTCACGATGCCGGACGAAGCTCCACGAAGCCTTTCGCTCCGTGCGCTCGAATCGAAGAGCCGCCGCATTCGCCCTCGCCGCGCTGGTCCTCTACCCGTTCGGCGTCGGACTCCCGATGCTCGAGATCCGGCAGTTCGGCCACCGCCAGGAGACCAGCGTCGTCGAAGGGGTGGCCAGCCTCTTCGCGCACTCCGAGTACGCGGTCGGCCTCATCGTCCTCTCCTGCTCGGTGATCTTTCCCCTGGGCAAGCTGCTCGCGCTCCTGTTCCTGTCGACCGGGGCCTCCGCAATCCCGGGCGAACATCGAGCCATCACCTACCGCCTCGTCGAGTGGACCGGCCGGTGGGGCATGCTCGACGTGCTCGTCGTCGCCGTGCTCGTCGCCGTGCTCAAGCTCGGCGACCTCGTCGAGGTCGCGCCGGGCCCCGGTGCGCTCGCGTTCGCGTCGGTCGTGATCGCCAGCTTG
>CAZQZX010000433.1:0-1859 GCA_964597885.1 uncultured Planctomycetota bacterium
CAGCTGAACGGCGGCGCGGCGGATCGGGCGGCGGCGGCGCGGGCGCTCGGCCGGATCGGGTCGGCGGCGGCCGCAGCCTCCGAAGCGCTCGTGGCGAACGCCGAGGATCCGGAGCCGATCTCGCGGGCCGCCACCCTCGAGGCGCTCGGCGCGATCGGCACCGATGAGCCCGAGGTGTTGAAGGCGCTTCGCGACGGCGCCCAGGCCGACCATCCGATCGTCCGGCGTCAGGCGGCGCGCTCGCTGCTTCGGCTCGCGCTACGTGCCGGCGAAGCCGAGTGGGTCCGACCGCTCGTCCACCAGAAGGATTCCCGCGTGCGAGCGTGGGCGCAGCGTACGCTGGCGCGCCTCGAGCCGGGTGTGGCGGGCGATGCCGCCGTCGGGGGCTAGACGCCTCTCTCGGACAGTCGACCGCCGCATTTGATACGTTCGGACGCGTCGAGGGCCCGTCGAATCCCGAGCGGGCGAGTGGTGGAACTGGCATACACGAAGGACTTAAAATCCTTTGGGCCTCACGGTCCATGAGGGTTCGAATCCCTCCTCGCCCACCCGCTTTTCGGAGAGATCTTGCCGGCATGCGTGGAAACCGCCGCATCAAGCTGGATTTGAGCGAGTCGGACGACTACGTCCTGCATCTGAATCGACTCGAGCCGCCGCTCGATGTCGAAGCGGTCTTCGGTCGGCGTGCGCCGCTCGAGATCGAGATCGGCTGCGGGAAGGGGCTCTTTCTGGTGAGCGAGGCCGCCCGCCATCCCGAACGGGACTTCATCGGCATCGAGGTGGCGAGCAAGTACTACCGCTGGACGCTGTCGCTCGTGGCGCGCGAGAAGCTGACGAACGTGCGCGTGCTCGGCGACGAGGCGGAGTACTTCATCGATCGCTACATCGGGCCGGGGATGGTCGATCGCTTCCATGTCTACTATCCCGACCCGTGGCCCAAGCGCCGGCATCGCAAGCGTCGTATCTTCAAGCCGGAGTTCCTGAAGGCGGTCCACGAGCGGCTCGTTCCGGGAGGCCTCCTCCGCGTGGCGACCGACCACGAGGACTACTACCGACAGATGCAGTCGGTGATCGAAGGCGCGTCCGGGTTCGAGACGTCGAACGACGAGATCCACTGGGAGAACTGGCTGACGAACTTCGGGCGCAAGTACGAGAAGGAGGGGCGCGCGGTCTACCGCGAGTGCCTCGTCCGAGGTCCCGGGGAAGTGTCGCCGAAGAACGCCGCACCCGTGCAGGAGGAGCTCGATGGCCGTCCGGCTTGACGAACTGTGCCAGTACCTCGACGGATACCTGCGGCACGACGAGATCGCGGACTACGGCGGAGCGATGAACGGGCTCCAGGTCGAGGGGCCCGAGGTCGTCACGCGGGTCGCCGCCGCGGTCGACGCCTGCCAGACGACGATCGAGCAGGCGGCGGACGCCGGGGCGGAGCTGATCCTCGTCCATCACGGGCTGTTCTGGGGCGCGCCCTTTCCGCTAACGGGCGCACGCTTCCGGCGTATCTCAACGCTGATCGAGAAGGGGATCGCCGTCTACTCGTCGCACCTGCCGCTCGACGTGCATCCGGAGGTGGGCAACAACCCGCTCCTCGTGCGCGAGCTCGGGATCGAGGTGACGGGCGAGTTCGCCGAGTACAAGGGGGTGCCCGTCGCGCTGTCGGGCACGTGGGAGGGGACGCGCGACGACCTCGTGCGGGACGTCGCCCGGATCGTGGGCGCCGAGCCGCGTCTCCTGCCCTTCGGTCCCGAGCGGATCGAGCGGGTGGGGGTGCTGACCGGCGCCGGCGGATCGGTGGTCGCGGAAGCCGCGGCGGCCATCGCGCCCTGGGTGAAGAGGCCGAGACCGAGCACGAGGTAACC
>CAZQZX010000434.1:0-1853 GCA_964597885.1 uncultured Planctomycetota bacterium
CGGGCCGAACTCCATCCGACCCTGGTACCAACCGATGACCTTGTCGCTGGCCACGTGCTTCGCGGCTTGCTTGCAAAGCTCCTCGCGGTCGAACGTCTCGAAGGGGATCTTCCGCGACTCGAGAAGTGACCGGCACTCGTCATCAGCGTAGGCCGGGCCGAGGTACGCGTGGTTCATCACGTACGTCCTCGGGTTCCCGAGGACCGTGTTCCACAGGTAGAAGGCCGCTCCGACCGCACCTCCCGAGTCACCCGCGGCCGGCTGGATCCACACCCGCTCGAACGGGGTTTCCTTCAGGATCTTCCAGTTGGCCACCGAATTGAGCCCCACCCCTCCGGCGATGACCAGATCCGACAGACCCGTCTTCTCGTGAGTCGCTCGGGCGAGGTTCACGATGATTCGTTCGACGAGCTTCTGGCCCGAATGCGCGATATCGCGGTGGAAGTCCTCGAGATCACTCTCGGGTACCCGCTGGGGACGACCGAAGAGCTTCTCGAACCGGCGGTTGAACATGCGCTTCGAACTCCAGTGGTGCTTGAAGTACTTCATGTTCAACCGGAAGCTCCCGTCGTCCTTCATGTCGACGAGCTTCTCGAATTGGTCGAGATACTTGGGCTCGCCATACGGCGCGAGCCCCATGACCTTCCACTCGGCATCGTTGACCCGGAAACCGAGGTACGACGTGATCGCGCTGTAGAGCAGGCCGATCGAGTGAGGGAAGTGGATCTGCTGGTCGAGGTGGATCTCGGTCCCTTCGCCGTAGCCCCGGGCGGTCGTCGCCCATTCGCCGACACCGTCCAGGGTCAGGATCGCCGCCTTCTCGTACGGGGAGACCAAGAAGGCGCTGGCCGCGTGCGACATGTGATGCTCGGCGAAGAGGATCTCGTCCTCGATCCCGAGCTGCTTCTGAATGTCGTTGCGGATCCAGAGACGATCCTTGAGCCACAGTGGGATCGCCTTCAGGAAGGAGATCATCGAGCGCGGCCAGGTGAAGAGGTACATGTTGAGGATGCGGTCGAACTTGACGATCGGCTTCTCATAGAACACGACGTGGTCGACGTCGCCGATCTCGATCCCCGCCTCTTTCAGGCAGTACTCGACGGCCAGGTTCGGGAAGTCCGAGTAGTGCTTCTTCCGGTTGAATCGCTCTTCCTCGGCCGCCGCGACGAGTTGACCGTCCCTCACCAGGGCCGCCGCAGCGTCGTGGTAGTAGCAGGAAATCCCGAGGATGTTCATGGACCGCGCCTCGATACTTACGCACTCGGATCCGAACCCGGATCCGATGGGGTCAACAACGGGGTCGCATGCGTCAGGACATCCGCTGCATGCGTTCGACAGTCACCGCGCCCTCGTCCTTGCGCGGGAGCCAGTACGATCCGTCCTTGCGCAGGCGCAGGCGGAGTGGATCCGTGACACGACCGATCGAGAAGATCGGGATGACGATCAGGTAGACGAGCGTCATGATCAGGTACGTCTGGAACACACCGATCGGGCGCACGATCTTCATCCACGCTCGGAGGTACTTGTTCTTGTATTCACGCATCGCGGGATGTTCCTGACGAGGATGGGACGGGACGTCGTGGCTCCGACTCGAGGGCCGTCGGCCCCATGGGAACCCGATCGGACGGGCCCTATCAGACGGGCCCGATCGGACAAGTCCTGTCGGAAGAGCCGGATCGGATGGTCCAGCGGAACGAAACGAGGATGGATTCTAGGGGGCGCCCGACCGTTTGTCAACTGAGGCAGGGCCCTCGAGGAAGCCCGGGCGGAGCCCCGTCGTGGAGCCCGGTGGCGCCCCCCGATTCGGTGGACACGGAGTGCGCCGCTGGTACAATCGAAGCCACTGAAACCGA
>CAZQZX010000435.1:0-1822 GCA_964597885.1 uncultured Planctomycetota bacterium
GACGAGCTTCCCGTCCCGCTGCTGGGCCATGAGGTTGTAGGCGACGACGAGCGGGTCGAGGGCTTCGAGGGGCGTGAAGAGCGGCCGAACCCGGTAGCCGCGCACCTCGATCGGCGCGATGCCCGACGTATCGATCATCGCGTCCGTCACCTCCTTGGGGCGGGTGCAGATCGCTCGGACGATGTCGGCGAGCATCACCGGGGTCGCCGACGTCGAGATCACGGCCCGCGCTTGGGGGATCGATCCGACCCAATCGTTCAGGTTGACCCGCTCGCCCATGGCCCAGGCAACGCCTCGCCAGGCGTCCTGCTCGCCGGGACCCACCCGGGCCGACATCAGCGGGTCGGCGTCCTGCGTGGCGCTTCCGGTGTAGAGGGTGAGCGAGCGGATCTCGCGGCGGGTGAACTTGATGAAGGGCTGCGTCACCGTGACTTCCGGTCCCGCGGGCTCGGGCTCGGCGGTCTCGTTGTAGAGGAGGAGCCGGGTTGCGCCGGTCGAGCGTCGGACCCGGTTCAGGATCGGGAACGTTCCGTTGTTCCCGGCCTTGGTGAAGCCGGAGATCGTCGCGTCGCCTCCCTTTTTCGTGGCCTCGACCAGGTCGACACCTGCGACCGGGCTGTCGATGACCATGAAGGGGTTGCGCGAGACCGAGAGCTGATCGGACGTGAACGCGATGTCGTCGCCGTTCTGGTAGATGAGCTTCCCGCCGAGGTACAGGTTCTCGAGGGAATGGATCTCGTCTTCGGTCGCGTCCGCGAGCCCGAATGCGATGTCAGCGAAGTAGTTGACCTCGGTGCGCTTCGTGAAGAGGCCTCCACGGTCTCTCTTCTCCGGGCGTCTTCGGCGCCACAACACCTGAGCGTCGACGGAAACCGTCTGCCCGAATGCGAGATCGAGCGGCGAGCCGGGCCCGCCCGGGGGCGCGTTCTCCTCGGCCACGTCCGGCTCGACGGGTTTCGTGAGCGCGGCGATCGCGGCCGAGATTCCGACCGAGGCGCCGACCTGCAGCGCAATGGCTGCCGCGGGAGGGAGCGCTACCATGCGATTGTCCTCCCGAGTCCAGGCATTCGGTACGAGGCGACGAGCCGCTCGGCCCAGGCGCCACCGAGCGGGACTTCCCGGACGCGCAGGCTCTCGGCCACATGGATGAAGCCGCGGTCGGTCCGGATCCCGCAGTGCGCCGTTCCGCGCGTTCCGTCTGCGAAGACGAGGACGTCGGCCGGTCGTGACGTCTCGGTCCGCTCGAAGCCGGCGGCCGCGAGTGATTCCTCGAGGTCCGCAAGTACTGCGCGCTCGACGTCGTAGTTGGTTCGATCGAAGGGGCCGCCCGCGAGCCCGTAGGGCAGGGCAATGAGCGCGATGCAGTCGATGCCCGCTTCGCCGCGTCCCTGCGGGTGGAACGGCCGTCCCTCGAGGTTGCGCGCTCGGTCGAGGACGTCCTGGTCGGTGAGTGGCCGGGTCGTCACGAGTTGTTCCTCCCGGTCTGCGAGAGCTCTTCCTCGGTCGGGATCTTGTCGAAGCCGAGGAAGTTCGGGATCTGGCCGTAGCCCGAGCACTCGGACCGCTCGCCGCTGCAGCCCGGCGAGATCTCGAAGAGATCGCCGGGTTCGATCGGACAGGGGGCCGGATCGATCAGCGCGATGAGGCGCGAGGAGTCCGTGTAGGCGCCGATCTTCATGGCGCCGAGGCCGACGTTCTCGCCTGTGCGGAAGAGCACGTTGCCGTGCCGCCAGTGGTTGTCGGCGGTCGAGGGGAGCGTGCCAGTCGTCGCGGTGATGATCCGGTTGGTGCTGTCGACCATGTCGACCTCGACCGAGTACTC
>CAZQZX010000436.1:0-1807 GCA_964597885.1 uncultured Planctomycetota bacterium
CTATCGTCGCAGCCATCGCGAACGCGGGCTACGAGGCCAAGGTGATCGCGGCGGCGAGCGGGGCGGGCCAGGCCGAGGTCGATGACCGCGCCGAGAAGAAGGAAGCCGAACGCCGGGAACTTACCCGCGATTTCACCATCGCGGCGGTTCTGACCGCTCCGGTCTTCATCCTGGAGATGGGGTCGCACGTCATCCCCGGCGTCCATGGTCTGATCGAATCGACGATCGGGATGATGAACGCCTGGTATCTGCAATTCGTGTTGACGACCGTCGTGTTGTTCGTTCCGGGTATCCGCTTCTACGACAAGGGACTTCCCGCGCTCTGGCGCCTCGCGCCTGACATGAACTCTCTGGTCGCTGTCGGCACGTTGGCAGCATATGGCTATTCACTCGTCGCGACTTTCGCCCCCGGCTTCCTGCCCGCAGGCACAATCAACGTCTATTACGAGGCCGCTGCAGTTATCGTTACGCTGATCCTGCTCGGCCGGCTGCTCGAAGCCCGCGCCAAGGGGCGCACTTCGGAAGCGATCAAGCGGCTGGTCGGCCTTCAGGCCAAGACCGCGCGTGTCCGCCGCGACGGCAAGACGGTCGATCTGCCGATCGATTCGGTGCTGTCCGGTGACATCGTGGAGGTCCGCCCCGGCGACCGTATCCCGGTCGACGGCGAGGTCATCGAAGGCGAAAGCTATGTCGACGAATCCATGATCACCGGCGAGCCGATCCCGGTGTCCAAGACGAGCGGCAGCGAGGTCGTGGCCGGAACCGTGAATCAGAAGGGCGCCTTCGCGATCCGCTCGAGCCGGGGCTTCGTCGCGGCGCCGACGTTCTACCGCGACATCACCGTCAGGCCGATTGGCCCGGCCGACCTCGCGCAAGAGAAACGGGCGACCGCCGCGCTGGCCCAGGTGAAGGAGGCGATCGCCGTGCGCCAGGCGGCCGAGGAGGCGCGGCGCGCCGCCGAAGAGCGGCGGCGTATGGAGGAAGAAGAATTACAACGAGAACAGCAGCGTATGGCTACTAGGAAATTCTCGATGCACGTCGAAGGACTTGAACAACTCCCTCCTATTGAGTTTGTGCCCGAAGTAAGGCGCCTGCCCTTCCCTAGAGATACCAGGAAGATCGAATTCAGCGACAACTTTGAGGAGGTTGAATTCAAAACCTCAATGCCGCTCGATCAGCTTAGCGCTTTCTACTTCCTCGAGATGACCCGCCGAGGATGGGAGATGACCGACAATGACATCGAGGATGATGAAATCGATATCACCTTCAAGCATGGCGACGCCGAAGTAGAGATCGAGATGGAAGAGTCTTCCAAGGGGGTCGAGGTGAGCATCGAATGCGAGGAACTCGATTTCGACGGCACGGACGACCCCGCGGCCCTGGTGGCGCTCGGCGTGCCCCAGCCGCAGGGGTATCTGCTGCTGCAGCGCGAGCTGGTGGCGCCGCCCGACTGCCGCGACCACGAGTACGACGACGGCAAACGGCGGCTGTTCAAGTCGACGATGCAGCTGGAGGAGCTCTACGCGTTCCTGACCGACCAGCTCCGCCAGAAGGGTTACCGCGAGGCGCGGCGCCCGATCATCACCGACGATCGGAACTATTCGGTCTTCAAGAAGGGCTCGGTGAAGATCGGCGTGAACGCGTTCGAGCACCCAATCGGCTCACGCGTGGTGCTGACAGTGGAGTAGGCTACGCCACTCTGCGCTCTTGCGCGGGCGATGCCTGCCGCGGGGCGATGTCGGCGAGCTCAGAGAGGATCTGTTCGCTCGGCTCGTCGGCGCATTCTTCGAGGCGGCTCAGTTCGTTG
>CAZQZX010000437.1:0-1755 GCA_964597885.1 uncultured Planctomycetota bacterium
AGCGGCAACCGTTCGACAGCAGCGAGGTCACGGTACCCGCGATCGCGAGGCCCGGGTTTCCGGTCTGGCCGGTGGCCTGAGCGACCATGGTCACGGCCGACGGCGTCGCCGGCGGGTTGCCGGTGACCGAGCCCGCGATGACCGACTCGTTGAACTCGAAGGTGAACGGCGACGCGAGGTCGACTTCCGTCGCACCGTTGGTCGGATCCGTGACGCGGATGACCGGCGGGTACGTGTCGGGACCCGACGTGAACGATCCGCAGTACGGCTCGAGGATCGGGCGGCCGCGGACGTTCGTCACGAGCGAGCTGACGATGATCGTGTACTGTTCCGGGGGCAGCGCTTCCGCCGTCGTCGTGGTCCCGTCGGTGTCGTAGATGAACCGAAGGGTGTCCTCGCCGTCGGCCGCGATCTCTTCCGCCCACGTCGGGTTGATGTCCGGGAAGACCTCTTCCGGGGTCCTGCCGGCACCGTCGACGCCACCGAGGAAGGCCTTGCCGTTCACTCGGGTCAGGGTCGAGTCGATGATGCGGACGTTCGCGTTCAACCCGTTGAACTCGGCCGGGTCGAGTACGGTATTCGGCGCAGGGTTCGCCGAGAAGAGCACGACGATCTGCTGGCTGCGGAACTCGGTCGGCGGGATCGTCATCGGGGACTGTCCGCCGTCGATCGGAATCTGATCGATGACGAGCAGGCTCGCACCGTTGGCGCCCTTGCCACCGCTGCCGCCACAACCGACGAGACCGATCGCGGCGATGCCGACAAAGGCGGCTGCGATCCAACCGCTCGCTGGTCTACGCATGCGTGTTTCCTCCTTGCGGTCGTCCATACCTCAGGACGCCTACTGCTTCCAGTGGGGCGCGAGATACGTGACGCCCGGAACGTTGATCGTGATACCGAGGTCGAGCGAGGTCAGGGCGTCGAAGACACGGACGCTGGTGCCCGTGGCGACGTAGCCCTTGATCGGGGCAAAGATCTGCCCGAAGTTGTTCTTGTAGGCGAGCATCGCCGGCGGAACGCCCGGGTTGTTGCACGGGAAGATGTTGTCTCCCATGGCCAGGTCGCGGACGGGGCCGAACGACTGCGTCGAGTAGATCGGCGACCAGACGCGGTTCGGCGCCGGGTTCGGGAAGTACGGGCTCGGGGGCGGGCCGATGAAGCTGAGCGACAGGTGCCCGACCGTGCCGTCTTCGCTGTTCACGTAGAACACGCCGTCACCGAAGATACCGGTCGCGAGGTCCGTGTGGACGCGCGTCGGCTGGCGGATCGCGAAGTTGTTCGATCGCGTCAGCACGATGCGGATGTCATCCGGTCCCGTGACGACCGGGAACGACGGGCCCGACTCGAAGACCGAGATCGAGTCGCCGCCACGGTTCGTGATGTAGCCGAACCAGGTGCCCGTTCCGCCGAACGGAACGAACGGCGGCTGACGCCAGGTGAGGCCGAGGTGAACCGGGTCCGGACCGATGTTCGAAGCCACGACCTTGCGGACCTCGAACGAGTCGGCGACGGACATGATGCTCATCGACTCGTCGGCGCGGTTGATGACGCAGACGTCTTCGCTATCCGGCTGACCGGCGATCGGTCCCGGGTTGCGACCGATCGCGAGAGACGAATCGGCCGGGTTCACGCTGACTTCCTTGACGAAGGCGTTGTTCCCGTTGACGACGTCGAAGACGGTCACCGAGTTCGTCGAGCTGTTGCTGACGAGCAGGTTCTCGAGGTTTCCGGTCAGCGCGATCCCGGCCGGGTCGG
>CAZQZX010000438.1:0-1743 GCA_964597885.1 uncultured Planctomycetota bacterium
CGGGAGCGCTCTTGCGCGCCGGCGAGGTCTCGCGACCCGAGGGACGGGCGGCGGCGCCTCCCGATGCCGCACCTCCCATTCCGGCAGGGCCTCCGGCCGCAGGGCCTCCAGCCGCTCCCGCAGGGCCTCCAGCACGGGCGGGCCCTCGGCCTCGTGCACTCGGCGAAGCGGGGCCGGCGGCAGCACCACCCGGCACCCCACCTCCTCCCTGCAGCAGCGCGAGGATGTCTTGCATCGAGGCCCAGTCCTGCCACCGCGAGAGCCGCACGAGCGTCGACTCGACGACCACGCGCGGATGGTCCGTCACGCGAAGGCGCGATTCCGATTCGGAAAGCACCTGGATCACGTAGAGGATGCGATCGAGATCCCATTCGGCGGCCTGGGCGCGAAGACGCTCGGTCTCCTCGGGAGTCTGCCCCCCGGAGGCGGCCTCGCCCCCTTCGCCCTGCGCCGCGACGAGCATGAGCGTCCGCATGTGGTCGACGAGCTGCGAGATCAGCGTGCGAATCTCGCGGCCCGCCTGCTCGACCTGCTGCACCGTACCGAGGACGGTCGCGACGTCGCTTCGAGACATCGCGTCGACGAGATCGAGGATGACCTCACCGGGGACGATGCCGAGCGCCGCATGCACGCCGTCCGACGTCAGGTCGCCGTCGCAAGCGACGCCGACCCGGTCGAGGAGCGTGAGACTGTCGCGCATGCTCCCGCGCCCGGCTCGGGCCACGACCGCGATCGCTCCCGGCTCGTAGCCGATCCCCTCCTTGTCGCAGATCGCACCGAGCGCCGCCGCCAGATCCGCCTCGGAAATCGGGCGGAAGTCGAAACGCTGGCAACGCGAATGAATCGTCTCGGGTAGCTTCTGCGGGTTCGTCGTCGCGAAGATGAACTTCACGTGACTCGGCGGCTCCTCGAGCGTCTTGAGGAGCGCGTTGAACGCCGAGATCGACAGCATGTGGATCTCGTCGATGATGTAGATCTTGAAGCGCGACCGCGCCGACACGAGCTTCACGTTGTCGCGCAGCTCGCGGATCTCGTCGACGCGGTTGTTCGACGCGCCGTCGATCTCGATGACGTCGAGGTCGCCCCCCTCGGTGATCGAGCGGCAGCTGTCGCACTCGTTGCACGGTTTGGGGGTGGGGCCTTGCTCGCAGTTGAGCGCCTTGGCGAGGATACGGGCGGCCGAGGTTTTTCCGACCCCGCGCGAGCCGGTGAGGAGCATGGCGTGCGCGACGCGGTCCTTCTCGATCGCTCGACTCAAGGTCGTGGCGATCGGCCCCTGACCGACGAGATCGTCGAAGGTCTGCGGCCGGTACTTTCGCGCCAGCACGAGGTAGGACATCCGGGTGCGGCCCCCCTACCGCCGGGATTGCTCCGCCGAGGATTGCCCTCGACAGGGTTGCACCGAGCCGAGCATGAGTTGCACCGAGAAGAGGCTCGGACCACGCGATCCGAACCCATGAAAGCCAAGGCTTATGGCTGCTCCCGTCAAGGCCTGACCAGGTTCACCTGGATCCATCGCCCGGGACATGGCCGAGCCACTTCTCGGTGCAACCGCCCGAATCAGCTTGCATCGAACGCCAGCTTGCATCGAACGCCAGCTTGCATCGAACGGAACGTCTCGATCGAACGGTGATCGAGGGGACGAGCCGGGATTGGCGGAGAGGGCGGGATTCGAACCCGCGAGACGGTTACCCGCCTACACGCTTTCCAAGCGTGCTCCTTCGGCCACTCGGACACCTCTCC
>CAZQZX010000439.1:0-1716 GCA_964597885.1 uncultured Planctomycetota bacterium
GCGATCTCGTCCTTCACGCGGGCGACGCCTTCTACGTCGCGGATCTCGACGCCGTGGCTTTCGAGCCGGTCGAGCTCCGCGTCGACATCGAGCTTCTGTGCGATCAGCGCCAGCTCCATTTCGAGCCTCGCCGGGTCCGCGTCGACATCGAGCTTGTCGATGCGGTCACGCTGCTTGCGGCGGACGGCATCCATAACGACGGGTATGCGCTCGCGCACGCCCGCGGCGATCCGCTCGATCTCGTCACAGCGCGAGGCGAGCATCTCGGAAATCCGTTCACCTTCGCTGCGGCGCATCGCGTTCATGGCATCGAGCGCCTTCGCGAACTGTTTCCCCGCCTCGGCAAACAGCGGCGCCGTATCCACTTCGCGCGGCTGAACCACACCGGGCCAGCGCAGGATGTCGACCGGATTGACCGAGCCATAGTCGTGGCTCGCGACGCGCATCTCCTCGATTTTCTCGGTCAGGATGGAGACGAGCTCGCGGTTGAGCTCGAGGTCCGCCTGGCTCGACTCCGGCCGGCGGAAGAACAGGGCGCACTCGACCTTGCCGCGCCGGAGCGCCTCGCCGGCCTGTTTGCGGAAGCCCTGCTCCTCGCCCTTGAGCTCCTCGGGCAGGCGAAACTGCACGTCGAGGTAGCGGTGATTCACGGCCTTGAGTTCCCAGGTGAGGGTGCCGATGTCGGTCTCGAGGGACTCCCGCGCGAAGCCCGTCATACTGTAAAGCATTGGGTCTGGTTCTCCGGATCTGCCGTATTCGTCACGTTTTTGTCGGCAGCTTGGCGTGCATAATACTCGCTGGACGGGCGCCGCCACCAGCGACCGGTCACTGCCGTCCCCGCCACGGATAAAAGAACGTCAAGAGCCAGACCGATTGAACGCAAACGCCCTCAAGCTTACGCTGCCCTTCAGGGAGGCCCCCGGAGCGCGCAGTTTGAACATCGAGTACGCCAAGGTATCCGCTCTCGGCGATCGAACGGATAACCAGGATCGGGCAGCCATCGTCGTTTCCGACGAGGCGGCGCTGATGCTCGTGTTCGACGGTATGGGCGGCCACTCCGACGGCGCGCAGGCGGCCGAGACGGGCATCCAGGTGGTGCAGGACCTGTTCATGGCCTCGAAACTGCCGATTTTCGACCCGATGGGCTTTCTCTACATGGCGCTGTCGCGCGCTCACGACGCAGTCGTGGCGCTGGGGACGCACGTGGCGGTCGACTTCCGGCCGCGCGCAACCTGCGCGATCTGCCTGGTCCAGGAAGGCGGTGCGTTCTGGGCGCACATCGGCGACAGTCGCATCTACCATGTTCGCGACAGCAAGGTGCTGACCCGTTCGCGGGACCACAGCCACGTCGAGGTGCTGATCCAGGAAGGCGCCATTACCGAGGAAGAGGCGCACGATCACCCGATGCGGAACTTCGTGGAATGCTGCCTCGGCGGTGATCCGCCCGTTCCGGACATGAGCATCACGAACCGGATTCCGCTCGAGCCCGGCGACGTCCTGCTCGCCTGCAGCGACGGCCTCTGGTCGGGCCTGACCGACGACGATATGGCGACGATCGCAATCCCGGGCGACGACAACCTCGCCGACAATCTGAAGAGCCTCTCCCTGCGGGCGTTGAACGTGAACTCCCCCTACAGCGACAATACGTCCGGTACGGCCATCCGCTGGCTTGGCCGCTAGTCGGCCACCCAGGCAACCAGGAGATCACGATGCGAC
>CAZQZX010000440.1:0-1695 GCA_964597885.1 uncultured Planctomycetota bacterium
CATCGTCCCGCCGTGCTGCGGGTGCGGGTGGCAGACGACGGCCGCGCCGCGAATTCCGGCGTCGCGTGGCAGGTCCAGGAGGGTTTCTAGTCGGCCGGCCGGGCCATCGAGCACCGGGGCAGCGGTCACTGGGCGATTCACGTCGATCCTCGTTGCAAAGGGCGTCGAGACGGGAAGTCCGGGTCCCGACGGAGGCGGCGAGACTTACAAACGTCGTCAGTGTTTGCAAGCGGCAGGGTGTTTCGCGGCCGGGGCTTCTAGTAAAATCCTGAGCTTGAAGGAAATTTGCTCAGGCTTGGCCGAGCTCGGGACGGACACACCGTGAACAAACGAATCGAACTCGAGGCGCGCTACTGCGCGCACAACTACCACCCTCTGCCGGTCGTGCTGACGCGCGGCGAAGGCGTCTACCTGTGGGACGACGACGGCAAGAAGTACCTCGACATGATGAGCGCGTACTCGGCGGTCAGCCACGGTCACGCGCACCCGCGTCTCGTCGATCTCGTGAAGGAACAGGTAGGCCGACTCAATATCGTCTCGCGCGCGTTCCACACCGATCGCCTCGGTCCCTTTCTCGAGCGCGCCTGTGAACTGACCGGACTCGACATGGCGCTGCCCATGAACACCGGCGCCGAAGCTGTCGAGACGGCGATCAAGGCGGCTCGCAAGTGGGCCTACACGGTCAAGGGCGTACCGAAGGACCAGGCCGAGATCATCGCCTGCGCGGGCAACTTCCACGGCCGCACGATCGCCATCGTCGCCATGTCGGACGAGCCGCAGTACCAGGAAGGCTTCGGCCCGTTCCCGCCCGGATTCCGCCAGGTCGAGTACGGCAGCATCGAGGCCCTGAAAGCAGCGATCACACCGAACACCGCCGCGTTCATCGTCGAACCCATCCAGGGCGAAGGCGGCATCGTCATGCCGCCCGAAGGCTTCGTCAGGGCCGCCGCCGAACTGTGTCGCGAGCACAACGTGCTGTTCATCGCCGATGAGATCCAGACGGGCCTCGGCCGGACGGGCAAGCTGATTACGTGTATGCACGAAGGCGTCGTACCCGACGGGCTGATCCTCGGCAAGGCGCTGGGCGGCGGCGTGCTGCCCGTATCGATGTTCCTCGCACGCCGCGACGTCATGGAGGTCTTCCGGCCGGGCGATCACGGCAGTACCTTCGGTGGCAATCCGCTCGGCGCGGCGGTTGGCCTCGAGGCGCTCAATATCCTCGTGGACGAGAAGCTGCCGGAACGCAGTGCCGAGATGGGCGCCTACCTGAAGAGCGAACTCGAAACGATCCGGAGCCCGCTCATCGCCGAGATTCGCGGCAAGGGCCTGTTTATCGGAATCGAGATCGATCCGAAGCTCGGGTCGGCGCGCGCCGTGTGTGAGGCCCTGATGGAGCGCGGACTCCTGAGCAAGGAAACGCACGAAACCGTCGTGCGGCTCGCCCCGCCACTGATCATCTCCAAAGAGCAGATCGACTGGGCCGTTACCCAGATCCGTGAAGTGCTCGCTGAAATGGACTCGGTGCGTCTCGCATCGTAAGCGTCCGAGGAGCTTAGCCAAGACATCGAATGCCCGACCTGACGCCCGCCAGCTCCCTCGTCGCCGTACTCTGCCTCGTCGCAGGCCTCGTCTTCGGCTGGTGGTTTCGGAGCAGCCGCAGCAATGGCTTTAATCTTTGGTGGCGGTGGTGGCCAG
>CAZQZX010000441.1:0-1628 GCA_964597885.1 uncultured Planctomycetota bacterium
CTGGAGGAGGCCGTTTGGTTTGAGCTTGCCCGAGCCGAGCCGCTCGCGGAGCCGCTCCTTGCTCACCACCGTTTTGTGCCAGGCCGCGTCCAGCCCGGCATTGGCGACGCCGTAGAGGCCGGGCGCGAGTTCGCGCGGCTCACCGTCGCGGTTACTCGCATAAGCCAGCGTTTGCCCGTCACAGACGAAGAGGTTGAACCCGGCGTAGTCATCCCTGTCGAGCTCGGCGGCATAGTCCAGCGGCGCCATGTCGCTCGTGATGAAGCCAGTGACGAGTTCGCCTCGTGAGCGCAGCCCCGGTTCGGGCGGCACCGCATCGCGATGGTTCGTTACCGTGGCGAAGCGGCCATTGCGACCCACGGCGAGCCAGGTGCCGCCGGCCTGCAGGTCGCGGCCGGCGAGGACCTGTGGATTATCCGGCCACCAGTGCAGTCCCTCGGTGGGCCGCGCATGGAATTCGTCGCGATTGCCGGCCACGATCAGTGGCCACTGCTCGTGCTGTTGCCAGGCGACGAGCACGAGGCACATCAGCGCTGTCCGTCCGCGAACAGCCAGTGATCGACGAGGCGGCGCGCGATCGAGACCCGAAACGGCAGCTTCGGGAATCCCGAGCGGAGCTCATCACGCGTAAACCAGCGGGCGTCTTCCAGCTCGCCATCGTTGAGCCTGATGTCATCCGATGTCGCAATGGCATGAAAGCCGAGCATGAGCGACGACGGGAACGGCCAGGGCTGCGAGCTGTGGTACGTGACGTCGCCCACGTGAATGTTTGTCTCCTCGAAGACCTCGCGGCGGACGGCATCCTCGAGTGATTCGCCCGGCTCCGCGAAACCCGCGATCGTCGAGTAGCGGGCTTCCGGCCAGGCGGCCTGCCGCCCCAGGAGGCACCGGTCGCCGTTTGCGACCAGCACGATGATCGCCGGGTCGACGCGCGGGAACAGCGTCTTGCCACAGGATTCGCTCGAGCAGGCCCGGGCGTTGCCCCCGGACACAGCACGAGAGGGCGAACCGCAGATGCCGCAATACAGGGTCGTCTCGTGCCAGATGATGAGCGCCCGGCCGTGCGCCGCAAGATTCGCCTGGTCGAGCGGTAGCAGCGTGCCGAGGAGCCTCAGGTCTTCGAAGCGCCCGGCGTCACCGAAGGGCGGTTCCTCTCCCTCGCAGGGAAACGCGAAGACCGGCTGGTCCCGGTACAGGCCGAGAAAGACGAGCTCGGGGTCCTCGCGGTCGATCGCCGCCTCGCTGCGCGAGAGCAGCCTGAGTTCGGGCTGGTCCGTCGAATCCGTAATCAGGCAGCGATGCCGCCATACGGGCAGGAACAGGCTGTCGGGGCCGGCCGCGGCCGCGTCGAGCCAGTCCGGGTCCTTGCGCCGCTCGCCGATGCGGTCGACGAAGGCGCCGGCAAATACGTTGTGATCTTCCATGTGCAGGTGCTCGTTCTCGCGGCGAGTGTACCTGAGCACCCGTGTCGTACAAGTCAGGAGCGGGTGTTGTGATGCGTTTCCCGGCTCAGCGCACACGCAGGACGACGGCGGGGGTCGATCGCATACGCCTCCTGGACATAAGGTGCCTCACACAGGCGGCAGGCCGACACCAGCAGCTCATCGTTGTCGGCGATGTTGTTCGTC
>CAZQZX010000442.1:0-1610 GCA_964597885.1 uncultured Planctomycetota bacterium
ATGTACTTCTTCGGGTCTTCCGGGCGGCCGCCGAGGCTGTAGCCCTCGGCGAGGCCCCATACGCCGCCGCTCGTGCCGCAGTCGACGAGGTCGACCTTCTTCGCGGCGAGCGCTTCGCCGCGTGCCATCGTCTCCTTGTAGTTCGAGTTGCCGCCGTCGATCACGGTGTCGCCAGGCGAGAGGAGATCGCCGAGCGTCGCGAGCGTCTGCGCGACCGGGTCTCCCGACGGGACCATGACCCACACCGTTCGTGGGGCGTCGAGCGAGGCGACGAGAGCCTCGACCGATTCGGCACCGCCGGCTCCCTTGGACTGGACGGCGGCGACCGCTTCCGGATTCGGGTCGAAGCCCACCACTTCGTGGCCGCCCCGAACGAGGCGCTCGGTCATGTTCGCGCCCATTCGACCGAGACCGATCATCCCGATGCGCATGCTTCCCTCCCTGGGTGTGACTCTTCGCGGCGTGCCTTCCCCTGCATCACGTTCGAGGCAGGAAGACTAGCATTCCCCGGCGGTGCGCCGGGCCTCGTCGACGGTCGGGAACGGTGCCTTCAGAACCGAGCGTGCGAGCCCGACGTCGAGGGTCACGTCCTTCGGGCGGACGAGCCCGGATTCGGCGATCGTCGCGGGCTTCACGTTAGCCGGTACGGGATCGATCCCGAGCCACCCGAGGATCGCGCTCCCGAACGTGAATCGGTCGAGCGACTCCGGCCCCGCAACGTGAAGGGTGCCTGAGAAATCCGAGGTTGCGAGCTCGAGCACGGCGTCCGCGAGCGCGGTCACGAACACGGGGCTCCGTCGCTCGTCGGTGAAGAGGCGGACGGGGTCGCCGCTGCGAACGCCGTCGAGCAGCCAGCGCGTCTGGTGATCGGGCGGGTCGACGCCGTAGATCAGCGACGTTCGGACGATGACCGCGTCCGGATCGATCTCGCGGATGGCATCCTCGGCACGGGCCTTCGCCTCGCCATAGGGAGAGAGCGGCGCGGGCGAGTCGTCCTCGCGGTACGGGGGGCTCTCGCCGTCGAAGACGAGATCGGTGGAGAGGTGGATGAGCCGCGCGCCCCGATCGCGGGCGGCGCGGGCGAGGGCGCGTGCCCCCGGCTCGATCGACTCGAGGCTCTCGGGCGTCCGGTTCGATCCGGCGGTGTGGAGGATCACGGCCGGGTCGAGGCTCTCGACGAGGTTGGCCGCCGCGTTTTCGTCGCGGAGGTCCACGACGTGTGAGCGGTCGTCCGCGACTCCCTCGAGAGGATTCGCGAAGCGCGTCGCGTGGATCTCGAACGCGCTCGCTCCCGCCCGAGATCTTGCTAGGATCTCCCGGCCGAGATACCCGGAGCCCCCCGTGACCAGCAACCTTCTCGCAGGCATGTCGATAACCCTCCCGAACCGGATGAACGTGTTCGCGGTGATCGTGCCGGATGTCGCTCGATCCGGCAAGGGGCTTCCTGCGGAAACGGTGTCATGAGCGAACCGAAGGAAGCGCGCCGCTCGGGTTTCCTCATTGCGGTGTTCGGCGTCGGCGTGATCGTGAGCTCCCTCGCCGTGCTGGAGACGATGCGGTTCGCGTTTCCGTTGTCGTGGTACTTCGGCGCGGGCTTCCTGGCGCTCGCG
>CAZQZX010000443.1:0-1607 GCA_964597885.1 uncultured Planctomycetota bacterium
ATGCCCTCGACGCTACCGCAACCACGCTGATCACGACCGCTGAGCGCGGCGACGTCCCCATGGTGAACACACGCCGATACGAGCTCCAATCGATGGGCTTGTAGCCCACCCAAGGCCGCTTCTGAGCGGCTCGGGGGCTCTCAGCGGCGCCGACTGAGCGGGTTTGGTCGCCCGAGCGTCAGGTTCGGCTGCTCACGATGGGCCGGCTGCCTCGTGGCGGTGCTCGTGGCAGGCGTCGTTGCAGAAGCTCCCGATCTCGCCGGTGGCTCCGACGGCGTCGATGCCTCGGTCGATGCCAAGCGCTCGTCGGCACGTGTCGCAGCGTTTCGCGACGGCCCTGGTCGACTCCACCGAGCGTTCGATCAATACGTCGACTCCGTCAGCGCGAACCTGTTCAGCCGGGACCTGTCGCGATTGAAGGGGAACGACGCCTGCGAGCTCTGGACCGGGTGGGCTCGCCGGCGTTGGTTCTTGTTGTGGCCATTCAAGTGGATGACCCAGATCGAGGGTTTGTTGCCGGGAGTGTGGTTGGGGTGACCGACCAGCGCGGGCGGCGGTTCCACGCGCTGGCCGGTCAGATCGTGACGCCCCGGCCGGGCGTGCGTCTTTGGTGTTGGTGCCGACGTTACGGGCTTCCTCGAGCGTCGATCGGGAGATGAGCGGCACCGACACGGCCCGCCCGTCCCTGAGCGGACAGGTCGCGGTTGGCTTCGGGACGTCAGGTCGCAGGATCTGAGCAAGGTCGGGTTCTTGCCACCACCGAAACGCCGCGAGATGCACCGGCGGCAACGTCCCGTGCAAGAGCACGGCTTCGCCGGGTTCCATCTGGCGCAGGGCGTTGGCGGGCGCGAACTCTTCGGGGTTCATCGAGTCCGTCGTCGAGCGGCGGCCACGGTCATCAGACAGCATCGATGGGACGTCGGTCGACCACGAACGCCGATGCACATGCTCAGACCCCAACAGCCCTTTGAGGTAGTTGACGGTGTCGAGGTCGTCGATGCCGGCGAAGAAGCACTTCGTTCGATGA
Organism: uncultured Planctomycetota bacterium; assembly: GCA_964597885.1. Lineage (GTDB taxonomy): Bacteria > Planctomycetota > JACOTG01 > JACOTG01 > JAUIME01 > CAZQZX01. The sequence goes on from CAZQZX010000443.1 coordinate 1,028, forward strand.
CCCGACAACACCGCATCAGACTGCGTCGAGTAGCGGTGCTTCACCTGCGCAAGCGATTGCCAACAGGTCACGAAGAACGCCCCGAGCGCAGCGATCGTCGACACCTCGGCCGGAAGCCAGCCCAACTCGAGCTGGCCGGCTTCGTCGATCACGATCAACAACGGCTTGTCGAGCTTGCGGCCAGCGATGTCCCACTCGTGCAGGGTGTCCTTCAATGACGCCAACAACCCACCGAGCACCGGGGAGAGTCGTTCGAACTCGGGTTGTGACGCTGCGAGGTACAGCGTGTTGTTGCCCGACATCAGCCAGTCGAGGTCGATCATCTCTGGAGCTGAGTCGTGGAGGTCGTTCTTGCGGTTGTAGAACCGGCGCGCATCGGTGGTCGCGGAGTGCGCCACTGCGGGTTCGAGCCACGGATCAACCGCCAACGCCGCGGTGGCATAGATCGACGACTTGATGCGGGAGTCTTCCTCGGCGAGACCGAGGAACGTGGTGCCGGCGTGGCGAGCCATCAACACCGCCTCGTCGTCATCCGCGTCCAGACCACGTTGGATCAGGTCCAAGATCGTTCTGTGGTCAC
>CAZQZX010000444.1:0-1592 GCA_964597885.1 uncultured Planctomycetota bacterium
GAAAGACTACTACCGACCCCTGGACTTCGAATAGCTAAGCCAGCCTGGCTCCGACCCGCCGCAGTCTAAGGCTGCGGACGCGGTCCGCTGGGCGCGTGCCGTTCCAGGCGTGGTAGGTTACCGATCATGCCATCGGGTCGAGCAGCCTTGAGCATGCGCTGGTAGGCAGGCCGCTTCTGTACCTTCGCCTTCCACGCGGCGACGTTTGGAAATTGCTTTTCATCCACGATGTTCAGGCCAGTGGCCACGTTCAGTGGAAACAACATCATGATGTCCGCAGCAGAAAACTCGGCCCCACCAAACCATGGGTGCTCGGCCAGATGGTTTTCCGCGTATTGCACCGTGGCCTCAGAGTCGACCAGACGAGAACGTTCGGTGGGCGGGTTGGTGCGCCAGGCACGGTAATCTGAGAACAGGCGCGCCGCCAGGCTGCCTTCTGCAAAATGCATCCACATCATATGCCCCGCATAGTCCGGGCTGTGTAGGGCTGGCGACAGAGCGCCCGCAGCGTAACGATTCAGAATCACTTCGATAATGGCACCGGATTCCACCAGAACCTCATCACCGATGGTGACGGTTGGCGCCATCGGCACATCCGGGTTGATGGCGCGGATCTTGGCCATGGATGCGGCCAGGTTGCCGCGCACGTAGTGGAGTTCATAGGGCAGGCCGAGTTCCTCCATCAACCAGACGATACGCTCTGAGCGACGACCTTCCAGGTGATAGATGGCGATGTTTGGGGTTTTTGCTTCCGTGGCCCAGGTTGTTGTTGGGGTGGTTGTGCTTAGGAAGAAGGTTAGGGTGCAGAGAGTTGCTGCTGAGAGCAACTGGGTTAGCGATTGGCGCGTTAGGAGTGGGTTGTTGGGTGTCATTTTTGGGTTCGTTTTTTAGGAACGGGTGATGTTACGGGGGATGGGTAGAGTTTGCTAATTTCGGCTTTGAGGACTGTCGATTTATTTAGGCGTTTGTTCGGTTTCTGAAATGAACTGGGGTGGACAATTGTTGTGATACAGGGTGATATGTGGACAAATGTTCGGATATGGTGAAGCAGTGGGCTTTACTCAAGGTGAGTGGAAAGAATGTTGACGGGATTTGTATTCGAACAAACGCTGTCTACTAAGTGTTAGGCAGCTAGTCGACAACCACCTTGGAACTCGCTCTAACATTCGGAATAGTAGTTTGTGTGGTAGCATTCGTCTGGCTAATCTCACAAATCCCTTTAGTCTCAGACGCGCTCGATTTTCTTGCGGAAATAGCTAGTGGCCCGCGTTTTGTCTATATGGGATGGCCCTGGATCTTCTCCAGCAGTTTTCGGCGAGACCTACGACGAGAGCACAGTACCCGTAACCCACTATTGGCGTACGCTGAGTACCTTCTAGCTCTCGTGAGCTTTGTGGTACAACTACTGTTGATGTTTCTTGTATCTTCAGCCCTTGTTACCAAACTTCTAGGACCGGCATGAACATCGACAAGCGGAAACAAAAGGCACGCTGCCTAACGTGTAGCTGGAGCCGCTCCTTACAGTCGCTCGGACACATTGCCCTCGGTTTCGTTTTGCTTCCGCAAAACGCACCCTCGCGCAAGTGCCGCTC
>CAZQZX010000445.1:0-1587 GCA_964597885.1 uncultured Planctomycetota bacterium
CCTGCCTGAACGAGGCGCTGCTCGTGACCGCCAAGCTGCCCTCCGGCTACCACCGCGACCTGCAGCGACTGAAGCCGCCGCTGTTCCGCGGCATCGACCTTGCCATCGAGACGATCGACATCATGGCCTACCTCGTCTCCGGCGTGAGTTTCGTCGCCGAGAACATACGCCTCGATGACGGCATTCACGCCGCCTCGGAGGCCTACGAGCTCGTCCGGCAGGAAGGCATCCCCTTCCGCGAGGCCTATCGCAGGATCGCAGGGCGCTATGCGGAGGAATAAGGGCTCACTATAATTGCGGGGCTGTTCCGAACCGGAAGATTCCCATGCCCAGAGCTCGCCACGTCCTGTATTCAGTCCTCGCCGCCCTCCTTCTCGCCGGCTGCGGCCAGAGCGGTCCGCTCTACGTTCCCGGGAATCCGAGCCAGATGACGGTGCCCGAGCAACAGCCCGCGGAGTCGACCGACGACGAGGCAGAAGACACCGACGACGCCGACCGCGAGTAATGGCAACTTACGACCTCGTTCTGATCGACGGGTCGTCGTACCTGTTTCGCGCCTTCCACGCCCTGCCGTCTCTGACGAATTCGGCGGGCGAACCGACCGGCGCGCTGCACGGCGTCCTCAACATGATCAACAAGCTCATTCGCGATGAGTCGCCCGACCACGTCGCCGTGGTGTTCGATGCATCCGGAAAGACCTTCCGGAACGACATGTTCAAGGACTACAAAGCGAATCGTCCGCCGATGCCGGACGAGCTGCGCGCGCAAATCGAGCCGATCCTCGATGCCGTCCGCGCCATGGGCCTGCCCCTGCTGCGCGTGGGCGGCGTCGAAGCGGACGACGTGATCGGCACGCTGTGCAAGCGCGGCGAAGCGGATGGCATGAACATCCTCGTTTCGACGGGTGACAAGGATCTCGCGCAGCTCGTCAGCGACAAGGTAACGCTCGTCAATACGATGACCGACACGGTGCTCGATCGTGACGGCGTCAAGGCGAAGTTCGACGTCTTTCCCGAGCAGATCGTCGACTATCTCGCGCTCGTCGGCGACACGTCGGACAATATCCCGGGCGTCCCGAAAGTGGGTGCGAAGACCGCTGCCAAGTGGCTCAACGAGTTCGGCAGCGCCGAGGAGATCATCGCCAGGGCCGACGAGGTCAAGGGCAAGGTCGGCGAAAGCCTGCGCGACTCGATCGAGCAGCTCAAACTGTCGCGCGAGCTGACCGAGATCAAGACCGACGTCGATCTCGACGAGACCCCGGATGACCTCAAGCCCGATCAGCCGGACCTGGCAGCGCTCAAACACCTGTACACACAGTACGAGCTGCGCACGCTGCTGAAGCAGCTGGACGCTGGCGACGAGGAGGTCGCGGAGCCCGCGGCCGCCGAGGTGGATTACGAGACCGTGCTCGACTGGAAGTCCTTCGACGCGTGGCTCGACCGAATAAACGCCGCGGAACTGACGGCCTTCGACACCGAGACGACGAGTCTCGACTACATGGAGGCGGAAGTGGTTGGCCTGTCGTTCGCGACCGAGGCGGGCAGCGCGGCTTACGTCCCCGTCGCCCACGATTATCCGGGTGCGCCC
>CAZQZX010000446.1:0-1553 GCA_964597885.1 uncultured Planctomycetota bacterium
GAAGACGTGTGGGAACCGCAGAACGACATCTACTGGGGTCCCGAAGGCGAGTGGCTCGCCGACGAGCGCTACAGCGGCGACCGCGATCTCGAGAATCCTCTCGCCGCCGTGCAGATGGGATTGATCTACGTGAACCCGGAAGGTCCGAACGGGAAGCCCGATCCGGTAGCCGCGGCGCGTGACATCCGCGAGACCTTCGGCCGCATGGCGATGAACGACGAAGAGACGGTCGCGCTGATCGCCGGCGGACACACGCTCGGCAAGGCGCACGGCGCGGCGAGCCCCGAAGGACACGTCGGCCCCGAGCCCGAAGGCGCGACCCTCGAAGAGCAGGGTTTCGGCTGGACGAGCACCTACGGCAAGGGTAACGCCGGCGACACCATCACGAGCGGCCTCGAAGGCGCGTGGACGTCCACGCCGACGCGCTGGTCGCACGAGTACTTCGAGAACCTCTTCGAGTACGAGTGGGAGCTCACGACGAGCCCGGCCGGCGCGAAGCAGTGGACCCCGAAGGACGCCGAAGCGACCGTCCGCGACGCCCACGATCCGAAGAAGTACCACAAGCCGGTGATGTTCACGACGGACCTCGCGCTGCGCTTCGACCCGGCCTACGAGAAGATCTCGCGCCGCTTCTACGAAAACCCCGCCGAGTTCCGCGCCGCGTTCGCGCGCGCCTGGTACAAGCTGACGCATCGCGACATGGGTCCGGTCTCGCGGCTCCTCGGTTCGAACATCCCCGCGCCGCAGCTGTGGCAGGATCCGGTCCCGGCCGTCGACCATGAGCTCATCGACAAGGCCGACATCGCCGCGCTCGGCAGCCAGATCCTCGACTCGGGCCTCACCGTGCAGCAGCTCGTCTCCACGGCGTGGGCGTCGGCGTCGACGTACCGCGACAGCGACAAGCGCGGCGGTGCGAACGGTGCGCGCATCCGACTCGCTCCGCAGAAGGACTGGGAGGCGAACAACCCGGCCCAGCTCGCGAAGGTCCTCGGAACGCTCGAGGGCATCCAGAAGAAGTTCAACGACGCGCAGTCGGGCGGCAAGAAGGTTTCGCTCGCCGATCTGATCGTGCTCGGCGGCTCCGTCGCCGTCGAGGCCGCCGCGAAGAAGGCCGGCTTCGACGTGACCGTGCCGTTCTCCCCGGGCCGCACCGACGCGACGGCCGAGCAGACCGACGCCGCCTCGTTCGCCGTCCTCGAGCCGAAGGCCGACGGCTTCCGCAACTTCGTCGCCGAGAACCATCGTCGACGTCCGGAAGAGGCCCTCGTCGATCGCGCCAACCTGCTGACGCTCACCGCGCCCGAGATGACCGTCCTCGTCGGCGGCCTGCGAACGCTCGGAACGAGCCACGGCACGACGCCGCACGGTGTCCTCTCGAAGGAGACCGACACCCTCAGCAACGACTTCTTCGTGAACCTGCTCGACATGCAGACGGCCTGGAAGAAGGCCGAAGGAGCCGAGCACATCTACGAAGGACGCAACCGCAAGACCGGCCGCGTCGAGTGGACGGCCACGTCCGTCGACCTCCTCTTCGGCTCGAACTCGCAGCTGCG
>CAZQZX010000447.1:0-1538 GCA_964597885.1 uncultured Planctomycetota bacterium
GAGAGCCTTGGCCATCTCGTAGTCGGTGGGCTTGCGGCCGAACTTCGTCTCGAGGGCCTTGTAGGCGCGCTCGATCTTGTGGGCCTTGAGGCGAACGAGTCGCGGCACCCAGTCCTGGCTGCGCAGCTCGTCGAGGATCGAACCACGGATTCTCGTGGTGCAGTAGGTCTTGAACTTGATTCCGCGCTCGAGATCGAAGCCGTCGATGGCATCGATCAGGCCGAAGATTCCGGCGCTCGTGAGGTCGTCGACGTCGATCGACTTGGGGAGTGTCGTGAGGAGGCGTTCCGAGATGCTGCGGACCAGCGGCATGTACCGCTCGATCAAGACGTTGCGGAGGTTCTCATCCCGCGTCTTCTTGTAGGTCTCCCAGATCGGATCGGCTTCTCCCTTACGCTTCGGGGACGTCTTGACGGCGGCTTCCGGCTTCGTGGCGATCGCGGTCCCGTGCATGTGCCTCTCCTTCGATTCCCTTGGTTCCCGAGAGGGCGGCCTGGCAGACGAAGGAGGGACAAAACACGCCCGTCCGGCGTGTTCATCACTGTCTTCGGCAGCACGGCAACCCTGCCCCATTCCGAGGTTTAGGCCCGACGCTTTGCGTCCCGCCCTTTCGAGCGGTTTGCCATTTCGAACAGCGGGTGACTCTGACTCCCTTGCGCGTTGACCCGCACTGTACAAGCTGGACAACGTGGCGCAAGTGTACTCAGTTATCGGAGTGAGTCAAGGCGTTTTTGCGTGCTTCTCTCGGAGTTCGTCGAATAAATCGAGCAGCGACCTGCAAGCCATTTCATGGGAGCACTTTACGGCGTGCATTTTTTTGGTCGTCGAGGGCGTGAGGCGGGCTCGAACGGCCGAAACGGGGATTTGGCCCCGTTTTTCCTTCAAGCTCGAGCCGGGTGTCCCCCAGGGCCAACGACCGGCTCCCCCACGCCTTCGATCAGCGGGACGGATGGCCCGAAAGGTCACGCTCGATGGAGGTTGCGAGGATTCGGTCGCCACGTTCGATGGCCATCAGGACGGGGAAACCCTCGACGACTCGACCGAATGCGGTGTAGCGGCCGTCCAGATGGGGCGTGGGCAGGTGGGTCACGAAGATCTGGCAGCCTCCGGTGTCCTTGCCCGCGGTCGGCATCCCGACCGTGAAGGCGTCGAAAGCTCGCCGGCTCCACTGGTCACGTACGAAGAAATCGAGTCCGCCCCACCCGTCCCCTCGTAGGTCACCACCCTGGACGACGAAGTTCGGCACGACCCGGTGGAACGGCAGACCGTCGTAGAATCCGGCCGCCGCGCGCTCGACCAGCCCCCGGGCGTGTACCGGCGCCTCGGGAAAGACCTCGACGACGAAGTCCCCCCGATCGGTCGTGAATCGGACCCTCGCGGCCCGTCCGTCCCAGGAACGCAGGACCCTCGGCAGGGGTGTCGAGGCCTGGATCGCCTCGAGGATCGGCGGACTTCCCCCACGGGAGACGACGGCCTCCGCAGCGGCGCGGCGGACCACGGGCTCCGGATCTCGCAGGCAACGCGAGAAGACGTCACGC
>CAZQZX010000448.1:0-1526 GCA_964597885.1 uncultured Planctomycetota bacterium
TATCATCATTTTGCGCTGACGATAAGGCAGCGCACCTTGATCGGCGCGCACCTGGCGAGGATCTTGCCGATCGACGGGTCGTTGTTGGCCGAGATGGCCGCGACCTGCGTGATGTCCTGCGTGCCCTTCACGGGGCGCGAAAGACGCTGGATCTCTTCGACGGCGATGTCGGTCGCCTTGTCGATGCCGCGCTTGATCGACATCGGGTTGATGCCGGCCGAGAGGGCCTTCAGACCTTCGCTGAAGATCGCGTCGGCGAGAACCGTCGCGGTGGTGGTGCCGTCGCCGGCCTTGTCCGAAGTCTTCGACGAGACCTCGTTGACCAGCTTGGCGCCCATGTTCTCGAACGGATCCTTCAGCTCGACCTCTTTCGAGACCGACACGCCGTCCTTCGTGACGACGGGGCTGCCGTAGGACTTGTCGAGGATCACGTGCTTCCCGGTGGGGCCCATCGTGACGCGCACCGCGTCGACGAGCTGCTTGACGCCATCGCGCATCTTGCGGCGGGCATCATCCGAGAACATCAACTGCTTTGCCATGTTCGCACTCCTTATTCGAAACACCGTTCGCGCGTAATCGCGACACGGCGCAACAGTTCTACTCGAACTTCACGAGCAGCTCGGACTCCTTGAGGATCTTGTACTCCGCGTCGCCGTACTTGACGTCGGAGCCGGCGTACTTGCCGTACATGATGGTGTCGCCCTTCTTGACGGAGGAGGGGATGCGCTCGCCCTTCTTGTCGAACTTGCCGGGGCCGACGGCCTCGACGATTCCCTTCTGCGGCTTTTCCTGCGCGGCGCCCGGCAGAACGATGCCGCCCTCGGTCATTTCCTCGGACTCGAGGGGGCGGATCAGGATGCGGTCATCCAGCGGCTGAATCTTCATGTCTCGTAACTCCTCGATATCGCGTCCCGCAATGTGGGGAGCGTTCGGTTGTGTTTCGGCCTAGTAGTCTTCCCCGTACTCGTCCATGCCGGCGACTTCCTTGCCTTCCGGCTCCGGCACGTTGCTGACGATCGCGTTGGTCGTCAGGAGGATCGAGGCGACGCTCGCCGCGTTCTGCAGCGCCGAGCGGGTCACCTTCGTCGGGTCGATGATGCCGGAGTCGACCAGGTCGCAGTACTCGTCGGTGGCCGCGTTGTAGCCCCAGTTCTTCTTGCCTTCACGCACGTGCTTCACGACGAGTCCGCCGTCGACTCCCGCGTTCTCGGAAATCTGGCGAAGCGGGGCTTCGAGGGCCTTCGCGATGATCTGAAGACCGAGCGCTTCGTCACCCGTGATCTTGAGGCTCTTGAGGGCGTCCGAGGCGCGGATCAGCCCGACGCCACCGCCCGGAAGGATGCCTTCCTCGACCGCGGCGCGCGTGGCGTGCAGTGCGTCCTCGATGCGGGCCTTCTTCTCCTTCATCTCGACTTCGGTCGCGGCGCCGACCTTGATCTGCGCCACACCCCCGGCGAGCTTCGCGAGACGCTCCTGCAGCTTCTCGGCATCGTAGTCCGAGCTGGTGTTCTCGAGCTCTCGTCGGA
>CAZQZX010000449.1:0-1518 GCA_964597885.1 uncultured Planctomycetota bacterium
TTCCGATGCCCAGCCAGCCGAGCAAAGAGCTCGAGGCGTTCGACAACCCCAATCCCGGACGGGATTACGAGATCCGCATGGAGTGCCCGGAGTTCACGTGCCTTTGCCCGAAGACGGGCCAGCCGGACTTCGCCACCCTGCGCCTGCGCTACATCGCCGACCAAAAATGCATCGAGCTGAAGTCGCTGAAGCTCTACCTCTGGAGCTTCCGGGACGAGGGCGCGTTCCACGAAGCGGTCACCAATCGGATCCTCGACGACTTCGTGGCCGCTTGTGCGCCCCGCTGGATGCTGCTCGAGGCCGACTTCTACGTCCGCGGCGGCATCCACACCGTCATCCGAGCCGAGCACCGGTCGCCGTCGTTCGACGGGGCCCCGCCCGCCCCCTGATCGACCCGCATTCGACCGATCAGACGCCCGCGATCTGCTGGTCCGGTACCTTCTCCCAGTCCTTCAGGAACGCCGCGAGCCCGCTATCGGTGAGCGGGTGCTTCACCAGCGCGTCGAACACGTTCATGGGCATGGTGCAGACATCGGCGCCTTCGAGCGCGGCATCGAGGACGTGCAGCGGATGGCGCACGCTCGCCACCAGGATCTCGGTGTCGAAGTCGAAGTTGTCGTAGATCGTGCGGATCTCCTCGATCATGTCCATGCCGCGGTGCGACCGGTCATCGAGGCGCCCGATGAACGGGCTGATGTAGGACGCGCCGGCCTTCGCCGCAAGGAGCGCCTGCGTCGGCGAGAAGCACAGCGTGACGTTGGTCTTGATGCCTTCGTCCGTGAGGTCGCGGACGGCCTTCAGGCCTTCCTTGATGAGCGGGACCTTCACGACGACGTTGTCGCCGATCTTCATCAGCTCGCGTCCCTCGCGCACGATTCCCTCGCGATCCGTAGCCACGACCTCGAGGCTCACCGGCCCGTCGACGAGCGCGACGATCTCCTCCACGACCTCGCGGAACGGCCGGCCGGTCTTCGCGACGAGACTGGGATTGGTGGTGACACCATCGAGAATCCCCAGGTCCTTCGCGTCGCGGATCTCGTCGATATTGGCCGTGTCGATGAAGAACTTCATGGACTGCCTCCTGTCGGGGTCGGGATGAAATCGAGGAGTGGGATCCCCCCTCACGCGCGGATTGTACGACAGGCGATTTCCGGGCGTCAAGGACGGCGAGCGCCTTCGGGAACGGCGAGCGAGCGTGCCGTCGAGGCTCGCGCGAGATCCTCGTCGCCGACGTCGCGCATGCTGGCCGCGAGTCGCTGCCAGAGCTCGCGCGTGTGACCCGGATCGCGAACGTCGGTGGCGTCGACGAGCTCGCGAACGGTCGCTCTCGCGGCGTCCGGCCGACCGGCCCCGACGAGCAGGCGCACTTCCTCCACCCACGCCAATCCCAGCCCGGGCTCGATGGTTCGTGCCTCGCGAAACGACTCGATGGCGCGGTCGATGCGATACGCCCGCTCGTGGAGGTAGCCGAGCGCGGTGTACACGATCGGATCGTAGCCGTCCGCGATCGCGATCCCT
>CAZQZX010000450.1:0-1511 GCA_964597885.1 uncultured Planctomycetota bacterium
GGAAGACGTGGTCGGGCGAGCCTCGGCGGGCGAATCGCGGCCGGGCTTCGGTTAGGTAGCGCTCCAGCGCATCGCGGGCATGGCTCCCGAGAGGGACGATCCGCTCCTTCGAGCGCTTCCCCATCACTCGCAGGCATCGAAGCTCCGAGAAGACGTCGATGCGGCCGATCCCGGTCAGCTCGGACGCCCGCAGTCCGGAACCGTACAGCAGCTCCAGAATCGCTCGATCGCGAATCCCGTACGGCGTCTCGGGGCTCGGAGCGTCGACCAACCGGCCGGCCTCCGCCTCTGACAGAGGCGACGGCAGGTATCCCCAGCGCTTGGGCGTGGGGACTCGAGAGGTCACGTCATGCTCCAGGACCCCCTCCAGGACGAGAAACCGGAAGAAGCTCCGGACGGCGGATACGAGGCGCGCGAGCGACGAGGGGGCGAGACCCCGGTTCCTTTCGTGGCGAAGGAACTCGCGGAGGTCCCGCCGATCAGGCCATGATGGGGTGGATTCGCGCCGGTCGGAGTCGCCGTCGCGTCGGTCCGGCCCGTCGTTTTCGACGTGGAACCAGGCGAGGAATCGGGTGACGTCGGCGACGTAAGCGTCTCTCGTCGTTGCCGATGCCGAGCTGTCGAGCGACAGGTGTTCGCGGAAGTCGGGGACCCAGTCGGAGGGGCCGCGATCTGGCTCGTCCCGCAGGGACCTTTTTCTCATAAGGCCCTATTGAAACAGGACCCTGCGGACTTTCAAGGTCCTCTCCTTTTTCCGTTTTCCTTTTGACACCCCATGGGCGATTTCATATAAGGAGTGGACTTGCATCTTAAGGGAGGTTGCGTAGCGAGTGGTGGACGTGCGTTCATTTCTCTGAACGTCCGCCAAGACCTGCGCTCTCTTGCGGTTAGTGTAAAGGGGATTCGGAAGACATCTCAGGCTGTGCACTTTTCTCGACACACCCCTCGTCGGCCGAGCCCTCATCATCGATAGTTTCTCTCGATGACAGTCAGACTTCTTCGGTGAAGTCTCCCTTGGGTTTGTGAACATTGGAGGGCTCCGGGCATCACAGGGCAAGCGGTCCTCTGAAGCGTCCGGGCTTTCATGGAATGCAGTTTGCGCTGGGTCGGGGTCGCTTCCGTGCAGTCTCGGACTGCCGTGTGCGCGCCCAGCGTGGGTGCGTTCCATGGAGGCAGTGCGTTTCGGATCTCCAAATCCGGATCGAGTCGCGAGACACGAGTGCGATTCCGGGTGTGGAGAAGGGACGAATCGGGGCAAGAGCCGGGGAAGGGAAGTTTGCGCTCGGTTGGCTTGCGCGTCCCGTCACCGCTAGTGGCAGGCCCAGGAATGGTACGACCCAGATGCCATGGACAAAGCCGAACAGAACAAGAAGTACTTCAGTGAGATCAAAAAGCTGATCGACGACGAGTTTTACGGCAAGATCGTCATCTCCATGGAGAAAGGCCGAGTCGTGTTCCTCAGGAAGGAACAGACGATCAAGCTTTGAGGGATTCGAGCCTCGAGTCATGAG
>CAZQZX010000451.1:0-1509 GCA_964597885.1 uncultured Planctomycetota bacterium
CAAGCCAGGAGGTACGACATCACTTTTAGCGTCAATTATCCCCAATTCCAGGTTCTTGTTTTGGGAAACCAGATGAACGAACCAGTCACTGTCGAAATCTACGTTGAAGTCAAATAACCTGGCGTAAAAATCCTTACTTGCTGCGAGGTTTGTAGAGCAAATGTTTATGAGAAGCCGATCCATTAAAGTTTATTTTGATAGTAGTACCTGATACCCGTTATAAACCACTTTCCACCCCCTTTGTTTCATTAAATCAATCACCATTCTACCCTTTCCACCCCCTTTAAGTTTACAGTCATCAATCAGCACCAGGCTGTCGTCATGAAGTTGATTCTGTGCCGACCTGAACTCCCATAAATGATGTTCCTGACACTTTTTTTGTTCTTGAGGATCCTTTTTGTCATAATCGAAACTGTCGAGGTAAAGGAAATCAACAACTTGAGAGAAATTTCCCAGATAGGCCGTCGACTCGGCGTTAATAAATTCAATGGAATCATGTATTTCCAGGGAGAGAGCGGCTTTCTTGGCCATGGCCAATGCTTGTGTATCATAATCTATTGAGTACAGGGTAGCATCGTTTTGATGGGCCCAGGCCCCAAATACCAAGGTAGAGGCACCGTCACTTTTGGTCTGATCCAATCCGTACCTGGCGGAACCGGTTTCCACCAAGATTTTGGCTTCACGGTCTTTTAAGAGACTAAGTGTTTTTCGGAATGAATCACGCCGCTTTCCAAAATTGTATTGTTTGGGTAGAAGAGGATGCAGTGATTTCTTGATAAACATGGAATGAATATCGAATATTGAACACTAAATGTCGAATATCAAGTGTAAGTTATATCCTTTAGTCATTCAATATTCGATTTTCTTAATTCGATATTCGTCCCAATGATCATTTCCGGATTCACTTTTGCCAGAAATTCTCATAAATACTATTTCCCGATAAAGGAATCTATTTTATCAATACTGCCTTTAGTAGATGAGTTTATTGTGGCTTTGGGCGATTGTGATCCCGATGATGAGACGAGGTCCGAAATTGAGTCAATCGGATCGGATAAGATCAGAATAATTGATACAACCTGGGATATTGAGCAGTATCCAAATAACATCGTATATGCTCAGCAAACAGACCTGGCTAAACAGGCATGCAAAGGGGACTGGTTGTTTTATCTGCAAAATGATGAGGTAGTGCATGAGAATGATCATGATCGAATAAAAGAAGCCTGTCATAGGTATCTCAACGATGCCGAGATTGAAGGACTACTTTTCGAGTATCTACATTTTTGGGGCGACTATCATCATCATCATCAGGCGCATAATTGGTATCCCAGGGAAATACGCATTATCAGAAATGACCCTCAGATTCATTCCTGGAAAGATGCTCAGTCATTCCGGAGATTCAGTCAATTTGATCAGTCATTTCATGACTTTCGGAAGAAGGAACACTCTGAAAAGCTGAAAGTGGCCCGGATATACGCCCGAATCTTTCATTACGGATGGGTGAGGCCACCC
>CAZQZX010000452.1:0-1501 GCA_964597885.1 uncultured Planctomycetota bacterium
ATCTCACGGCTTTCGGCGTCTGAAAGATAGGACATGGCGGGCTCCGTCGACACGGGGCCCGTCTCGGGCATGCCGGAACCGAGCGTGATCTCGGAAAGGTTCATCGCGTCGATGACGCGATGCATGAGTTCGACCGGGCACGGTGCGCCGGCCATGATCCCGGTGCGTAGCGACGAGAGATCGCGCGCTTCGAAGTTCTCGGTATCGAGCTCGGCGATGAACATCGTCGGTACGCCATGCAGCGCCGTGCAGCGCTCGGCTTCGACGGCATCGAGCACCGCGTCGGCATCGAAGCCCGCCGACGGGAAGACGATCGCTGCGCCGCGAGTCGCGCACAGCAGCACGCCGAGCACCATGCCGAAGCAGTGGTACATCGGCACGGGGATGCACAGGCGGTCTTTCTCGGTGAAGCGGAGGATGCCCGCCGACAGCGCCGCGTTGTTGACGATGTTGTGGTGCGTCAGCGTCGCCGCTTTTGGTGAGCCCGTCGTGCCGCTCGTGAACTGGATGTTGATGGGGTCGTCGCTATCGAGCGTAGCGGCGATCCCGTCCACCCTTTCGAGACTTCCGGCGTCGGCCGCGGCAATGATGTCCGCATAGCGCAGGGTGCCGGGGTAGGTCTCGTTACCGAGCGTCACGACGAGTCTCATCGACGGAAGCTTGTCGGATTCGAGCCGGCCGGGCGTGGCGGTGGCGAGCTCGGGCACGATCTCGCCAAGCATGGCGAGGTAGTCACTCGTCTTGAATTCCGGGATCGTCACGATCGCCCGGCACGCGGTTTTCTTCAGCGCGTACTCGAGTTCGCCCGTGCGATAGGCCGGATTGATGTTGACGAGGATGAGGCCTGCGTAGGCCGTGCCGAACTGCACGGCCACCCACTCAGCCAGGTTGGGGGCCAGGATACCGATGCGATCGCCGGGCTCGAGACCACTCGCGAGCAGCCCCGCGGCGAGGTGCTTGGCCTCGCGTTGGAGTTCTCCCCAACTCCAGCGAATGCCCTCGTTCGGCACGACGACCGCATCGAAATCAGGCCAGGTCGCGGCGGTATGGTCCAGCACACCGCCGACCGTGAGTCCTGTCAGCGGCTCCATTGACGTGCCATGCACGTAGCTCAGGAGGCGCCTGTTCATACCGCAATGGTCGCATTTGGGGCGCCGCGGGCAATTCGGACTAATCCTTATAGGTATTGTGGTAGGCGGGAAAACGCCTGCGCCGGCAACTCCCCAGGCAGACATCGGCGGCGAAACGGACGGCGGTACCGGCGGAAACGGCGTTGTGACCCTGTGCTTATCTGTGCTACAGAGACCAGACACAGAAACGCATTGCCAGGGAGTGGTGTCCGAATGTCCGTGTTCAAAAAGTCTGTCGCACTTCTCATTTTGAGCGGCCTCTTCGCCGGCTGCGGCGGTGGGGGTGGTGGTGGCGGCAACCCGGCGCCGTCACCACCACCGCCTCCACCACCCCCACCGCCGCCCCCGGTCGTCAATCCGGCGACACCGCT
>CAZQZX010000453.1:0-1411 GCA_964597885.1 uncultured Planctomycetota bacterium
CGGCCGACTTCCTGTCGCTACCGACGGGAGACGACGTCAACCTGAAGGTCGGCACGCTCGTCACCTTCCACGGCGTCATCCTCGACCTCGCCTCGGCGAGCCCGAAGCGAGTCAGCGTCACCAACTCGGCGGTCGTCCGCATCGAGTAGCGACCGCAGACAACAGGCAACACCCACGCGACATCCACGAGGCTCGCGGGCACATCGCTCGCGGGCCTCGTTCTCTCTGTCACGCGAGCCGCTCCGGCTGGCAGCTCGGACACAGGTAGAGCCGCCGCGATCCCGCTTCGATGCGCTCGATCGGCCAGTCGCATCGATAGCAGGGTTGGTTCGTTCGCCCGAACACCGCGAAGCGGTAGCGCCGTCGCGTGAGGCCGTCCGCCTTGAGGGCGCGCACGCGTCCCGGCGGGTTCGTGATACCGCCGGTCTCGAGCGAACGTCGCGTGATCGAGAGCGTGCTGCGGGCGAGGCGGCCGACCTCGGCGCGCGAGAGATCGCATGGGCGAAGCGTCGGCTCGAGCCGCGCGTCGAAGAGGATCTCCGAACGAAGGTAGTTGCCGATGCCGGCGACGAAGGACTGGTCGAGGTAGAGCGCCGACAGACGACGTCGATGGAAGGCTTTGTCTCGCAGGCGCGCCGCCACATCCCGCCACTCGACGTCGAGATCGAGCGCGTCGGGACCGAGACGCGTGAGGTACGGGTGCGCGCCCAGGCCCGCCTCGTCCAGCACCGCGATGTCCGAGGCACTGTAGAGGAGCGCGCTGTGGGTCGAGGTGTGGATCGCCACGCGCAGCGTCCGGTTGGTCTTCGGCTTCCGGCCGCGGCGCATCACGTACCACCGCCCGTAGAGCTGGTTGTGCGAATAGAGGCTCAGCCCGCAATCGAACCGCGTGAGCAGCGCCTTGCCCCGACTCGTCACCCGCTCGACCCGTTCTCCGGCGAGGACATTCTCGAACGAACGGAGGCCTCGCTGCTCGAAGTACACCTCTTCGGCGACCTTGCCGTCGAGCACCTTCGCGATGCGGTCCGCGGCGCGGCGGATCTCCGGTCCTTCGGGCATCGAGCTTCCGTTTCTTCGATTCGTCTCGGGCTTGCGATGACGCTGGAGCGCGAAGCTTTGCAAATCCCGCGCGCCGGTGCCGTCATGGAGAAAGGACACCGCCTATCCCATTCCTGACTTGAAATGGCGTGCGCAGGCACTACGATCGGGGTAGCGGCACCGACCGCACGCACCGGACCCCGAGAAAACGGAGGATAAGACCATGCTTCGAAGCAGCTTCGGTATTTCCGTGCTCGTCTGCGTTTCGATCTTGACCGGAACGGCCGCGGCCCAGATCCGGTTGAACGAGGTGGCCCGCGTGCCGGTCGGCGAGAGTCCGCTCGGAATCCTCGCGTCCGACCTCAATGGCGAC
>CAZQZX010000454.1:0-1380 GCA_964597885.1 uncultured Planctomycetota bacterium
GACCATGAATCAGCCAAATTGTCTTTGGTACTCACCCTCTCAGCAAAAACTGTAAGGTGCTGCTTGCAAGCTACCTTTGCAATGCCCTCAGTCACTTTGTGAAGGGATTTGATCCTCCCAGATTTGAGCCTGTGGAGGTAGGACTGGGCCACAGTACTGTCCACTTTCACCACAACAGCAGCATGGGCAGCCCCAGCCACAGCTGGGAAATCCACACCATACCCAGCTGCCTTCAGCTCCAGGAGCTCAATCCTGGCCTCAGCCAGCTCAGGTGGCCAGTGTCCATAACCATGCATGGGTCCTGAGTACCAATCAGGACACTTCTCCACCACCACACCCCACCCAGTGGGTGAGGCATCTGTCTGCAGCACCCACTCAGGATGCTTGGGCTTCAGTTCAGTCCAAGGTGTTCTTGATGCATACTTCATCAGGTTCTTGCACACTTCTTTGGGGGAAAGAATGTTCCTCTCCCAGGGGCCCTCAGGCCCATGAACCCTAATCAGCTGAGCAATCTCCCTTGAGTGCCTCATCACACCACAGTCCAGCAGGCTCATGCTGGACACCATGCCATGCAGACTTTGCAACTCCCGCAAGTTGCAATGAGTTCTGGTGGAAAGTGTCTTGGCCAGGCTGTGAAGTCTTATCCTTCTCTCTTTGCAGGGCCTGGCCAGGGCTTTGGTGGTGTCCCACACCCAACCAAGCCACTGGAAATGTTTACTGGGATTGGTGCACTTTGCCCAGTTCAAAGTCCACCCCAGCTCCACAAGTCTCTCCCTGAGACTGTGGGTGAACCTCGCACAGTCCCCTTTGGTTTTCCCCAAGCACAGAATGTCATCAAGGTAAATGTACACCACGGCCTCAGGGTTGGAGGCCATCCACACTTTGAGGCTGTCCACAACCAGCCTCTGGAAAACTGCAGGGGCAGACTGTAACCCAAAGGGCAAGCTGCTGAATTGCCAAAACTGACCTTGTGTCATCACACCCAACAGGGCCTGGCTGTGCACCTCCATGGGCACATGCAAATAAGCATGCTCCAGGTCAGTGGTGGAAGCCCCACCACTTATGTTCAGCCACAACTTTGGCCACATCCCGTGGCCCTGGAAACTGGCAGTGTTGATGCACAATGAATTCATTCAGGGGAATCAAATTGCTGATCAGTCTCAGTTTCTTCCCTCATGCCTTGTCAATGGCCCTCTGCCTGCAAGCAGCAAGGGGCCTATTGCTGACTTTGTACACAGCACCCAACTGTTCATATTGTTCCAACAAAGTGTACAGTTTCTCAGTGGGTCTGGAATGCAGGACAGGCAGGGGCAGTTCAGATTTCCCAGGCTGCAGCTTGAGGTAATACCCATGCTTCACAATTCTGCATGATGCAGGTGA
>CAZQZX010000455.1:0-1356 GCA_964597885.1 uncultured Planctomycetota bacterium
ATTGTCGAATCACTGCGCGTGCAGAAGGCGTGGGCTCCGAACCTGCCTGCCAACTTTGCCGGTGGCAACGTCGACATTCGAACCCGCAGCATTCCGGACGGCTTCCTGTTTCAGGTTGAACTCGGTACCGGCTATAACGATCTCAACGCAGACAACGGCCTGACCTATCCGGGCGGCGGTGACGACAGTTTGGGTACCGACGATGGTACGCGCGCTCTGCCCCAGTCTTTCCTGAACGAGGTGGCTCGATTCCAGGGACAGATCGGGGTAGAGGACATCCGCATCCAGCTGCAGCGACAGGATCCCAACGCAACGCTGGCTGACGCAGAACTGGTGAATCGCACTCTCGCCACCCAGCTGAACCGCAGTTTCGTGGTTCGCGAGAAGGACGTGCCGCTGGACTACAACGCCAAGGTAAGCATCGGTAACAACTGGCTGATCGGCAATGACTGGGAGGTCGGGGCGTTGCTGGGCGGTACCTACCAGCAGGAATGGCGCACGCAGACGGCTTTCCGCCGAAATGCGGCCTTCCCGACCGAGCGTATCGACACCGAACGCGAGACGACCCGCGCCACAAACCTGTCGAGCACAGCCGCATTCGGCGCCCGTTTCATGGATGACCATGAGATCGAGACGACAACCTTGTGGCTGCGCAATACGGACGACGAAACGGCCGTCAATGACTTCTTCAACGAGAACCGCGAAGTCTCCGATGAACAGGGCTTTCGTAACTACCGGTTCCAGTTCGAAGAGCGCGTGCTTGTTACGAATCAGATTCGTGGTACCCACTTCCTCGGCGCAGATACGCGCGAGCGTTTCGGTTTTGTCGATTCTCTTGCCGGCTGGCTGCCCGAGGAAACCAAGATCGAATGGTGGTATTCGGACTCGCGCGCAACGACCGATATTCCCAACCAGGTCGACGTAACGCTCGGTACCGTCACGGCACCGGGTACGGGTGAGACGCTCGACGAAGAGGTCGGCCTGAACAACCGGGCATCCCTGTATCGGTTCACCGATCTGAATGACGAGGTTGAGGACTATGGCTGGTCGTTCACGATTCCCGTGGAGTTCGGCCGCAACTACGTCGAATTCTCGGGTGGTACGCGTCACGATCAGAAAGTGCGGACCTACCGCCAGCTCGAGTTCAGTATCGGACCGCTGGATGTGGACGATCCGTCCATCCTCGAGCAACCGATCGACCAGGTGTTCTCCGACGAGAACATTCTGAATCCGGATAACAACTTCCGTCTCGATCGTCAGGGTACGAACCAGGAAAGTTACATCGCTGCGACGATGACTGACGCTGTGTACGGTTACGTCGACTGGACGTACAACGACACGTGGCGCTTCGCTGGT
>CAZQZX010000456.1:0-1330 GCA_964597885.1 uncultured Planctomycetota bacterium
TACACTCTTTCCCTACACGACAGCATCGCCTACCACCAGGGCCAGTACCGCAAGCTGTCGGAATGCAATATCAACATCATGACCCACGCCCTCCAGTACGGCACCATGGTGTTCGGCGGGATGCGCGGGTACTACAACAAGGACCGTGACAACGTCTATCTCTTTCGCATCGATCGCCACGTGCAGCGCCTGCTGAAAAGCGCGCGCGTGATGCAGATGCAGTGCCCCGTGAGCGCGGACGAATTGCGCAAAATCACCGTGGAGCTGGGACGCCGCAACGAATACCGCGCCAACGTCTACTATCGCCCCTTCATTTATAAGTCGGCGCTGCAACTCTCTCCGCGCCTGCACGACGTAGATGATGACTTCGCCATGTACACGTTGCAGTTGGACGACTACCTCGACACCAACCGTGGCATGCGCGTGATGGTCTCCTCCTGGCGGCGGATCGACGAAAACATTATCCCCACGCGCGCGAAAGTCGGCGGCGGCTACGTCAACTCGGCGCTGGCCAAATCGGAAGCCGTGCAGAACGGGTTCGACGAAGCCATCTTTCTGGACAGCCGCGGCTTCGTGAGCGAAGGCAGCGCGGAGAACATCTTTCTGGTCCGCGACGGCGTACTGATCACGCCTCACGTGGCCAGTTCGGTCCTGGAAGGCATCACACGCCGCAGCATCATCGAAATCGCCAGGCGCGAAGGCCTGGAAATCGTCGAACGGGATATCGCCCGGGCCGAACTCTACATCGCCGACGAAGCCTTCTTCTGCGGCACGGGCGCCCAGGTTGCCTGGATCGCCGAAGTCGACCGGCGCGTGGTCGGCACGGGGGAGATCGGACCGGTCACCCAGAAGCTGCGCGACCTCTACATGTCCGTCGTCCACGGCGAAAACGACGACTACCGCGACTGGCTCACGCCATTGTACTGACTGCCGCGCGACCGCGGATTGCGCCACCCTTCCCGGGTTCCATTATTCCAAATGCCGATCCAGGCGACGTAACCACGCGCATGGTGCATCGAAAAACTCTTGTTTCTATTTTCGGCTTCCGGTAGTCTCATGAGACCAGCGTCTTCCGACTCGAATCCCATGGCGAACCGCATTCTATACATCCTTTCGCTTATCTGCGTGTTCTGGGCCGGTTTCGCCTGCGCCAACTTCGACGCGGAAAGCACGCCGATCGGATTTACCCTGCTGAACGGTTCGAGCGGCGGCGGGGCCGGCGTGGCGACGGACGCGGACTGGGACCTGACCGATTGGACCTATCGCCGGTCGCTGACGATCACCAATCCATCCACCGAGACGCTCACCGACGTGCCACTGCTCGTACGTC
>CAZQZX010000457.1:0-1314 GCA_964597885.1 uncultured Planctomycetota bacterium
TTTCAGTATATTCATCTAAGTGAAAGTTGAGTACCAAATCATTCCTCCAAGTGGTGTGCTTGCTGAATATGTCCAGTTCTTCTGGACCTTGGATAGTGATCAACCTTATGAGCATAGATCACTGGCTGATAGTGGAATAGAGCTAATCTTTCATTACCGGGGAGCATTTGATGAAATCAAACCACAGGGCAAATGCTCAACTGCCCTTTCGGCCATAAGAGGCACTTCTTCCCGCTATCAGATTTATTCCTGTAATTCTGCCTTTGGAATATTCGGTGCGTATTTCTATCCGTTTGCCATACCAGCACTGTTTGCCATGCCAACTGATGAGCTAAGTAATGAAATACCAGATCTAACCACTTTTCTTGGTATTGAAGGAAAAGAGTTAGAAGAAAAAATGATGACTTCCAGAGACAATGCTGAAAGAGTGAGCATTATCACAAAATTCCTGGAAAGAAAAGTTAGGGCCCGTGAAAAAAGGGACAAGACAATACATCAGGTAATTCATTCCATTATTCACACCACAGGCAAGGTTAATATCGATCATCTTGCCCAAGAGTGTTGTCTTTCAAGGAGGCAGTTTGAAAGAAAATTCAAATGGTTTGCCGGCTTTAGTCCAAAAATGTATGAACGAATCGTGCGCTTTCAGAGTGCGGCAGATGAATACAAAAGCCAAAACAAATCTTTAACCCAGATTGCGCTGGAAAATGGCTACTATGATCATTCTCATTTTGCGAATGACTTTAAAAAATTCTCCGGACATAACCCCAAAGACTATTTTTCAGGAAACGCGGCCGGACATGAATGGAGAGATGGCCAAATCGGTATGTCGTGATTTTCCAAGAATTGACATGGCCTGATGCCCATATTTGCCATAAAACACCATGGACAACAAAGTAAGAATTATCCCCAGTGTTAGCTATCAAAATGCCAAAGTGGCCATTAAATGGCTCTGTAAAGCTTTTGATTTCAAAGAACATGCTGTCTATGAGACTGAGGACGGCAATATTGCACATGCTCAACTTACCTACAAAGGCAGTATGATCATGTTAGGTTCCATAGACAGTGGATCAGCATATTCAAAACTAATCAAGCACCCATCGGAGATTTGGGGTTTCGTGACCCAAAGCCCTTACATCATCATCGATGATAATGAGATCGAGGAGCACTACAACAGGGCGAAAAGTAACGGTGCCGAAATCATACTAGAATTGAAAAGCGAGGATTATGGAGGTAAGAACTATACCTGCAAAGACTTGGAAGGTCATATTTGGAATTTTGGTTCGTATGATCCTTGGGTAGAAAATGATTCCT
>CAZQZX010000458.1:0-1251 GCA_964597885.1 uncultured Planctomycetota bacterium
GATGCGTAGTTTGTACCAACGCCGTTGCCGTCAGAGATCATCAAAATGATGTTGACGGCTCGGTTGGTGTTGGGCTGTTTTGCCAGCTCTTCGGCCAGACGCTCTTGGCCGGATACGAACCAATCATTTTCTGCCTGCGGCAGGTCTTGTGCTGTCGCCATGCCTGACACGGCGATGGCAAGGGCGGATACCGCTGTTAACGTCTTCATAATTTTGCTCCTGAGAAGAGGGATGAGTTTGCAGCGAATATGCGGGTCTTTCGCATCAGATTTGTGACAGCGTGTGCTAAACATAGTGAGAAATTTAGATCTTGAACCTACAGTAACTGTAGCTATTACATCTTACTCAAAGACGATTCGGGGAGATGAAAATGAGCGCTGATGATCGGCTGTTGGCAACAACCCCAATCCTGAACTTCGACCACCCGTCGATTGCACAACTGACCGAGGACCGAGGGTGGAAAGCCCTTTCGCAACATGACCGGATCGGCGCTGTCTACGATTTCGTCCGCAATGAAATCGCCTTTGGGTACAACCGCGCTGACGACATCTCGGCCGCCGAGGTGCTCGCTGACGGTTTTGGTCAATGCAACACCAAAGGCACGCTTCTCATGGCCCTGTTGCGCGCGGTAAGTGTGCGGTGCCGCCTTCACGGCTTCACGATTCATAAAGAGCTTCAACGGGGCGTCGTGCCCGAACTCGTGTATCCGATTGCTCCAGAAGAGATCATTCACTCATGGGTTGAGGTGGAGACCGAGACGGGTTGGGCAAACCTCGAAGGGTTCATACTGGATGCAGAGTTTCTCTCGGCACTCCAATCCACATTTTCCGATACACCCAGCCTCTGCGGTTATGGGGCAGGGACCGATTGCCTTCAGGCTCCGCCAGTGGAGTGGACAGGTAGCGACACATACATCCAGGAAAGCGGAATCGTTCAGGACTTTGGTACTTTCGACTCGCCGGACGATTTTTACGCCGACCATCAGCAGTCTTTCAATCTGGTAAAGGGCCTGTTGTATCGTCACGTAATACGCCATTGGATGAATGCACGGGTGCGACGCATCCGGTCCGGCAGTGTGCCGCAAATCCCCGGCCTGGAACGACCCAACCACAAACATGAGGAAACCCGCCATGCCTCATGATCACGGTCACGCGCATATTGACCCGGACTCAGGGGACCGCCGCGTCTCCATTGCGATCTGGGCCAACGCACTTCTGACGGTTGTACAGATTGTGGGCGGCATCCTCTCTG
>CAZQZX010000459.1:0-1237 GCA_964597885.1 uncultured Planctomycetota bacterium
CCGCACCCTTGAACGCCAACAATTAAGATCCCTTTGGGAGACGGCAGGTTAAGTTCTTGAGCTTCCGGCGTGAAGCCCATTTGCGCTTTCTTCAGCCACTGTTTCAATCCTGCGAATCCGCCTAATTTCAGTGGCTTTTGCGATCGGGCCGGGAAGTATTCCAAGACGCCCCCTTCCCGAATCATTTGGGCTTTGCGATGCAAAATTCGGTCGAGGTCGTCATCGGTTAGCTTGCCATCCTCAATCGCTGCATAGGCAATGGTTTGTCGCGCCTGGTTGAGGGTCATGCCTTCCAGCGCAGTGACTAAAGCGGTGAGGTCGGTATCGACGAGAGCCGAGGGCGATTGTCCCCTGGGTTGGCGCGATCGCAACACCTCGCGCACCACTTGCTGCAATTCATCTGGCCCTGGCAACTTTAAATCCACATAGACGGCGTCGTGGGCAAGTTCTGGGGGAAGGGACACGCCATATCCCGACAGGACAATCGATGCTTGATTCTTGGAAAACAGTTGGGTCAGTTCGCGCAACTGCCGTGCCACCGTTGCCTCTTCAAGGTGGGTGGCAAAGTCCTTGAGCCAATACATTCCCCGCTGGTTCAACCCCTGAATATGTTTCAGCGCTTTCAGAGGATCGGCGGTGTCTTCGATCGCTGTCTGTTTCGTCGCGCCTCCGGGCGGGGCATACTCGTTGACCCAGCGCCCCCGTTGAGAACCGGGCGATCGCGTCAGCCCCTGGGCCGCACTCCATTCAAATAACAAGAGATTGATGTCCTGGGTGGCTTCCTGGAGCAGCCCCTGCACTCGTTCCTCTTCCACCGTTTCAATCACTAGTAAAGGATGAAAGGACTTAACCAGGGTTTGAATGTGGCGAATGCTCTGATGGAAGGAAGTTGTGGAAACATGCATGGAAACTGTCCGCAGCAAGGGGGTGTCGCTTCCCCACCGTAGTCCATTTACCAGACTTTTCCCTGGGTGGTTCTCAGTAAATTTCAGGAGACGCGCGATCGCAGGCTCAAGGGTCATTGGGGTTCCGCACGGGCGTTGCTTGCGATCGCAGTTGGGCATCCCTGGGTAGGATGGCAATGCCCCTCCGAGGTTGGCAGTCACCGGGACAGGACTTACACACTTGTACGCATTAATGTCTTTGAAAGATCCCCCCCGGCTACCGCCACCCCCCTTGATAAGCTATCCCTTAGGCAAATCTCGCTGAAACTCTCATGCCGCCGATCGCGCAGATC
>CAZQZX010000460.1:0-1157 GCA_964597885.1 uncultured Planctomycetota bacterium
AGCGAGCCACCCTTGGCCGACGACGCACCACCGTTGAGGTGGATGGCCTGACCGGTGAACTGCGAGCCACTCGGCATGTTGAACGTGTCGACGACGGCGTCGGTCGGACGGACGAACGTCGGGGCCTTGGCCGGGTTGCTGCCCGGGGCACCGAAGTAGCTCGTCGAGCCAACGAGGTTCGTCTTACCAACGTTGTTCTCAATGACGACGGCCGAGCCACCGATGAACGGGAAGCACTGGTTGCCGAGGTCGAAGAGGCTGCTGACGGTGCCGCTGTTCGGCGTGCCAGCGTTCATGTGGTAGACGTACTTGCCGTTGCCGAGCGCGGTCTTCTGCATACCGGTGCTGATCGGCGCGGCCGTGTTGACCGGAACCTGGAAGAAGACACCACCCTGCGACGCGTTCACCCACAGCAGGTCCATGTCGCTGTCGATGTCCTGGCAATCGGCGATACCAACCGGCTGCTTCAGGAGGAGGACGGCACCACCGGCGTTGTCGACCGTGAGGAGGCCCGGCTCACCGTTGCAGTCGTATTCGTCGATGTCGTTGACGAACGTCGAGAAGGTTCCCACGTCCCACTGATCCGAGCACGACGGATCCGTACCACCACAGCCGTACTGACCAACTCGGTTGACCTGACCTTCGTTGATCGTACCCGTCGCCTGGACGAGCGTCGTCGTCGAGCAGGCGCTCGGATCGAACGCATCACCGATCGAGTTACCGAAGGCACCACCACCGGTGTTGTCGGCGTTGGCGTAGAGGCAGATGAACGCGCCCGTGGCGGTCATGTCGATGCAGGTGTACGTGTCGTTGACGATCTCGTCGTAGCAGCCATCCTGACCACCGGTGTGGTCGTTGATGACGAGCGAGCCGTAGAGGAGACCACCACTGACCGGGACGGACGTACCCGTCGCCGTACCGATACCCGTCGTGTGCTCGTTGATCGCGGCGCCGGCGGTGTCGACGGCCCAGTAGGTCGCCGAGCTGCCGTTCGGGACGGCGCAACCGGTCTGCGTGGTGCCGACGAAGGCCGTCGACCACGTACCGGTGATGTTGCAGGCTCCGTCCATCGAGAACGTGCGGAACGTGCCGAAGAGCTCGTTGACGATGAAGCTCTGGCTGGCGCCTTCCGTGACGGTGTCACCACCGAACAGGGC
>CAZQZX010000461.1:0-1108 GCA_964597885.1 uncultured Planctomycetota bacterium
GCCATAATGGCGTTGGAGGTGTTTATGGGATCGAGAAGGAAGTACTCGCCGGAGTTCAAGAAAGAGGCCGTAGAGCTGGCCAGTCAACCTGGTCAAACAGTGGCCCAGGTTGCCCACGACCTGGGTATCAGAGCCAATATGCTGAGCAGGTGGAAACGAGAAGCAGCTGCACACGGTGGCAAGGCATTTGTTGGCCAGGGGGTTGCTCGAGATGAAGAACTGATGCGATTACGTCGCGAGCTGGCTCAAGTCAAAAAGGAACGTGATTTTTTAAAAAGCGCGGCGGCCTACTTCGCCAAGGAAACCAAGTGAAGTACGAATGCATTGCGGATCATCGTGATGTGTTGCCTGTAGCCATGATGTGCCGCCTTCTTGAAGTGAAACCGACTGGCTTCTATGCCTGGTTGAGAAGACCACCCAGTCAGCGTTCTGTGGATGATCAGCGATACAAGAAAAAGGTGGTCGAGATCTACGAAGAATCTGATGGTGTTTACGGCAGTCGTAAAGTCAGAGATGAGTTCTTGGATCTTGGGTTCCGCATTGGTCGCCGCAGGATCTCACGGTTGATGCGAGAACTTGGACTGAAGGGTTGTCCAAAGAAGCGGTATCGAGTGACAACACAGTCTAATCATGGCTTCCGTGTCGCACCGAATCAGCTGGATCGAGAGTTTACGGCTGACAAGCCAAATCAACGTTGGGTCGCTGATATCACGTATATCCGAACTGGAGAGGGATGGTTGTATCTAGCCGCTGTCATGGACTTGTACTCGAAAGCGATTGTCGGTTGGTCAATGAGTGAGCGCTTGAACCGTGACTTGGTGATGAGTGCGATGATGATGGCGATCTGGCAACGAAAGCCCGGCTCAGATCTTGTGCATCACTCCGATCGAGGCAGTCAGTATGCCAGTAATGACTTCCAGTCACTCCTGGATGACCACGGCATCGAGTGTTCGATGAGCGGGACGGGCAACTGTTACGACAACGCGGCGATGGAAAGTTGGTTCGGCTTACTAAAGCGAGAACGTGTTTATCGCCGTCGTTATCGTACTCGAGCTGAAGCCAGGTTAGATGTGTTCGATTACATCGAACGCTTCTACAATCGACGTCG
>CAZQZX010000462.1:0-1047 GCA_964597885.1 uncultured Planctomycetota bacterium
GATCGCGAAGGCTGGCGCGGTGAGTACATCACCGAGCCCGTGGATCTCGCCGTGCAGGTCGACAAGATCACGGCGGCCGGACTGCCCGTGGCAATACATTCGATCGGCGATGCCGCGGTGCGAGCGTCGCTGGATGCGTTCGAAGCTGCGAAAGGTAACAAGGTCCCGTACCCCAACCGCATCGAGCACATCGAAGTTGCGCATCCGGACGACGTGAAGCGATTCGCTGAACTCGGCGTCGTTGCCTCGATGCAGCCCAATCACGCAACCAATGCTATCGGCTATGTACCGCTCAGGCTCGGTCTGTCACGTGAGAGTCGCGCTTACGTGTGGCGGTCAATGCTCGACGCCGGAGTGCCGCTGGTATTCGGTGCAGACTACGCGACGTCGCCGCTCAATCCGCTCGTGCAAATAGCCGACGCGGTGTTCCGTGTGAGTCCCTTCGGCTTCAACGACGGCAAGCCCTGGCGCCCGGAGGAGTCGGTCACGTTTGAAGAAGCGCTGCACGCATACACCCAGGCCGGTGCCAACCTCACGCCGTGGAAAGACGAGATTGGTTCAATCACGACAGGCAAATGGGCAGACTTTGTCGTGTTGAACGGAAAAGTACCCGAGCCAATGGATATCAGCTTCCGCAATCTGGTCGTCGATCGGACGTACTTTGCGGGTCGCGAGGTTTACGCGAATCCGCAGTAATCCGCGTCTCGAACAGCATTTTCTTTCTACGTCTCGAGTTCCTGCCCGCTAGGATTCAACGCCAATACCGCTACTCGGGGCTTTTCCGTGCGCAAGGAACTCCTGGTAGCGGCGTGTCGTTTCCTCATCCGTTGGATTATCTTCTATCAGGGATTCAACGTAGGCCGAGAAGCTGTCAGCAAACGGGATAGGTCTTACCGTCCACCATTCCCGTACGCCAGGGAAGGACATCCACCATGCCGTGGCTGCTGACCATCGCTGCCAGATCTCGTCCGGTATGGATCGTTCCTTCGCAGCGAGGAACATGAACTCGAGGGCGCCGAAAAACTCGTACAAGGCCCAGGTGAACTG
>CAZQZX010000463.1:0-1025 GCA_964597885.1 uncultured Planctomycetota bacterium
ACACCCGGTTTGGCACTGAAGTCATCCATTTCGTCGTTAAGCAGGAAGCCCGCGCCCTCGACAATCACGCCGCTGCCGAAGCCAAGGTTCAACGTGTAGGTATTCGATACGGCATTTCCCCACTTATCCATCACTGAGTAGTGCGTCGTGTCGTGCGTATCGAAATCGGCGCCTGGCTCGACATCGAGAGAGATCTCATCAGCGCTGACTTCCGCGGCGCGACTCGCAATGTACGCGTCGTCGAGCAGATAGGCAGTCGGATCGTCAATGAAATCGGGGTCGCCCAGGTACTCCGCGCGATCGGCGAACACGCGCTTCTCGATCTCGGCGACCAGATGCACGTACTGAGCTGAGTTATGCGGAACATCCGTGAACTTGTCCGCTATGTAGTCGCGGATCTTCAGGAGTTGAACGAGGGCAAAGCCACCGGAGCTTGGCAGGGGCGCTGACAGAATGTGATAGCCGCGCCAGTCGGCCCGAATCGGTTCGCGCCACTTTGCCTCATAGGCATCAAGATCGGCCATAGTAATGAGGCCGTCCCCGCGTTCCATCTCCGCAACGATCAGGCGCGCGGTCTCTCCGCGGTAAAACTCATCGTGTCCACCATCGGCAATCCGCTGCAAGGTCGCGGCGAGTTCGGGCTGACGAAACAGCTCGCCCGGGACGATGTCGCCGAAGTAGTCAGCGAAGTTGGTAACGCCTTCGTAGCGCTCGAGCCTGGTTAACATGCCGCCGCCCCATTCCTCGGGTGCGACGAAGCCTTCTTCTGCGAGTTTGACAGCCGGGGCGAGAAGGTCGGCCCAGGGCAGCGTGCCAAAGCGTTCGTGGGCTTCCCAGAATCCGGCCACTGTGCCAGGCACGCCAACGGCAAGATGACCGAATCGACTTGCTCCCTCAATAACATCGCCGTTCTCATCGAGATACATGTCACGATCGGCGGCGCCCGGTGCGGTCTCGCGGTAGTCGACGAAGGAGGCTTCCCCATCCATGTAGATCAACATGAAGCCGCCGCCGCCGATGTTGCC
>CAZQZX010000464.1:0-1014 GCA_964597885.1 uncultured Planctomycetota bacterium
TTTCCTTATCCCAGAACCGCAAACCTCTTCACTTCCAGCACCGGACCGATCGCAGCTAGGGTCATGACATCTTCTAAGACCCGACCCTCGACTTTGACCTTCAGATTTGGCTGTAATAGTTCGTTCGGGGCACTGCCATCAAGTTCGTAGGTGGTTCCGTCATCGGCGTTTAAAGCCCAGGTTCCCGTGCCGATTTCGATCCGTTCGATGGTTCCTTCAACTATCATTAACTTGCCTCCGTGGCACTGCGTAGGGAGAGTCGGGCGAGACCGTAACAGAGGACGGCGTTAACCACAAGGAAGCCTCGGGCAACTGCACCTTCACCCAACCACAACACCGATGGATCGATCGCCGCACTGACCGCTAAGCAGGCCGTCACGCCCAGGGTTGTACCAATGGCAAACCACTTCCACTTCGGCAGTCCCAGGAACAGGGCCACTAAACCCAGAGGAATCAAGACGCTGGCAAACAGGGGATTAAGGGCACTGCTACCGCCAATCGCGGTTCCCAATTCGGGAATCGAACTGCCCATGACGCGCATCGGCCATTGGGGTAAGTCGAAGATGTAGAAGCCTTTGAGGAAGAACAGTCCGGAACTGCCAGCAACTAATCCCGTGGCAAGCGGCCAACTCCAACGGAAGCGGAAGTAGTTGCGCAGGAACCACGCCAACAGGTAAGAACCCAGCACCATCAAGACTTTCGGCAGTAGGGCAACCGCACCGCCATCGAACCAGAAGCGCAGGTTCAAATAGCCGTTTTTACCCAGCCAGCGGAAAAAGTCGCGGAAGGTAATTTGACCGTCTTGGGCCATTTGAACGGCGGCGGCGGCGTCGAGATGTCCAGCACCAAAGTGGTTGAGGGGGTCTTCCGCAACGGGTCGCGCCGACTCCTTCAAGATTTGGGCAATTTCATCGGGATTCTCGATGCCGCTTGCTTTGACGAGGGCAGCCACTCCGGCGACGTGGGGGGAAGCCATACTCGTGCCTTGGAAGGCGGCAAACACGCTATTTCCCG